>NZ_JBHUKY010000025.1:0-126298 GCF_042684125.1 Paenibacillus rhizoplanae | reverse complement strand
GTTGAGAAACTCTCAGCAAATCGCCTAATCTTTTTAAAAATGTGACCTTAGATTTTGGCCCAGTCTTGCTATTTAACAAATCGAATTATGAAATTGACTCCTTCATCCTACTGTAAAGGAGACTAACCTATGGAAATATCCTCATTTTTGCTGCCCAAGGATCAGGTTGCGTTCATTACTTCCTCGATCTCTATGCGGGAAGCGCTGGATCAGCTGGAGAATCATTATTATTCGGCCATTCCAATTATTGACGATGCCGGTAAATATGTTGGGACCTTGTCGGAGGGCGATCTGCTATGGAAGCTGAAGAACACCGACGGACTGAGCTTCGCGAATATGAACGAGGTGACCGTTGGCTCCATTCAGCGTCATGTGCATAACGAGAGCGTCGAGATCCACGCGCAGATGGAGGATATGCTGACTCTGGCAGCAGACCAGAACTTCGTTCCGGTAGTGGACGACAGCGGAATCTTCCTCGGCATCATCCGCCGCAAGGACATCATCGAGTATTACACGCGGAACATCACCGATTAGCAGGATGCGCCGCATTGCAGGATCAAGTGATTCAACCGAAAGCAACGGCAAAGGCAGGACCGTCCTGTGAAGGGCGGCCCTGCCTTTGTTCAAGTTAACAGGTCTATATGATTTCAAACACATGGGTCAGGCGGGTCAGCTCAAAAATCTTCCGTACATTGTCGTTCAGGCCCGTCAGCCTGATGGTGCCTCCCGCCTCTACACATTTCTTGTAGGAGCTGACAATCACTCCAAGACCGGTACTGTCAATGAAACGGCAGGTCCCGAAATCAAGCAGGAAGCTTGAATGTCCCCCAAGAATATAACCCCGTACTGTCTCCCTGAACTGACCGGCTTCCTCAACCGAGAACAGCTCCGGCATCTCAATGATCATCTCGCTCAAGCTACTCACCCCTGATTTTAAATTTCTCTACAAGAATCTCCAGCTCATTAGCCATGGCACTGATCTCCTGGGCGGAGGCTGCAAAATTATTGACCGTAGCCGCCTGTTCTTCTGTAGCGCTGGATACATTCTCTGTGTTTGCTGCCGCGAGTTCCGAGATCGTGCCCATAGAATCAATCAGCTTGATGATCTGGTCTGAGGTAGCTACTTCATCTCTGGTAATATCCAGAATCTCCTGCACATTATCCGTGATCATCTCAACAGACTGTATGATATGGACGAAGGCTCGGTCCGTCTCATTCACAATGCTCACACCGCTCTCTACTGCTCCGGCAGCGCCTCTCATCGAATCTACGGCCTCGGTAATCCGCGAGATCATCTCGTTGACCAGATCCGTAATCTCACCGGCATTGGTGTGGGTCTCATCCGACAGCTTCCGGACTTCACCGGCCACCACACTGAAGCCTCGGCCGTTCTCTCCTGCTCTCGCGGCTTCAATTGCCGCATTCAGAGCCAGCAGATTCGTCTGCTCGGCAATCTTGTTGATGGTACCGGTAATTGCGGATACCTTCTCCGACAACCCGCTGACCGTATACAATAATGCTTCGGTCTCTTTGGTGCTGCTGTGAATGGTATTCATTGCTTCTACGGTATGAATGACTCTGGCTCTTCCTTCTTGTGCCGCCTGATGAGTAGTCTCCGCATTGCCGGAGGTAGCCGACGCCTTGCTCTGCGCCAGCTGCACCAGACTGGAGAGCTGAACGAGCACCTGGGAAGCATTGATGACCGACTGGTTGTTGTTCTCTGCGCCGGATGCAATCTCCTGGGTACTGGAGCTGATTTCCTGAATAGAGGCGCTGATCTCCTCTGAAGATGCCGCCATCTCCTCCGACATGGAGGTGAGGGACAGGGAACCCGCTCTCACTTTCTCAATAATCGCCTCCTGTTTGTCAATCATGGTGTTGAACGATTCACTCAGCATTTGGAGCTCATCCCCGGTTTGAATTGACGTATGAACGGTCAGGTCGCCGTCACCTGCCAGGCCCATGGCTCGCTCCAGCTTCCGGATCGGATTCACAATATTCCGGGTGGTGAAGAAATACGCTGCCACCATAGCAATGGCAATACAGACCAGGATGAGGATCAGCGTAGTGTTACGGATTTCGGCCGCCGGAGCCATGTAATCCTGCACATTGGCCGTTGTGGCTACAACCCAATGGCCTGCGGGCTGAAAAGAAACATATTTATGTACGCCTTCATAGGTGTAGAAGCCATGCGCGGTGTCTCCCGCCTTCATCCGCTGGACCAGCGCATTTAATTCAGCATTGCTGCCGCTGTCCAGCTTCTCCTTCAGGACCTTGTCCTGCTCCGGATGCGAGACGATGAGACCGGTACGGTCAAGCATATATCCGTATCCATGCTCTCCAATCTTCACCTCTGTCACCGGTGAGGCGATATTCTCAAACAAGGCGGTTCCGATCAGCACGCCGGTAATCTGATCCTTCACCCGCAGCGGTCTGGCGATCGCTACGATGTACTGATTCGTCTCCCGTGACAGGATAACCTCACTGACTGCGTCCTTGCCCTGCAGCGCTTCCTGGAAGTACGGACGGTCCTTCACATCAGGCCCCGTCTCCCCGGAGCTGCTAGTCATCAGCACCCTGCCGTTTGTATCTGCGATAATCAGCGATTCCAATAGCTTGGTGTTGTCTTTCTGCACACCGGAAATATAATAAAACGCTGTGCTTTTGAGGGACGCCACAGACGGATTCCCGGCAAAATCGGCCAATACGCTATTTTTGCTGGCGATTCCCAGATTCGTGCCAACTGCTTCAAGCTCGGCATCCACCGCTTTCGCAGCAGAAGCAGTGGTCCCTCTTAATTCCTCTTCAATCGTCTTCTGCAAGGCACCGGATGCCAGCTGATAGGATACGTAGCCGGATATGCCCAGCGGGATACTGATAATCAGAAGCAACAGGATGCTCATTTTAACTTTTAAACTTAATTTCACAGAACTCTCCCCTTCTTGACTCTATAAGGAACCGATACTCTTGCTGATGTACATCGTATGATGTATCATCTCAGCACTGTCCGAGAAGCAGCGGATCAGATACAAGCCCCGGCCCCCTTCATCCATCAATTCATGGTTCCCGATAGCCTCCGGGAACACCACCTTGCCGTCCCCGGCCCCCGAATCCTCAATCTGAAGCTTAAGCAGCTGATCCATAAGCAGATAACGGATGGTAATCGGCTTGCTGCAATCGCTGAGGTTCCCGTGATAATAGGCATTGGTTACCGCTTCGATCAGAATCAGGCGGATATCAAAAGCATGGGCTTCGAGGTCAAGCTCCCGAATGATTCCGTCAATGATCATCTGATGATGCTCCAGACCGTGAAGCATCACTTCCTTATGAATAGCTTCCATGGCCCACTCCTTAAAGGTTCTGTAATCGCCGCTCTGCTGATGCTCCTGCTTGACACTCTACCCTCCCCTTACAGCAGCAATCCCCGTCCGTCATTTGATATTCAGACTGAGCCAGGTGCAGTCATCCTGCAGAGCAGCCCCGGCAAACCTCTCCAGAAGATAACTGTGCTCCCGCCCGAGCTCTTCTGTGCTGAACAGCAGCTCCATTCCGTCACTATAAAAGCAAAAACGGTCTCCGGACTCGAACGGGAGGGTCTTCTCCTCAAACTCACTGCTCTCAAACATGCCGAGCGGTGCCCCCTTAACGATGACCCTCTCCATGCCCCTGCCCCGGGGAACATAGAGAAATTCATTAATCCCGGCTCCGGCAGCCTTGAGCTGTCCTGTCTTGAAGTCGAGCAGAAAGCAGCAGCCGGCGACATAATCCTCACCCAGATGCTGCAGCGCTTTGGAATTCAGATCGTTCAACACCTGCACGGGGTCCTGTGTACAGGACAGGCTGTCCATGAAAAGTACCCGCAGGGCCGAGATATTCAGCGCGGCCGTAATCCCCTTCCCCGTCACATCACCGATGAAGCCGATGACCTGCTCTTCATTGACTTTATGGAAGATGAAGAAATCGCCGCTTAAGGTTCTTGCCGGAATGTAGAGCTTCTCCAGAACCGCCTTGCTGTAGAGCGGAAAGGATACCGCATGCCGGTGCTCCTGAAGCCGGACCGCCCGCTCCATCTCCCTCTTGCTCTCAGTGATATCCCTGAACACCAGCTGCAGCGCCTTGGACTCCTCATAAATAACCGGCACGCCGGAAATTTCAAGATCAAAGATGCGGTTGTCCTGCTGCCTGATCAGCCGCTGCTCAATACGGAAGCGTTCCTTCAGCAGACCTGTTGTCTGCAGCTTGTTATGCTCCGCACTCTGAAAGTACACTTCCTCGAAGAAATCCTCGATCCTCCTGCCGATCAGCTCCTGCCTCGGATTGCCGAACATCCGCTCAGTCTGCTTGTTGGCGAACAGGATCGTGCCCCCGCTGTAGACCAGAATGGGCTCGGGGCAGAGCTCGACCAGATCCCTGTACCGCTCCTCGCTTTCTCTGAGCCGCTGCTCCGAGCGGACCCGTTCGCTGATATCATGAATTACGGTATACACGCAATTCTTCCCCAGCATCGTCATCATGCCGGTATGAACCTCCACATCGATGGGCTCCCCGCGGGCCTGGATATGGCGGTCGATGAACACACGGTTCTTCCCGTCCATGCCTTCAGGCAGCGCCTTATCCACAAACTCCTGAACCCCCGAAGTCCGGTCAGCGGCCAGATCACAGATCCGGAGTTGCCTGAATTGCCGGATGCTGTAGCCGTAGAACTCACAGGCTGCCCGGTTCGCATCAGTAATACCGCCACTCTCCGGGTCCACCAGCAACGTAATGAGATGATTGTTCTCATAGATGCAGCCATAATGCTCCATACACTGCGCCGGGCTGGGAGAGCGATGCAGATTCTTACACGGTTTATCGGTTGCCATTACACAAGCCTCTATTCTATTCAGCATTAAAGTCTACCCATTATATGCAATAAAAAAGAAGCAAGCCGTGAATTCCGACACAGTTAGACAGAAAAACCCGGTCTGCGGCATGAAAACATGACCACAGTCCGGGTTAATCTTACAATCTGCATGAAGTTATCAGGCTGAAGCTTAGCCTTACAGCTCTGTCAGAATAATGGTCCCCTGCGGGGTGACCGCCAGCGTATGCTCATACTGGGCCGACAGACCTCCGTCAATGGTGCGCGCAGTCCACCCGTCTGCATCCACCTTGGTCCGGTAGCTGCCTGTATTGAGCATGGGCTCAATGGTGAACACCATGCCTTCCTTAATCCGCGGGCCTTTGCCCGCCGGGCCGTAATGAGGCACTTCAGGGGCTTCATGCATCTCGGAGCCAATCCCGTGACCAATGAAATCCCTGACTACGGAATAGCCGTTAGATTCGGCGTATACCTGGATAGCATGCGCTACGTCCCCTATGCGGTTGCCGGCTACAGCCTGCTCGATGCCTTTGAACAGAGATTCTTTGGTCGTCGCCAGCAGCTTCTCCGCCTGCTCACTAATTGTACCCACCCCGTAGGACCAGGCCGAATCCGCCAGCCAGCCGTTCAGGTTGACTACCATATCAATCGTTACAATATCTCCATCCTTCAGCTCCTCATGCTTCGGGAAGCCATGGCAGATGACATCATTCACAGATGCGCAGGTAGCATACGGATAACCGTGATAGCCTTTTTGCTCCGGGGTTGCTCCCTGGGAGAGGATGAACTTCTCGGCAAACTGGTCGATCTCCCAGGTCGTAATTCCCGGCTTGATCAACCCGGCAATCTGCCGGTGGCATTCCGCCAGTATTTTACCGGCTGCCCGCATTTTCTCAATCTCTTCCATCGATTTCATAATGATCATTCAATTCGCCTCTTCTGTACAGAATCCATTACTCACTATATATAATGGCTCTTAGTTATAATGGTGTATTGCTACTCTATATTATGAAAGAAAACCGCCGAAAATCCAAATAAACAAACAAAATAAACCTGTCTCCCGCAAAAACACCAGAAAACAGGCTCATGATTTGCATTCCCTTGATGGCTAATCTGTACAAGTTATTGTTAACTACGGCATATGCAGACCGCCAGGCATTAGCCGTCAGTCGTGGAAATTGAGACCCGAAGTAACGGCCTTGACATATCCGCTGCGGATCACATAATCGCCGAAGTGTTCACCAGCAGCGCGTTCCTTGGCATAACCATGAATAATCGGCTCTAGAGTGGCCAGAATCTCCTGCTCATCAATGTTCTCCTTGTACAGCTTGTTCAGCCGGTCTCCGGTAAAGCCTGCACCCAGGTACATATTATATCTGCCCGGACCTTTGCCGATAAAAGCAATCTCGCCCAGCGCCGGTCTGGCACAGCCGTTAGGGCAGCCGGTCATACGGATGATAATCTCTTCATTACGCAGCCCGGCTTCATCTATGATAACCTCCAGCTTATCCAGCAGATACGGCAGATAACGCTCCGCTTCCGCCATAGCCAGCCCGCAGGTCGGCAGTGCTACACAGGACATCGCACTTCTGCGCAGTGCAGAATGATGGGCCCCGTCCGTCAGCCCGTACTGCTTGGCAAGCTCTGTAATCTTGCGTTTCTTCGCCTGGGTCACTCCGCCGATGATCAGATTCTGGTTCGGGGTCAGCCGAAAGTCTCCGCTGTGAATTTTGGCAATCTCGCGCAGGCCGGTCATCAGCGGGTAGCCCTCCTGATCCTGAATCCGTCCGCTCTGGATATAGAGCGTCAGGTTCCATTTGCCGTCCATCCCCTTCACCCAGCCGTACCGGTCGCCATTATGATCGAAGTGATAGCCGCGCGCAGGCTCCAGCGTCCAGCCCAGCCGTTCGTGCAGCTCTCCCTTGAACCACTCCAGTCCGTGCCGGTCGATCGTGTACTTGAAGCGGGCATTCTTGCGGACCGAACGGTTGCCGTAATCACGCTGGATCGTAACCGTCTTCTCCGCCAGATCAATCATCTGCTCCGGACGGCAGAAGCCGATGATCCGTCCCAATTGGGGATACGTATTCGTATCGCCGTGCGTCATCCCCATGCCGCCGCCGACCGACACGTTGAAGCCGGCCAGCTTGCCGTCCTCCAAAATGGCGATGAAGCCCAGATCCTGGGAGAACACATCTACATCATTGGACGGAGGCACCGCCAGGCCAATTTTGAATTTGCGGGGCAGATAGACCGGTCCATAGATCGGCTCAACCACCTTGCTGTCCACAACCTTTTCGCCGTCCAGCCAGATCTCATGATACGCGCGGGTACGCGGGGCAAGGTGATCGCTGATTTTGTTAGCCCATTCCTGGACCTCGGCATGAACCTCGGATTGATAAGGGTTCGGGCCGCTCATCACGTTACGGTTAACATCACCGCAGGCCGCAAGTGTAGTCATCAGGGTGTCGTTAATCGTTCTGATCGTCTTCTTGAGATTCCATTTGAGCACCCCATGCATCTGAAAAGCCTGCCGCGTCGTCAGGCGCAGTGTCCCGTTGCCGTACTTATGAGCAAGCTCATCCATGACAAGCCACTGTGCAGCAGACGCCACGCCGCCGGGCGCTACTACCCGCAGCATGAACTGGAAAGCCGGCTCCAGCTTGGAGCGCTCCCGCTCATTGCGCAGATCCCGGTCATCCTGCATGTAGCTGCCGTGGAATTTCAGCAGCCGGTTGTCATCCTCCGGCAGCCCTCCTGTAATCGGATTGCTGAGGGTCTCGACAAGCGCCCCGCGCAAATAATTGCTCTCCAGCTTGATATGTTCAACATCACTCGGCGGTCCGCCAATCGGCTTCACCGCTGATTCATTGTTTGCCATTGCTGATTCTCTCCTCTTTCGTTTAAGTCCCGCCTAATAGACATCCCGCTGGTAACGCTGCTCCTGTTGAAGAGTCTCCAGATAAGCGGCAGCCGCTTCCGGGCTTAGTCCGCCTTCCTCCTGGATCACTGTAATGAGTGCGGAATGCACATCATGGGCCATATGCTTCTCATCGCCGCACACGTAGACATGCGCCCCTTCCTGCAGCCAGCGGTACAACTCCTTGCTATGCTCCAGGATACGGTGCTGTACGTATACCTTCTCTTCAGTGTCGCGTGAGAAGGCCACATCCAGCCTGCTGAGGACACCATCCTTCAGCATCCGCTGCCAGTCCGTCTGGTAGAGGAAGTCTGTAACGAAATGACGGTCGCCATAGAACAGCCAGCTTGGACCCTCTGCCCCCTGCTCTTCACGTTCCTCCAGGAAGGAACGGAACGGGGCCACGCCTGTACCCGGACCGATCATGATCACCGGTACACTAGAATCAGCGGGCAACTTAAAGTTCGGATTGTTCTGGATATACACCGGCAAAGTGGCACCCGGCTGTACACGCTCAGCACAGTGTACCGAGCAGACGCCGTAGCGCTCACGGCCATGTGACTCATAACGTACAGCCCGCACGGTGAAGTGTACTTCATCCGGGTTCGCATTATAGCTGCTGGCTATGGAATACAACCGGGCCGGAAGCTTGCGCAGGATGGTCACGAAGATGCTGGCCGGAGCCTCCCAGGGTCCATAGTCTTGAATAAGATCCAGCAGATCCCGGCCCTGGATATACTCCTTCAGCTCCTGCTGCCGCCCGGGGGCCAGCAGCTCCTTCAGGGCAGGTGCGGAGGTAAGCCCGGCAGCCTGCTCCAGGAGCGGCTTCGTCAGCACCGTAATTTCATAATGCCGCAGCAGCGCCTCCTGTAGCGTGCCTTCTTCGCCCTTCTTGTTCAGCGGAACACGTTCGTCCGCAGTCCAGCCCATAGCGGCAATGATCTCTTCTACCAGCTGCGGATGGTTCTCGGGATAGACGCCAAGGGAATCCCCCGGCTCAAAGGTAATATTCGATCCGGCAAGTGACAGCTCCAGATGGCGGGTCTCACGGTCTGAGCCGCGGCCGTTCAGATTAAGATTCTCCAGTACTTCGGCATGGAAAGGATGATTTCGTGAAAAGCCTGATTCCAGCGACTCTGCGCTCTCCGCAGCCTGAACCGCTGCATCCGCAATTCCTGCAGCATTCTGCGCGCCGTTAAGCGCGCTGATGACCTGGCCGAACCACTCGGCCACCGGCTCATCATAATCGAGGTCGCAATCTACACGCGGGCTTAACCTTTGTGCGCCCAGTTCTTCCAGCTTCTGATCGAAGTCTTTGCCCGTCTGGCAGAAGAATTCATAGGAGGTATCGCCCAGCGCGAGTACCGAGAAGCGCAAGCCTGGAAGCTGCGGGGCTCTTTTGCTGTAGAGGAACTCATGGAAGGCACGGGCATTATCCGGCGGTTCCCCTTCGCCATGGGTGCTGACCAGCAGCAGCAGGTTCTCTGTCTTCTTCAGTCCGTTGGGCTTAAAGCTGTTCATTGCAGACACCGTGACCTTGAAGCCCTGCTCCTCCAGCTTGCGGGAGAGGCTTACCGCCAGCCGCTGGCAGTTGCCGGTCTGGGAGCCGAACAATACGGTCACTTCACGCGAGCTTTGCGGCGGAGCGGCTGTTGCCGACTCTACTACTACTGCTGGAGCAGCAGGGGATACAGCCAGAACGCTTGATCCCTGGTTGCCCTGCAGCGACAGGGCAGATAAATACCCGCTCAACCATACCTGCTGTGAAGGTATCAGCGTGGGCAGAAGCTGGTTCAGCAGCTCTGCCTGGTTCTCATTAAAAGGACTGTTCGTAACTTGTAGTTGCAACAATATCGACCTCTCCTTAGCGTGCAATCTTCTTTCCTCTTAATATCATGAACTCAGGCTAACACATTCGCAGGAAACGATCAACGCATCATATAACAGGAACTATGTAGATAATAAGGTAAATATATGTATAAAATGCACAAAACCCGTCTAAATCATAGTAAAATGCTCTGATTTAGGCGGGTTCATTACTAATAATGATAACTTGCATTAGATAATATGATAGCCCGAAGCGGTCTGAACACAGTATTTATAACCGTCCGCGGGCTGTTTTTGGCCGGAAGTGGTCCAGCAGCAGGTAGACTAAGATCAGGATGCCTCCGGCATTAATGGCCAGATCGGCCAGGTTCATAATCCCGCCGCGGCTCCCGAACACCAGGAAATCTGTAACCTGATGATAGATCACCCGGTCGATGCCATTGCCTACAGCTCCTCCAACCAGAAATCCGCTGGCTGCTTCGAGCAGGGGTCCGCGGATGGCGCCCTGGCGCCGGTAATAGAATATTGCAGCTACAAAAACAACAGCGACAATAGCAAAATACTTCCCGTAACCCTGAAAGGAGCTGAAGGCTGCGCCGCTGTTCTCATAATACTCAAACCGCATATGCGGGCTCCAGGAAGGAAGGATCTCCCCGAGCTCCATATGGGTGCGCACTATCCACTTGGTGGTCTGATCAAGGATCAGGACTATTGCAGCTATCAGATAAAAAAGCATCTCACGCCCCCCGTCTCTTCTCTTGTTGTTCCCAGCCCCGTTACCTGTCCCCGAATCCAGTCTACCACAGGTCATTGACCTGATTCACCCTGATGCCCGGGCGGCAACCGGCACGCTGCTGTAACGCAGGATCAATTTGCATGTTACACCGCTTGGAACACTGGTTAAACACTCTTAAATCCATTCACATTCTGGAAGGTGGTTACTCATGGAGTACGGTTCAATATTCATTAAGTTAATCGCCGGTTTCATCGGATTATGGGTCATGACCCGGCTGCTGGGCAAAAAAGAAATCTCTGCTCTTACGCCCTTTGACTTCATCTCTGCCGTAATTCTGGGAGATCTGGTCGGTGAAACCATATATGAAGAGAAGCATTCTGTCCTTATGCTGCTGTTCACCCTGGCTGTCTGGACGGTACTCTCTATCCTCTTTGAAAAGGTTACCCAGCATATCCGCAAGCTGCGCAAGCCGCTGGAAGGGGAGCCGGAGATTCTGATCCGGGACGGTAAAGTCGATCTGGAGAAGCTGCGCCGCAACAATCTGGACTTCGAGCAGCTGCGGATGATGCTGCGGGCCAAGGATACCTTTTCTATCAACGAGGTAGCCTATGCCATCTATGAAACGAACGGCTCCTTAAGCCTATTGAAGAAACCTTCGTATGAACCGGCCACCCGGGAGGAGCTTCAGATCCCCGCGCGGGAGGTACAGCTTCCGCAGAGCCTGATAGAATCGGGCGAAATCCGGTATACGGCACTGGAGAGCCTGGGCAAAAATAAAAGCTGGCTGATGCAGGAGCTGCGGAAGAGCGGCTATCCTGATCCGGCCTCTGTTGCTTATGCTGAGCTGAATGAGGAGGGCGAATTATGTGTGGTTGAATCGGTCCGGCAGCAGGCAAAGCCGGGTGAGGTCTGAGCTGAGAGGAGCGAAGCAGAACAAGTAGGACTACTACGGGCTGTCCCAAAAGCCATGAACAGCTGACTGGGACAGCTCTTTATTTTGGAGTAGAATCAACGTGCGCACTTGGGTGGACGCTCCGCGAATGGACCGTTGTTCCAATAACTGTGGTCTCCAGATTTTATTTAAATTTATTAAGTGGTAAAAATCTGGAGACCAAGGCGACCGCTGACGCTTTTACACGGGTCGTTCCGTCCTCTGCGCTGTTTAAGCGGGAAAAGTTGCTCATTTAACCACCGTCCCCTGAATTCAGGTGCACTAATGCTCCTCATTGGCTCACTTATCCCCCGTCCGCTCAATTCAGGTGCAATAGTGCTCTTCATTCGCTCACTTTCCCCCCGTCTGCTTAATTCAGGTGCACTAATGCTCCTCATCGGCTCATTTAACCACCGTCCGCTCAATTCAGGTGCACTAATACTCCTCATTGGCTCATTTAGTACAGCGTCAGATTTAAACTAGTAGATGGAGCTCTATAATGCCTGAAGGAGTACAGGAGTGGAGGTCCCCCCATCAAGTGGCATTCCCAGATGAAGAAGGGAGGTGTTCATTCGGGCGTTTGGCAAGGTGTAACGGACTGAGACGCGCTTATTTCGAAGGAGAGTCACAACTTGGGCAAGTTGCGGACACCATATCATCCTCTCCCAAATAACAAAACGGCCGGATGCTCCCCGCAGGGAACATCCGGCCGTTATTCATGTATGGGTGCAAAAACTAGCTTACCAGGCGTAAGCTTCCGGTGCCGGTTTGCCCGGTCCGGGGAAGATCTCGTCCAGCTTCTTCAGCGTTTCTTCATCCAGCGTGATCTCAGTTACCCGCAGCGAGTCCTCGAACTGCTCGATCGTACGCGGCCCGATAATCGGTGCAGTCACCGCCGGATTCGCCAGTACCCAGGCCAGAGCGACCTGATCCTCATGCTCGCCCAGCTCCTTGCAGAGCGCGGAGAACTGCTCCAGCTGGCTGCGGTGCTGCTCCAGCTTGGCCGAACGGGCGCTGCGAACTCCGGTCTTGGCGAGTGCATTGCGGCCCAGCAGGCCTCCGGCCAGCGGACTCCACGGAATGACACCCAGGCCCAGCTCCTGTGAGGCGGGCAGCACTTCGAGCTCCGGCGTCCGTTCCAGCAGATTGTAGAGATGCTGCTCGGAGACAAGGCCGAGGAAATGGCGCTCCTTAGCCTTCGCCTGGGCAGCAGCGATATGCCAGCCCGCGAAATTGCTGGAGCCGATATAATCGGCTTTGCCCTGGGACACCAGGATCTCGAACGCGCCCCACAGCTCGTCCCACGATACGTTCCGGTCGATATGATGCATCTGATATAGTTCAATATGATCCGTCTGCAGGCGCCGCAGCGAGCCTTCAAAATGCCGTCTGATCTTGTAAGCAGACAAGCCTGAGCCGGAGTTGGGACCGTCCTGCTCGTCCAACATGTCATTGTAGACCTTGGTGGCCAGCACTACCTTCTCGCGTCGTCCGCCGCCCTGCTGAAACCAGCGGCCGATAATTTCCTCCGTCCAGCCCCGCCGGTCCTGGCCGCCGTACACATTCGCCGTATCGAAGAAATTAATTCCCGCATCGAGGGCCGTATCCATAATTCTGAAGGCATCCTTCTCCTCCGTCTCCGGTCCGAAATTCATCGTCCCCAGACACAACTGGCTGACCTTCAACCCCGATTTACCCAAATAACTGTACTTCATCGCAATTCCTCCCTTTCACTCCTGCTAGATTGGCTGCTTCATATTCACTATAACCCTTAGAGCCCACTCTAAAGCAAGTTTTGCTGGGATTTCGCTCCCCCTCTTCCCCTTCCCCCACCCGAGAGAACCCCCAAATACACAAAAAAACAAGCCCCCCAAAAGAGACTTGTTCCACAATATCTATAATCCATCATATTATTGCATTACCAATGTACCCACTAAGCAGATACTCAGCACTCACTCGATACTCAATCTAACTCTCCTCAACCACCGCTCCATGCCCGGCCTCACCGTTATCCGGGAACAGTACCTCGCCTGTCTTCAGCTGAATGTCCACTATCTCCTGAAGCGTACCCGACAGCTCGCCGGGCGGATAGGGTTTGGTCAGATATTTCTGCACGTTATCCATCATGCTCTTATCGTCCTTATCCAGCGCCGAGGAGATTACAATCGGCACCTTCTCGGTCCGGGGATCGTTCTTGAGCATGCGGATCAAATCCCAGCCGTCCAGATCATCGCCCAGCATCAGATCCACAACGATCGCTACGAAGGGCGTTTTGACGGCCTGGTCAAAAGCTTTTTGCGGATGGTAGTGATGGGTGACCCGGAAGCCCTTGCCCTTCAGCTCCTCCGAGAGCAGCAGCGACAGGCTGTAATCATCCTCCACAATCATCACATCCGGCTTCTGCTCCTTGCCAGCGCTCCATCTAAGGGACGGTTCCTCCTCGGGGTGGCCGGTCTCTGCCTGCATCACCGGAAGACGGAACCATACCGTCGAGCCTTCGCCTTCAACGGATTCAATCCCGATTGTGCCGTTCTGCTTCTCAATAATCTCCTTGCAGATCGCCAGGCCGAGCCCCGTACCGCCAATCCGCTTGGAGGCACTATTGTCCACCCTGCGGAATTTCTGGAACAGCTGCCCGATCTGATTCTTCGGAATCCCGAGTCCGTTGTCCTGAATCCGTACAGTAATGATGCCCGGTTCGTTATGAAGCATAACCTTAATTTCACCTGCGCCCGGCGAGAACTTGATCGCATTGCTCAGCAGGTTGGTCAGCACCTGGATAATTTTATCCTTGTCTACCTCAACCTCGGGATTCAGCGCCTCATCCTCCAGCAGAATATGGTGGGTACCGCTCAGCTTATACTGATCGATGACACTCAGGACTGTCTCGCTAAGGTTGACTTTCTCCACATTGTACAGCTGTGTACCGGACTCCATCCGTTGCAGGTCCAGGAAGTCGTTGATCAGCTCCGTCAGACGCTTGGCTTCCTTATGAATGGTCTCCAGATATTTCAGCTGCTTCTCCGGCTTCATCGTTTTGGACAGCAGCAGCTCTGTGAAGCCCAGTACACTCGACAGCGGCGTCCGCAGCTCATGGCTGACGGTACTGACCAGCTCCGACTTCATCAGATCCAGCTCATACTCGCGGGTAATGTCACGGTGGACGAACAGTGTCCCCACCCGGACCTCCCGGCGGAAGACCGGTATGGCATAGGCATCCACATGCTTCATATCTTCCTTGCCGATAGAATACTTCATCGCACTGGAGTCAACAGTATGCCCGGACATCGCCTTTTGGTAAAAGCGTTCCAGCTCTTCTGATTCATTCACCCGGGAGGTGAAATGCTCCATCCAGCGCTCCTGGGGAATCAGCATGCCTTCCGTCCAGTCCTCATAGCTGAACAATTGGCTCAGCGCCTTGTTAATGTGCTGAATGACGCCGTCTGTACCGACGAACTGGATGCCCTCATTGACGTTGTTCACAATATCCTGATTCAGCTTGCGGCCATTCTCAATCTCCTCGTACATGAACAGGCGTTCAATGGCCAGGGCGACCCGGTTCATCATCCCCTGAATTTCGCTGGTCTCTTCCTCCGTGAACGGATGCCCGATGCGCGTTCCGCAGAAGACCGCCAGAATCTCATCCTCAGCATTCACCACGGTCGTATAGTAATCGTAACAATACACCTCATTAGCGGATATCCCCTGCTCTCTGACCGAGCCCACCCGCTTCACCATATACGACTTCTCCACGCTCAGGCGGTACAGAATCTCTTCGCTGCCCTCACCGATGTACCGCTCCACATTCTCCGGCGGAACCCCCTTGACCACCGCAATCTTATCCTTGACCAGCAGGAAAAGACTGGAGTCAAACGAGTACAGACGGTTCATGAATGTGTTGAACTTGTCAGCGAACTCCTGCTTGTCCAGCGTATAGGTGATTTCATGATTCAGCTGATTGTTAAGCTCCAGCATCATGGACGTCTGCTCCGTGCTTGTCAGCGTCTCCGCCAGCTCCTGCTGCACATTCTTCATCGAGGTAATGTTATTGGCAATCAGAATATACTGGTAAATCTGGCCTTCATCGTTCAGATACGGCATGATTGTCAGCTGCAGCCAGAGCGGCGAGCCTTCCTTCGTCGCAAGCTCCGTCTCCCCGCTCCACACTCCGCCGGTCGACAGCTTGCGGATCAACTGCTCTTCTTGTGATTCCGAAATATTATGCAGCTCAAACAGCCGGTAGGTGTACCCGATAACCTCGGAGCTCTTATACCCTGTGTAGACGCTCAGATTATCGTTCGCGTAAGTGAACACGCCTTTGTTCGACAGAATGCCGACGGCAGAGGTCTGATTCAGCGCCTTCATCATGCTCTCGATTTCACTGAGTGACCGCTCCAGCCTGTACTGCTGATCCTGCAGCTCGTCCTGCTGGGCGTGCAGCTCTTCATTCTGCATCATCAGCTCTTCCTCTTTGTCCTGAATGCTATGGGCCATATTCAGGAAGGCGTCATAGAGCCGCCCGATCTCATCCTGCTTATGCAGCTTACCGAGCAGAACCGCATCACCGGCCGCCAGCGAATTCGTTGCTTCCTCCAGCTTCACAATCGGATCGATGATAATTTTGAGCATCCGCCAGATCAGCAGCGTGAAGAACAGCAGCAGCAGGGTGCTAAGCAGAAAAGCAACAAAAGTGAACGTATCCGCCTGCCTGATGGAGCGGGAGTTCAGCTCATTCAGCAGCGCATCCGAATTGGCTTTGAATTGCTTCGTGTAGCTCAGGTATTCGTTCACAGCCCGGGTACTGCCGCTTTGGGACAAGTTCCGGATTCCCTCGTAATCATTATTCTTCACTAAGAGCATCACTTCAGGCAGGGTCTGGCTCTTGTACTGTTCATAGAACACCTTGAGGTCATCTCTGTACCGGACTTCTTCAGCCGACAGCTTCAGGGAGGAATACTGATCCAGAATGCCGTCAAGCCCCTTAAGCGCAGTGTTCAGCAGCGCAAGCTCATTCTCACTCTGGGTAGCCACATAACCTCTCGCCCGGAAAAAGACCTCGCTGAGCGTCACCGCCAGCTCGTTAATCGTCGCCGTCTTATATTGCAGCACATCACGTTTCTGATCCAGCTGTTCCTGCTGGGCATTGATATAGAAGACAAGCCCGATTCCTCCGGCCATAATGGCCACGAACAGCAGCAGAAGAATCCGGTAATATTTCGTTTTGATGCTCCGGTCTTTAAGCTTAAGGTTTCTCACTCAGAATGTCCTCCACGAGCTGCAGCAGCTCCATCGGGCTAAACGGCTTGGGCATGAAATAACGGGCTCCCGCCTCTCTGGCCCGGTTACGGTCCATCTCCTGTGCCTTCGCTGTCAGCATCATAATCGGCGTCCGGCTCTTCAGCTCCCCGTCCAGCTCGCTCAGCACTTCAATGCCGGTCATTACGGGCATCATGTAATCCAGAATCACCAGGTCGTAAGGGGCCTCCGCCAGCTTGGCAAGCGCCTCGCCCCCATTCTCGGCGGTATGAACCTCCACATTCTCCAAATCCTCCAGCGTATCCTCAATCAGCATGCGCAGAACCTCTTCATCATCTACAATCAGTACTTTTTGCACCATAGCTCACTCTCACCTTTCAGTCATCCCTGCTTGGGATGTATTGCATTTAGAACAGAAACCGGTGGGCCAGACGCTCAATGCGGGTCAGCAGCTCCGGCAGATGGAACGGCTTAATGACATAATCATCCGCCCCCATCTGCAGGGCATGGATAATATCCCGCTGATTATTGCGCCCGGTCAGCATAATCACGAGAATGTTCAGCTCAGGATAGCTGCTGCGGATCTTCTCCAGTACCTCCAGCCCGTCAAGCCCCGGCATGACGCCGTCCAGCAGAATAATATATTTCTCTTCAGGAGCATACCAGTCCGATTCCAGAAAAATTGCGCCGTCCGCATAACTGGCAACCTTCACCCTGGCGGTGGTCCCCGGCTGCCATGCAGCGAAGTGGGTCGTCACAATTCTGCGGATGAGCGGATCATCATCCACAATAATAACGTTAAGCAGCGTCTCGCGCTGGCCCAGCAGCAGCTCCTGGCTGTACAGGGTGCTCTGGTTCCGGCCGTTATGCTTGCTGGCATAGAGCGCCAGATCCGCTTCCTCTACAAGTGTATCGGCATCCGGCGCCTCTTGGGTGACCTCGGTCACCCCGCAGGAGAAGGTAACATGGAAGCTCTCGCGTTTGCCCTCGAATTCCCGGGCCGCGAAGACCTCCTGAATCCGCTCCATCACAAGCAGCGCTTGCGCCGCAGGGGTATTAGGCATGAACAAGGCAAACTCCTCACCGCCATAGCGGCAGAAGGTATCCTCCGTGCGGATGGACTGCTTCACCAGCTCCGAGAAGCTCTGCAGCACCTCGTCCCCCATCAGATGCCCGTAAGTATCGTTAATCTGCTTGAACAGATCGAGATCCAGCAGAGCGAGGGAGAAGGTCCGGCCTGTCCGTCTGAAATCGGCGATCAGCTGCTTCATCGTCTGGTTGAAATACTTGCGGTTGAACGCCCCGGTCAGCTCATCGACAATGATCGATTTCTGCCACTCCTTTTTCAGCTCAAAGCGGTTCTTGATCAGGACCAGGAACAAATCAATGTCCACCGGCTTCTGTATATAATCCATAACACCCAGCGAATAGGCATACTTCTGAACCTCTATGGAATGCTCGCCGCTGATAATAATGATTGGAATCCGCTCTTTTTTGGCTTTGCCGATAATCTGCTTCAGCACATCAATCCCGCTGCGGTCCGGCAGCAGAATATCAAGGAGAATCAAATCCGGCTTCGTCTCATAAAAAAGCTTCAGTCCGCGTCCTGCCGACAGCGCAATGCTGACATAATAAGACTCCCGCTCCAGCGATTCCCGCAAAAAAGCAACCAGCTCCACATCATCGTCCACGATCAGAATTTCGTACTGCTGGTGGACATTGCCGTGGGACAATGAAATCCCCGGAGTCAGAGGGGGCAGCGCACCCACAGGTTTCGGCTCCTCAAACAGCTCCAGCAGCGGATAGATATAATCGCCCCACTCTGCTTCCGTCCAGCTTCTATGATTGTCATCCGAGAAATAGAGCAGCGCATTGCCGGAGAACGCCTCTACAGCATCAAGACCCACAGTACCCGAGGTACCCTTCAAATTATGCAGGAAACGATAAATATCCTTCTCCTCGACTACTGACTGTTCCGACCATTTCTGCAGCGTTTCTCTCGTGCGCTCTTCAACTAGCTCTTTATATTTTCTCGTTGTCATAATAGCTCCTTATGTCCAGCTTATCATTCAAAAATCCAATAAATCATATTTTACATCAAGTGTCAACATTATTATACCCTCAGGAAAATGCAAGCTCAAATCTCTGATCAGCCCGACACAAAAGCTTTGGTTGATAACCTAACCTTGATTTGACATAATAATTAAAATCGTTCATTCCGTTAATGCGGCAATGAGCGAAGATTACAGACGATGGATAACGGGAGGCTTTTTAATTGAAGGGGATTATTACGGTACTCGGGAAAGACAAGGTAGGCATTATCGCCAAAGTGTGTACATACCTCGCAGAGCACAATCTGAACATTCTGGACATCTCCCAGACGATTGTGCAGGATTATTTCAACATGATGATGATTGTGGACATCTCTGCCCCCAGCAAGTCCTTCGAGGAGATTGTGGAGGAGCTTCAGCAGGTAGGGGAAGACATCGGTGTGGAAATCAAGCTGCAGCATGAGGATATCTTCAATATTATGCACCGGATTTAACCGGCGAAGAGAGGAGTGAGCACTAGTGATCTCGATTGTAGAAGTTCAGGAGACGAATAAAATGATCCGGGAAATGAACCTGGATGTCCGCACCATTACGATGGGCATCAGCCTGATGGACTGCGCCCATACCGACATGAAGGTGTTCAACCAGAAGGTGTATGACAAAATTACCCGCTCCGCCGAAAAGCTCGTGAAGACCGGTGAGGATCTGGAGCGCCAATTCGGGGTGCCGATTGTCAACAAACGGATCTCCGTAACGCCGATTTCGATTGCTGCGGGGGCTGTACATACCGATACCTACGTGCCTGTCGCCCAGATTCTGGACAAGGCGGCCAAGGAGGTAGGCGTCAACTTCATCGGCGGATATTCCGCGCTGGTGCAGAAGGGCTGTACCAAGGGCGACCGGATTCTGATTGACAGTATCCCGGAAGCGCTGGCGGTGACCGAGAGAGTCTGCTCTTCCGTTAACGTCGGCTCCTCGCGCAGCGGCATCAACATGGACGCCGTGAAGCTGATGGGTGACATCATTCTCCAGACGGCTGAGCGTACCAAAGACCGTGACTCCATCGGTTGTGCCAAGCTGGTCGTATTCTGCAATGCGGTGGAGGATAACCCGTTCATGGCCGGTGCCTTCCACGGGGTGGGCGAGCGGGAGTGTGTGATTAACGTTGGCGTAAGCGGCCCGGGTGTGATCAAGCGGGCACTGGAAGAGGTGAAAGGGCAGGACTTCGAGACCCTGTGCGAGACAATCAAGCGTACAGCCTTCAAGGTTACCCGTGTCGGCCAGCTGGTCGCCCAGGAAGCCTCCAAGCGCCTGAATGTGCCGTTCGGCATTATTGACCTGTCGCTGGCCCCCACTCCCGAGATCGGCGATTCCATCGCTGAGATCTTCCAGGTCATGGGCCTTGAAGAAGCAGGAGCCCCAGGTACCACCGCTGCACTCGCTATCCTGAACGACAATGTCAAAAAAGGCGGAGTCATGGCCTCCTCCTATGTCGGCGGCTTAAGCGGCGCCTTCATCCCGGTCAGCGAAGACCACGGCATGATCCAGGCTGTCCAGCGCGGGGCGCTGACTCTGGAGAAGCTCGAAGCTATGACTTGTGTCTGCTCGGTAGGCCTTGACATGATTGCCATTCCCGGCAGCACCAGCAAAGAGACCCTCGCAGGCATCATTGCCGATGAAGCCGCCATCGGGATGGTCAACAACAAGACCACGGCGGTCCGCGTCATTCCGGTCATCGGCAAGGACGTCGGTGAGATGGTCGAATTCGGCGGCTTGCTCGGATACGCTCCAGTCATGGCCGTCAACCCGTTCAGTTGTGCGGGCTTCGTCAACCGCGGCGGGCGGATTCCCGCGCCTATCCACAGCTTCAAGAATTAAGTGAGCGTGCAGGCTATCCGGCTGAATATGTTCCCACACCCCTAACAACCAATAAAGACACGTTGCCTTCCCGCTCAGGGAGAGTAACGTGTCTTATTGGTTGTTGCCGGACATCAGCTCTGCGGCGGCTCCGGCGGTACGGTAATATGGGACAGCTTGACAGGGTCCATTAAAAGATACAGGTTCTGAATCCGTTCCCCGCTGGAATCCGTACTCAGGCAGAGCACGCACTTCACGACTCCCTGATCGGTGAAGATCAGACCCGGCTCACCGTTCAGCAGCCCGCAGGAAGGCTTCCACTCCCGCAAATAGTGCATAACCCGCTTCGAGGTCAGCAGTGCAGTAACTCCCCGGCGGCCGGTCATCGGCCGGAGAATCGTATGCACCTCGCGGCCCCCGCCGTCGGCAACCAGGACCGGATGCTCGCCCAGCAGCTCCAGCATGCCGCCCACATCATAGGAGGTGAACGCGGCAGTGAAGCGCACCAGCAGATTCTCGGTGACTGCTCCATATCGGAGCGAGGGTAACCGGGAAGCCGGCTCTGTCTGCAGGATACGCTTGGCCCGGCTGAAGATCTGCCGGCAGTTGCTGCCCGACTTGCCTACCATTCCGGCAATGGCTTCATAGTCGTATTCAAAGGCTTCCCGCAGTATGAATACCGCACGCTCCGTGGGAGACAGACGCTCCAGCAGCACCAGAAAAGCATACGACAGATTATCCTTGCGTTCTGCCGCCGCTTCCGGGCCATCGTATCCCTCGCTTACCGGCTCCGGCAGCCACTCCCCGATATAAGTCTCTCTGCGGCTGCGTGCCGAGTTCAGCATATTAAGGCAGCGGTTGGTCACGCCTTTAGCCACATAGGCTTTGATATTCTGAATGCCGCTCCGGTCCCGGTGCTGCAGCTCAGCGAACATATCCTGCACCGCATCCTCCGCATCGGCAACCACGCCAAGCATCCGGTACGCAATGGAGAAGGCATAGCTTTTATAATTCTGGTACAGCTCCTCCATACCTGGATTTCCCTCTGCAGGCGTCTCGGCCTGAGCCTTTATTTTACCCCTGTCCACTTCACGCAGCTCTCCTTCCTTACACTCCTGTCCTAATCCTTAGCCGAAGCAGCCCGGGAACATCCCGGTCGTAATGGCAATCCGGTTCCAGCTGTTGATCGTATTGATCGCCATAATCCAGTCTACCAGTTCCTCTTCGCTAAAGTGCGTAAGCATCTTATCGTACAGCTCCAGCGGAACTCCAGCTTCGCTGATCAGCGTGACCTGCTCGGCGAATTCCAGCAGCACACGTTCCTTCGCACTGAACAACGGCGCTTCGCGCCACACACTCAGCAGCAGAATATGATCGGCATAGTTGCCCAGCTTCATCAGATCCTTGCCATGCATATCCAGACAGAACGCACAGCCGTTGATCTGGGAGACCCGTATTTTAACCAGTTCATACAGCACTTTATCCTTGCTGCGGCTTCCTGCATGCTGCTCCAGCGCCATCATTGCCCGGAACGCCGGGCCGTTAACCTCACGATAATTCATTCGTAGACTCAAATTAGGTCGCCTCCATTATGATTGTATTGCTCTTCATAACTGTAGACAAGATGGGGACGGATGTTGTGACAAAACAAAAGCAGGACAGCGAAGTTCCGCAGCCCTGCTCTTTTATACACTTTATGCGCTCAGGCTCTTAGCCCTCCGCGAGGAGAACAGCCGCCAACCGGTAAGCAGCGCCGATAACAGGCAGATCCCGGACGAAGTCAGGAAGACTACATGCATCCCTGAGAGGAACAGCTCAGGACGTCCTTCCACCAGCCCGGTTACCCGGTAGCCGGCTTTGCTGCTCATTACATTGAAGAGGATCGAGGTGGCTACGGTAATTCCGACGACCATCCCCACATTACGGACCAGCGAATTCACACTGCCTGCCGAGCCCAGCTGTGTTCGCGGCACTGTGGACATAATCAGCGAATTGTTCGGTGAGCCGAACATCCCGCTGCCGATGCCGAGCATGGCAATCCAGACGCCGACCAGCATAACCGGACTGCCCTCATGCAACCGGGCCAGCCCGAACTGGGCTATCACCATCACAATCAGCCCTGCGAAGGTGAGCAGCTCCGAACCGATTTTGTCGGACAACGCCCCGCTTAACGGAGCGACTATCACCATACAGATCGGGTAGAGCATAAGCAGGAAGCCTGCATCAAAGGGAGACATATTCAGCATATTCTGCGCATAGAACGGTGCGATAATATTGAAGCAGAAGTTCGAGACGAACACCAGAAAGGCACAGAATATGCTCAGTGAGAACAAGGGATTCTTGAACAGGGTCAGCTGAAGCAGCGGCCCAGCGCTGCGCTGCTCCACGATCAGGAAGACGATGAAGATAATAACCGCAGCAGTGAGAGCGGCAAGAATCCGGGTATCCCCGTAACCAAGCTGCTGGCCGAGCAGCAATCCGGCGAACAGAGAAACTATGAAGACGGCAAACAGCAGGCTGCCAGGAACATCAATCCCTGACTTCACACGGACCAGATCCTTCGGCAGCACCTTCCAGCCCAGCGCAATCGCCAGAATTCCAATCGGCACATTCACCCAGAAAATATACTCCCAGCCCATCGACGATACGATAATTCCGCCAAGGCTTGGCCCCGCTATACTGCCGAGGGACACGAAGGTTCCGATCAAGCCCAGAGCCTTGCCGCGTTCCGTTGACGGGAAAATATCCGTAACAATGCCCTGGCTGTTCGCCATGGTCATCGAAGCGCCGACCGCCTGCACTACTCGCGAAGCAATGAGCAGCGGCAAGCTGTGGCTTAATCCGCAGAGCAGAGAGCCGATGGTGAAGACGACCATGCCCAGCTTGAACATCTTGATTTTTCCGGCGATGTCACCCAGCTTCCCGAAGAACAGAATCACCGAACAGATCGCCATCAGATATCCGGTTGTTACCCACTCCACCTGGGCTACTGGCAGCCCCAGCTCCTTCACCAGCACTGGCAGCGCAATATTCACAATACTTCCGTCCAGTGTAGACATAAAAGTAAACAAATTAAGAACGATCAGAATCAGCCAGCGCTTCTTCTGTATCCCGGCATCCTCCTGATAGGTCGCCTCTAAGCTGCTCATCCGCTAACACCCTCTTGTATCCAATGTAATATAGTTGCACACGCAACAAACTAATCCTTCACAGTGTACTGCAAATTAGTTGCGTGCGCAACAAAATTACGGTAAGATCTGAGGCAGACGGTATTCCCTTGGTAGGCTGCCGTTATCATCCTCAGCGAGGTGTCCATTGTGACTATAAATAAAGAACCGGTTAGTGAACCAGTCAGAGAACCGATCGGGAAGCTGATCTCTCATCTTCACCGTCAGAACCAAAAAATACTGGCCAAGGAGCTGCTTCCCTACGGCATCGGCAGCGGAGGCCAGCATAGCTTCTTAAAGCTGGTGCTGAGTCATCCGGGAATCACCCAGGATCAGATGACCAGCCGGATTAAATGCGATAAAGCGACAACCACCCGCTCCGTCAAGCATTTGGAAGCCTCGGGATATATTGAGCGCCGGACTGATCCGACCGACCGCCGCTCCTTCCTCCTGTATCCAACCCCCCAGGCGCTCGACTTCGCCCCGGTCTTCCAGACGCTGCTGGACGATTTCAACCGCGAGCTGTCCATGGATCTCACCGAGCGCGAGCTGGATACGCTGATCGACCTGCTCCACAAGGTCACCCGCAACTCAGACCGGCTGAACGGACAGGGCTAACTGTATTGAATGGGGATGCCCGATGGCCGCGTATGACGGGTTACGGGACAGAGAGATCAGCAGCATGACAGGTAGCGCAGTTGCATGGCTCTCAGTCTGCGGCTAAACGCTCCGCCAGCCCTTCTGCGCGGTATTCACTCGGCAGCTTGCCGACATGCTCGCGGAACAGCTTGCTGAAATAACGGTCATCCCCGAAGCCGGACCGGCAGGCAATTTCACACACCGGGACGGGGGTATCCAGCAGAAGTGATTTCGCCAGCTCCAGCCGCATGCCCCGCAGGCACTCCCCGAAAGTCTCACCGGCGAACCGGGCGAAACACCGGCTGAAATAGCCCCGGCTCATGTGGATGGCGGCGGCAACGTCGCCCTGATTAATTTTTTCTCCGGCATGGCTCTTCATATAACGCACGGCGGTGATCAGGCAGAACATCACCTCTTGGCTCAGGTTCAGCTCAATCATCCGGCGCTGCACATGCCCCGTGAACTGGTGCAGCCAGACTTGCCAGTGCCGCCAGGTCCGGTTGCCCTCTGCTGCCAGCGCAAGCTGCTGCGCATCCTCCGCTGTAAGCAGCAGCCGGCTCCAGCTCCGCAGCAGCTCCAGGCCAAAGTCCGCCACCGCAGCCGGGCCCGGCTGCTGGGACACAACCCCGCTGGTGAACAGGTCCCATTCTCTCCGCTCCAGCGTCCAGCGGAGATTCTGTCCCTGCACCAGCGCCGAAGGAGCGCCCGCCTCCGGCTGTTGCTGCGCGGCCAGCGTCTGCAGTTCACCATAGTGCAGCCTCGGGACCGCCTGGCCGCCTGCCGCATAGAACAGCGCCTGCCGCGCCGACTGTTCCACAACCGCAGCGATTCTCTTCAGCGGCTGACCGCGCACCCCCTCCAGCAGCGCCGCTGTCCAGCTTGTCCCAAGCACCGCGCCCAGCTCTCCTCCGATCCGCGCTGCATCCACAGGATACGGCAGCGGAGACAACCACATCCCCTGCACAGCATGTAGTGTGGAATTTCTCACCATAGAGAGCGCATACAACTGCTCTTCCTTCAGTTCCGGCGTAAGCGGCACATAGAGCAGCGCTTTGTCCTCAGCGATCACCCTTTGCTCTGCCTTTGCAGGGGTGCTTTTATTCCCGTCCTCCCACCTGATCCGCTCCACCAGTCTGCGGATGATTTCATCGGCATTCTCCGGCTCCAGCAGCGTTTTGACAATGTAATCTACCGCTCCCAGCCGCAGCGCCTCCTGCACATCATCGAATTCATGATGGCAGGCCAGCACCACGCAGCGTAATGCGGGATAACGCAGCCTCACCTCTCGGATCAGCTCGAACCCGGTCATCCCCGGCATCGAAAGATCCACGAACAGCAAATCCGTCTCCTGCTCGCGCAGCAGCTCCAGTGCCCCATGCCCGTCTCTGGCCTCTCCGGTAATCACCACCCCGAAGGACGGCCAATCCAGCAGTGAGATGAAACCCTGGCGCACCAGACGCTCATCGTCTACGACAACAGCCTTAATCATCGAAGTCCTCCTTGCTTTTGATAGGAATAATGATTGATATTGGGTTCCGCCTTTGTCACCGCTCTTCGTGGAAGCGTTTCAATATATAGATACAATACCATATTTTGTTTATTCTGAAAATAAAAAGGCGGGTCAGTCACGCACACTCACACCAGCACATCATCTCCTGCACAACAAAAAAAAAGCTGCTCACAGGCAGAATATCCGCCGTATAAACAACTCCACTTCTGCTATTTGGTACTAGGGCAGGCACCCCGCCTTCCCTCTTCTAAAAAGCCGCCCGATTAGCCTCCCGGCCCCTCACCCCAGGCTTGAACCGAAACAATCCGCCCGCCTGCGGCCAGCGTTCCAGCTCTTCTGCACTCATGTATCCGCATGCCGTAGTGATGTACAGCTCGTCCAGATTCTCGCCGCCGAATGTACAGGAGGTTACATAATGCGCCGGAACCTCGATTTTCTCCATTTGCTCGCCTGTATGGGGATTCCACCGTGAGATACAGCCCCCGCGCCAATGGGCGACCCAAAGCATGCCTTCGCTGTCGATCGTCATTCCATCCGGCCAGCCCTCGTCTTCCGCCAACCGGATGACCGTCCGCCGCCCGCTTACCGAGCCGTCTGCCAGCGAATAATTCATTACATCGATCCCCTTGGTCAACGTGTCAATGTAATACATGAGTCCCAGGCTATCGTTCCAGGCCAAGCCGTTGGAGATGCCGATCCCGCTCAATACCTGCCGGACCTCACCAGCGGATTCCATTACATACAGGCTGCCGTCTCTTCCCGCAAACCTTCTGTTCATCGAGCCAAACCACAACCGTCCACGGCTGTCGCATTTGGCATCATTCAGCCGGTTACCGGGAATTCCGGTCTCCACCGCTGCCAGCAGCTCCACAGGCTGATGCTCCATATATCTGTAGATCCCGTCCTCCATCGTCAGAATCCAGCCGCCGCGCTCCGCCAGTACGACTGCACTTACTTTTCGCTCAAAGGAATGAATAACATCCGTCCCCTTACCGGGGTCATAGAGATGTAGTTCATTACTGTCAACATCCATCCAATACAATCTGCCGTTCCTGTGATCCCAATAAGGACCTTCTCCGAGTGCCGCCTTCGCAGCAACCACGCATTCCATTGTTCCGCTCAACATAAACCCTCCTCGAATAAATACTCTTTCTATGTACTATTGCCCCTCCAGCCTCCAGCCTCCAACCTGACATACACCTGTCCGGTTCGCATGTTATGCTGAATGCAGCACAATCCTATGAACTGAGGTGACCCGCATGAAGGTCGAATGGAGAAAACAAGACAAAGCCCTATACCTGCCCCCTAGCGAACCGGGTCTGATTCAGGTTCCCGCCTTCCCTTATTTCACCCTGCGGGGGGAAGGCAATCCCAACGGCAGCGCTTTCGCAGAAGCAGTCGCTGTATTGTATTCCTTGTCCTATGCAGTTAAGATGCTGCCGAGAAAGGGACCCGCGCCCGAAGGCTACTACGACTACACCGTCTTCCCGCTGGAAGGGATATGGGATCTCAGCGAAGCCGGACGCCGCTCTGCCGTTCTTGATAAGAACGAGCTAATATACACCTTAATGATCCGGCAGCCGGATTTCGTCACCCCGGCGCTGGCCGCTGAAGTACTGGAGCAGGTCAAGCGCAGCAAGCCGCACCCGCTGCTGGACAAGGCTGTCTTCGCCTGCTGCGAAGACGGCCTGAGTGTACAAATGCTGCATCTCGGCCCCTATGATGATGAACCGCACAGCTTCGCCAGAATGGAGCAATTCTGCTCTACTCAGGGCCTGCTGCGGGAGTCTCACCTGCACCGCGAAATCTATATCTCGGATGCCCGGCGTGCCCGCCCGGAGAAGCTGCGAACCGTGCTGCGGTTCAAGGCCGTCCGGCAGGATTAACGTTACATTTTCACCGTGTTCCGTACTATCGAGCTCTTATGAACCTCCAGCAGCTCCCGGTACTCCACAGTCTCAATCTCGCAGCTGGGCCCGATTACAACGCTGCCGCCCCGGACGGTCTGCGCCTGCGTATGCTGAAGCTCAATCTGATCCCCTTCGATCAGCCGGGCTGCGAAGCTCATCTTCTTCCCGGGTCTCAGCAACGCGCCGGAACGGCTGCGCTTGATGGAGATGTTGCCGCCGCCGACCGTATCCGCTCTACAAGGGCCGAATAACGTCAGGTCGAGCTTCTCCGCATTTAACAGTCCACTGACCTCCATAATTCCGGTAAGCTGCACCTGCTCTGCTTCACAGTCGCCGGTAACTATGATCCCGCCGGTGAGCTTGATATCCTCAATCCGCAGCCCGCCGCCTGCTGTAAGCTCTCCTTGTCCGCGCAGGCTGGCTGCGTCTACCCGGCCCTTCACCTTGCACTCCCCGGTGATTTTGATATCCTGTGCCCGAAGATTTCCTTCCACCGCCACCTCTCCGGTTTGTGCAAGCTTCACACAATCCACGTCCCCGCCAAAAGTACATTCTCCCGTCACCTTCACATCCTTAAAAACCCCGCCGACAGAGCTCGACGTCCCGAGTATCTTCAGGTCATGGCGTTCTAACGCTTCATTCACCGATCTTCTCCTCCTTTCCCACCTGAGCATCGGGATGTACAGTCAGTCCCGTTCTATATTCAACCCGGCCAATCGAGCAGCCCTGCCCGATAATGACCGTACCGCCCCTTACTACATCTGCACTCGTATATTCCAGATCTAGCATATCGCCCTCGATGAGCTTGGCACGCAGCCCGATTTTGAGCTTGGGAATCATACCGCCTAACAGTCTGCCCCAGGCCGCGTTGCCTTTTTTGCGGATCACCAGGCTCTCTACGCCAATCTCTACCGCTTCCGAGTGACCCTGTAGCCCGAACTCGATCCGCCCCGCACTGAGCAGGCCCCCCACCGTGAATACCCCTGCACCGGTCAGTTCCTCAAGCTCACAATTGCCCTTCAGCTTCAGCATACCGTCCATTTCACAGCGCTCTCCCCGCAGACTGCCTTCCCCGTTCACTACCCCATTCAGCTTCATTCCGCCCACCTGCAGATTGCCCTTCAGATTGAGTGTTCCGTTCATCTCCAGCTCTTCCGCCGAGAGGTCACCGTTCTGCTTCATCACGCCGTCACAGCTGTAGGTATGTGCGCTGAGCGCTCCGTTAATCTTACTTACGCCGTTGATACTCACGCTGTGATACCTGCCTCCGGCAGCCGTGTTGACTCCATCCATCACCAGATCCGGCAGTTCATTCTTCTCCATGGTCCAGCCTCCTGTGATTTACTGTTCCTTACTCTATAAGCCGCCTTCACTCAATCGCCCCTTCAGCAGTTCCGCCAGATCGGCAGAGCGAAGCCTGCTCACCAGCCTTACCCCGTCATCCAAGGCCAGCCCGGCTCCCGGCAGAGCCATAATGAAGAAGCTGACCCCCATCTTCCGCACAAAAAACAGCTCCCACCCCTTCTCCCCGTACCCCGGTGCATGGCTCTCCAGCGTCTGATAGAGCTGGTCCGCTTCCTCCCAGTTGAGTTCCCCTTTGCTGAGCAGCCAATCTGCTGCGAATACATGAAGGATCTGTTCGAAGGCAAGCGATATGCCTTCAATCTCCGGTTTCCCGAACCGCTCCAGACTGCTAACCGAAACAATGTTACGTTCTTTTAACTGGGATAATGTCAACCTTATCTTGTAGGAAGATGGCGGCTCTGACAGCTTTCCCGCCAATTCATCCAGGGAGAGATCATCCTTCTTCTGTAAAATATGCTGAACCCGCCCCAATATCCGCGCACGCGGAAAAAAGGTCTCTTGTCCCGTAAAGGTAGATTTGCGGATGAACCATTCCTCAGGAATCAGCTGCTTCCGCTTCCAGCGGTACAATTGCCCGTAAGAGATACCCGTCTCATCGAGTAGCTCCTTCTTGGAGATTAAATCCTCTTCCATATCACCACTCCTCGCGCTCATCGTAACATAACACTGTTACGTTGTAAACTGGTAAGCTACCTGAAGTGATCCCCTCCCGTTCACCATTGCCACCTCCTATCCACCCATGCATCAAAAAACGAGCAGACCCAGCCCTTCCCCGGCTTCAGATCTGCCCTCTATACTCCATTCTACGAACGCACAACGCCCTTCTGCCGGGCTTCACGCAGCCATTTCGGGTACTCGTTGAAGAGCCGGTCATACAGGTCCTCATCGCTGACCTCGTCCAGATCATCCAGCGCGAAGAAATCAGCATTATCCACATAACGGCCCCGCAGATCGTCAAGCTCACGGAGCACGCCATAATCTGCATTGCCCAGCCCCACAAACTGCCAGAAGATATTATGCTTCGAGCTCTGGATCAGCAGCTTCGATATTTTGGGCGTCTCATAGATGCCCCCGTCGCTGAAGAACACCACATAGACCGGCAGGTCGCCCGGCTCCTCCTTCGTATACTTCTTGATCAGATCCGCCATAACCACCGGCTCGTTGTTCCCGATGCCCAGTCCCCCGAACATCTTCGGTCCCGGATAGGTCCGCTTCACATAATCCTCATAGCCGTGTTCATTCACACTCGGCATTCTTTTGCTCTTGGTAGCGAAGAACCAGACATCCAGCATTCCGTCATCATCCATCTTGGCCGCCACAGCCAGCACCCGTTCAAAAGCCCGCTGCACGACTCCCTTCGCATATAATTGCGCCATGGAGCCAGATGCATCGAACACCACGGCCACCCTCGCCTTCTCCTGGTCGAGATTCTTCTTGCGCAGTGAAATTCCGACCTGCTGCTTCAGAAGGTCAATCTTCGTCAAGTTCAGTGCAGGCCGGGGAGCCTCCTGCTGGACTGTGTCCTTAGGCGGTCCGCTGTATGTAGCCGCTGCTTCCGTATGACCTGACAAAGGTTGAGCCTCTGCTCCGCTGCCGTTCTCCGGCGCTTCGTCTTCCACCTCGACCCCATGCGCTTCCGCCAGCGGCTTCAGTCCGCCATGGAAGCCCCGGCCGACCGCGCGCAGCTTGAAGCCCGCGCCGTGGCGGTACAGCTCTGCCAGCACGAGCGAGGTCTCGGCATTGCCTTCCACAATCTCATACACCAGCTCCGTATCCTTCCCTGCCGCGCTGATTCTGCAGCCTCTGACATCAGCGAAGGTTCCGGGACCGTCCAGCGTAGCCGCGAAGACGCATTTATCAATGCCCGAGGCGCTGAGTGCGCGCAGATCAATGGCGAACTCCCCGCTGTATTTATCGATAGGATTGAATACGACCGTATGCTTGGGGTCAGCCGGCTGATTATAAAAGATAAAGAAATCATCAGACGGCACCTTCCCGTTCTCGCCCACCATGAAGCAGCTAATATCCAGAATGGCCGGAGAACTGCTGCAGGATATTTTCACAGTTGCCTGGGTGGAGGCCTCGTCCAGCTTCGCATTGGAGCCGCTTACCAGCTTGATTATATTAGGATTCATGAATGCACTCTCCTACTCTCTCACATGTAATTCCAGGATGTACCAGATTCCCGTTTTGCAAAAAAGAGCAGACAATTCCCTGATAAGGATATGTCTGCTCCCGGTTAATCTAAACACTATGACTCTCAGAATAGCCGTTATACACAGGCAGCCTGCGGGGTTCTAAGCTTACATAGGATTATTGAATGCAGCTTGGAATATCTTACTCTTCAGACTTCTCAGCTTCGGCTGCTTCCGGTGCGGCAGTAGCTTCATCAGCCGATTCTTCCATTACGAGCGGAGGCGAGATCCGCACAATCAGTGTGTCTTCAGGGGTAAGGATCTCCCAGCCTTCATGCTTCGGCAGATCGGATACCAGCAATTGATCACCGATCTCCATACCGCTGATATCTACTTCAAAGTTCGCTTCCACCTTATCCGGCAGGGTACGGATGTCCAGTTCATACAGCTCTACCTGCTGCACGCCACCGCTCTTGACGCCGACAGGATCACCGATCAAGTGGAAGGCTACCTTAGTATCCAGCTCCGCCTTCATATCAATCTGCTGCAAATCTACATGAAGCAGCGTACGGGATAACGGCTGGCGCTGTACTTCCTGAATAACCGCATTCTTCGAGCCGGAGCCCGGGAATTCCACCTTCAGGATGGCACGCGGGTTTTTGCCGAGAATTTCATTAAGTGTTTTGGCCTCTGCTGAGAAGGACTGGGTATCTGAACCTGCACCGTAAACTACAACCGGTACAAAACCTTTGCTGCGCTGGGAAGAATTCGATCCGGATCTTTCAGTCAAGCGTACTGTGGTATTCATGATATTTCCTCCTAATAGTTTTTTGAGCACTACGCCCTTCGTTCAGAAGCCGGCAAACTGCCCGGGGCGGCGTACGCCAAGTAGTGTCAGCATAGCTGCATTAAAAAACAAGACCAATTAGCTCTTATGTCTAATCAGTCTCTTATTAACCATATTTGCCTGCTGTGGAATCAGTATAGCACCGGGAAATAGACAAGTCAAAATAGGGTATTATGCATTACATATCCATATTAACTGAAATTATACTTTAATCCCATCAAGACAGTCATAGGAATATTGAAGACATCGCCGGAATCCCGGTATTGGTAAGAATCAATTATTTTTTAAAATCATTCCGCAGGATGGGCATGCTTAACAGTCAATCTGGCATTCAGAGAATGTAGCAAAACAGAGGCGACAGCATCCGCATGCTCAGGGCCCATCATGGAGTAATGGTCGCCCTCTGTTCCAAACAGCTCTAATTCACCCTTGCAGTGTTGCTTCCAGCCCTTGCCTGATCCCTTCATAAACGGCTCAGGTACCAGCAGAATCACTGGAGATTTGACAGAACTATTCGGACGGTATGTCTGTTGCAGCATTATCCAATGCTGGATAACATGCAGTCTGTTCAGCCGCTGCCGCCGCGTCAACCATTCAAAATCAGTAATAAGCGGAATAGCTGCATCCGGGAATACCGTAATCCCTTCCTGGGCATCGGGCGCATGGCTCTCCAACTGGAGGATGTCCTCCTCAAAGCTATCATGGCCGTGAGTACCAGGAGGCAGTGTATCCACAAGGGCAAGCAAGGCTACCTTCCCATGCTGTTGCTCCCATTGCCGGACCATTTCGAACGCAATAGTGCCCCCCAGACTCCAGCCCGCCAAATAATATGGCCCATAGGGCTGTACCGCTTGCACCTGTGTCAGATATAGTCTGGCTGCCTCTTCAATTGTGCGGAGCTTACCAGCCAGGTCCGCTGACAGGTCCAGACTGATTCCCCGGCAAGTCCATCCGTCCAGCCGGTCTGCCAGTTCCCTGTAAGCACCGACTCCACCGCTGCCGTCATGGATAAAGAACAACTGCCGGTTCTCGTCTTCACCCTGCTTCAGCAGGATACATTTAGCTGGTGAAGCGGGCTGCTCCAGGCAGCTACCATATCCGTTGCCCAGTGCCAAAGTTGTCTCGCGGAGCAACAGGTGACTCTCCAATTCACTGATCCTCGCACCCAGTTCCCTGATCGTCGGATAATTGAAAATATCGGCTAACGAGGCTTTGACGTTTAGACGGGTATTGATCTCCCATACAAGGGAAGCCGCCAGCAAGGAGTGTCCGCCCACGGCAAAAAAATTATCATCCAGACCTACCTTGGCTGCTCCCAATAAACCCGACCAGATGACTTGTAACAGTTGTTCTAAGGGTGACAGTGTAGCTTGGACGTCCACTGAATTCCGTGACAGGGCAGTCTCCGGGGCAGGCAGCGCCTTTCGGTCCACCTTGCCGTTAGTATTCAGCGGCAGACTCTCCACCGGTATCAGATATGAGGGCATCATATATTCCGGCAGAGTCTTTGCTAGCTGCTTGCGGAGCAGTTCCACCGGGAGACTGCCCACGACATAGGCACACAGGCTTTTCGCCCCGGATGCATCCTTCTGGACGGTAACCACAGCTTCCCGGACGCCCTCTTGCTTCGTCATCTGTACGACGATTTCACCGAGCTCGACACGGTAGCCCCTGATTTTCACCTGGTGGTCGAAGCGTCCCAGATATTCCAGCATCCCTCCGGGCAGCCATCTGACCCTGTCTCCACTCCGGTACATTCTGCCGCCGGGGGTAAAAGGGTCACGGCCGAACTTCTCTGCCGTCAGCTCAGGCTGACCTAGATATCCGCGGGCCAAGCCGTCTCCGCCAATGCATAATTCGCCGGGAAGGCCGACAGGCTGAAGCATATCTTCCTTATCCAAAATATAAACACGGGTATTCGGTACAGGCTTACCGATAGAGATATTGTCGCCGTCAACCTCCGTAACCTTCTGGAACGAAGTATAAATAGTGCTCTCCGAGGGCCCGTACCCGTTAAGCAGCGTCAGTCCCGGCTGACTGTCAAGCAGCAGACGGATATGACGCGGCGACAGGCTCTCACCTCCCGTAATAATACAGCGCAGACCCGTAAATACCGTTACATCCATATCCACCAGCTGGTGGAGCAGAGGAGCAGTGAACCAGGAGACAGTGATGCCGTACTGGTTCATTCTGCGGCGCAACGCTTCAGTGTCCAGCAGCTCCTCTTTACGGAGCAGACAGAGGGTGGCGCCTTTAACAAGCGTACCCCAGATCTCATACACAGACACATCAAACGCCAGGGAGCAGGTCTGCAGCACCCGATCTTCGGGATTGACAACCAATTCTCCCGCATCCATAACGATCCGCGCCAGATTGCGGTGCTCCAACAAAACGCCCTTTGGCGTTCCGGTAGAACCGGAGGTATAGATTACATACATCAGATCATCCGGTCTTGCCCGTGGCAGCAAATTATCGGCGCTAAGTGAACCGCTAGCCATTACCGGCAGGAAGAGGATGCCTGATACAGGAATATCATCGTCCCTTTCCTGGGATAACAGACAGATCCTGGCCTTACTGTCCTCCAGCAAATACGCAATCCGATCAGAGGGATACTCCGGATCAATGGCTAAATAAGCAGCTCCAGCCTTCAGGATCGCTAAGATGGCGACAATCGTGTCGGGAGAGGTATGCGCCAGCACACACACAATCTGATTTCTCCCTACGCCCTTGTCAATAAGCACCCGGGCCAATTGATTAGCCTGCTTGTTTAATTCCCTGTAAGTCAGCCTGACTTCTCCATATTGAACTGCAATACGGTCCGGGCTCCGCTCGGCCTGTAGCTCGAACAGCCGGTGTATAGTGTGTTCCTGCGGATATTCTTGGCGGGAAGTATTGAATTCCACGAGAATTTGCTGCCCTTCCTCTTCCGTCAGCATCTCCAGCCGGCTGATCGGAAGATCAGGATCGGCGCATACAGATTCGAGAATCCGGCTGAAATGACGAAGCATGCGATGTACCTCATCCTCTCTAAAGCAACTTCTCCGGTACTCAAACTCCATAATGATCTCGTCATCCGTCATATAAGCGAACAGACTGAGATCAAACTTTGCAATCCGATTCTCAAAGGCATGCGGTTCGAACCCTAGGCCTTGTAAGGGTCTTTCCGAAGCGGATTGACGGTTTTCCAGAGAAAAGCAGACATCAAACAGCGGATTTCTTCCGTTAATTCGTTCCGGGTTTATTTTTTCCACAAGCATTTCAAACGGATAATCCTGATTCTCCAAAGCCATAAAGGTATGGTCGGCTACTTCGTCCAGGTAGTCGGAAAACTTTTTGTTTCCGGCCGGTTTGTAACGCAGGGCAAGAGTATTCACGAACATTCCGACGATCCCTTCAAACTCAGCATGAGTTCGTCCGGCCACCGGCGTTCCGATCACCAAATCATCCTGGCCCGTATATTTGGCGAGCAATACCCCGTACACGGCCACCATCAAGATATATGGCGTTACATTGTAGCGCAGACAGAGCAAGCGGAATAAAACTGCGAGTTCAGGCGGTATAGCCAGGGATACGCAACGGCCCTCATAATTCGCCCGCTGACCGTTTCTGCTGAAGGGCAGGTCCAGTACAGGGACCCCATCCGCAAACTGGGAGAGCCAGAACTCCTCCTGCCTCTGGATGTTCACTTCCTTGAGCTGGTCGTTATGCCAAATTGCGTAATCTACGTATTGGAACTCCAAGGGTGCAAGCTCCTGCCCCTGATAGGAGGCCATCAGCTCAGCAAAGATGATTTCAATGGTCACGGCATCGGCAATAATATGATGTATATCGAACAAAAGCAGATGGCTGTCCTGTCCCAGACGGATAAGCTCCGCTCTCCAGAGCGGCGCTTGTTCCAGGGTGAAGGGGCGGAGAAATGCTTCCATATACCCGTCAACTAACTGCGTCCCGTAATCCCGGATGCTTAAAGCGGCGGTAAGTGTATGGTCAACCCGTTGAAGCACTTCCCCGTCATTCAGCACAAATGATGTGCGCAAACCCTCGTGGCGGTGCACAAGAGTCTGCAGAGCTTCTTTAAGCCTTTCAATATTGAGTGCTCCTTCAATTCTCCGGCAGCACGGCATATTGTATATGATATTGCTCCCCAGCATACCGTTGATCAGAAACAGTCTTTTTTGCGCCGAGGACGTTTCATACATTTGGTACTCCAAGTTAATCTCCCCTTCTTCTGCGCTCGCTTTTTTGAATTTTGACCGAAGACAGCGCATGGCTCTTGCCCGTCTTATCCGTTTTGTGGAGCCGCGCATTCCCAGCCAGGATGTTTCTGATATCCGTCTCGCCGGTCTCCAGGTATTCAATGGATAACGCAGGAGAATCGTGAATGTTCTGCACAATGACACCTTCAATCACCTGAAAGCTTGTTCTCAAGCTCTCATGCCGCCTTATAAGTCTGTTCAACGTGCGCTCAACCTTATTCCAATCCGGGCTTCCCCCCAGCAGTAGAGCGCCGGGCAGATTATAGCTTAAGTCCTCTCTGTTCAATTCATGAAGAATGAAGAGCCGGATTTGTGCTGAAGATGCCGGATAATAGACGTTTACGGGTGCTTTAGGGATCGGAGCCGAGAATGCATTCGACTGTAAAGCGGCCAGCCCTTGTACCGGAAGCTCAGCGGAGTTCATTCGATCAGCCAGATACTCCGCCATACCTCGCAGTATCGGAAAACGGAAGAAATCCTGCAGCCTTATTTCTATTTCAAAACGTTGTTGAATCTGGAACGACAATCTGTAGGCCATCAGGGAATCACCGCCAAGCTCAAAGAAATGGTCTTCCGCTCCTATGGAGACTCCCCGGAACAGTTCTGTCCACAGTGAGGCTAGTTCCAGTTGGATGGCTCCCGACGGAGCCACAAATATTTGTCCTGAGGGCAGTTCTGTCCCCATACTGCGGATGGCTTTACGGTCTAGCTTGCCGCCGGAAGTGAACGGTACGTGCTCCAGCGAGAAGAACTTGGCCGGCACCATGTATTCCGGCAGATAACGCTTCAGAAATGTACGCAGCGCCTTAACGGTACAGTTCCCTTGGGTCAATAGATAAGCGGCAAGGTATTTATATCCCTGATCGTCTGTACAGTCGATGACCGCTGCCTGCCCGACGGCCGGATGCTGCAACAGATAATCCTCAATTTCCCCAGGCTCGATCCGGTATCCCTTAATTTTGACCATATTATCCGTCCGCCCCAGACACAGAATCGCCCCGCCGGGCAAGCGCTGTGCCAGGTCACCCGTCCGGTACAACCGCTCGCCCTCGGCAAACGGACTGGCGATAAACTTCTCCGCATTTAGCTCTTCACGGTTCCAATACCCTCTGGCCAGCTCCGGGCCGGACAGGCATAGCTCGCCTGTCTGGCCGTCCGGCACGATGCGGAGTGCATCGTCCAGAATATATGCCTGTGTGCTTCCTACCGGATATCCGATCGGAATCCGCTTATCCAGCTCATACGGAGAACATCTAAAGGCAGTGGCGAAAATACACGATTCGGTTGGACCATAGAGGTTGATCAGCGAAGCGCCCGGCACCTTGGCGAAGAATTCGCGGGCTTGCTCCTGCATCAATGGCTCTCCGCCAACCATCACAGAGTGGAGGGAAGCCACTCTGCCGGACGTACCCGGCGACAATCCTGCTAAGAACATGGACATGGCTGTCGGCAGAAAGAACGTTGCCGTTACCTTGTGTTCTTCAATGGCTTCTATAATATGACGGGCGTCCTTCTCATAGCCCGCTTCCAATAGCACCAGCTTGCCACCGCATACAAATCCGCCGAATAGCTCCAGCAGCGATGCATCGAATGTGTACGACCCTTTACTCAATAGAGTATCGGTTCTGCTTAAAGCTAAATGCTTCCACACCCACACCACCCGGCTTGTGAACGCTCCATGCTCAATGAGTACCCCCTTCGGCTTACCCGTAGAGCCCGAAGTTGTAATCATATATGCCAGATCAACTGGCGCAATCTGCAGTCCAGGATTTGCGCAGTCCTGATCTTGTTCACAAAGGATGTCGATTTCCAGCACCCGAATCCTTTCATTCATCCAATCCCCCCGGCAGCTCCTGTGTGTCAATACCAGTTCGGCTCCGGTATCGGCCAGGAGCAACTGAATGCGTTCGGCCGGGTCCTCATGATGAATCGGCAGAAACGCCGCCCCCGCCTTCAGAATGCCCAGCATGCCGATCATGACCTCGAACGAACGTTTCATAACAATAGCAACGATTTGTTCTCTGCCGATGCCAAGTTCAAGCAAGGTATGGGCCACGAGATTAGATTTCCGGTTCAGTTCTTCGTAGGTCATTGATTGTCCGGCATATATCAGGGCCACATTCTCCGGCGTTGCCTCTGCCTGCTCTTCAAATAAGAGGTGTACAGGTTTATCCAAGGGAAGCTCCGGCTTATTCCAGTCCCATTCCATTACTGCAGCAGGTTCATGTTCATCCGCAGAAGGAGAGATCCTTGTAGAATCCGCTGTACAGGGGGGCTCTACCCTTGCCTTAACCGAAGTTCCGGCTTCTGCAGCTACAGCGATTTCATTCACCTGGCCTTTATCCATAAGGATCTCACCAATTGTCAGCGTTGGCTTGTAGAGTACAGCTTCCAGGACAGCCAGGAAATCCTGGCTAAGACTTTGCACCGTCTCCGCTTTAAACAGTTCGGTATCATATTGGAAAAGAAGCTCCAAATCCTCCTTCATCATGGTGGCAGCCACCGTTAAATCGAACTGCGCCCCCGTATACTCCGTCTCGCACGGGGCTATGCTTACGCCGGGTAGCTCAATGGCCGCGGCCATGGATTCGTTGGCGAACGAGAACATTGTATCAAAGAGCGGATTGCGGTCTGCCTCCCCCGAAACATTCAGCTTGCTGACAAGCTCTTCAAAGGGATAGTCCTGGTGGGTATATGCGAGCAGGAAGTGTTCCTTAACCTCGCGGACGAAATCAGTCGCAATCATTCCGCTCTTCGGCCTATTGCGGATGGCAAGCGTATTGACGAACATTCCAACAATCGGATTAAGACTGGCATGGCTTCTTCCTGAAACGGGTACGCCAACGACAATGTCTTCCTGACGGCTTATGTTGCCAAGCAGGATATTGTAAACGGCGAACAACACCATAAAGACGGTTGTGTCCTGTCCGATGGCAAAGTGTTTCAATCGGCTTGCGGTGTCAAAGCCAATACGAAGACTGACGGCTCTACCTTCGCCTTTGCGTCTTAAGGGACGGGGGGAGTCGAGCGGCAGCCGCAGCTCTGGAATCGGCTCTTCAAATTGGCTGAGCCAGAATTGTTCCTGCTCCCGGTACAGCTCTCCACCCGTCAGGCTGCGCTGCCAATTCGCATAATCTTTATACTGGAGCGGCAGCTCGGGCAGTTCTTTACCCGCGTACAGCTCGGCAAACTCGCTCATGATAATATTTTGAGACAGCCCGTCCGTAATGATGTGATGCAAATCCATATACAGCACATGCTGTCCTGCGCCTGTCTTGATGATCTTTACACGAAGCGGTGGCCCTTCGCGCAGATTGAACGGCGTGACCACCCCATTGAGGTGGTCCGAAGCTTCAGTTCCGGCTAAACCGCCGGTGTTCTCAATCCAAGCAGCCTGACCCTTTACCGTACTGGCCCTGAAAAAATCCCGCAAGCCCATCTCAACCTGCCATTCCTTATTAATCAAATGCAGCAGCTTCATGGCTAACAGGGATTGCCCGCCCAGCAGGAAGAAATCATCCGAAGTTCCGATTCCCTCCTTCTGCAGCGTCTCGGACCACAGCTGGACAAGCCGGTGCTCGGTTGGCGTTGAAGGTTCTACTGGATGTAGGCTTGCCGGACTCCTGCTGTCAGGCAAAGGGAGCTCCCTCCGGTTCACTTTGCCGTTTTCCGTCAACGGAAGGGCAGGCATACGTATATACACGCCGGGAAGCATATATTCCGGAAGCACGGTCTTAAGGAAGGCTTTCCATTCGGGAGCCGGGATCTCTCTGTCCGATACGTAATAAGCTGCAAGCTCAAGGGTTCCGGAAGGCCCGCTGTAGCCTGTTACAATACTGTCCGTGATTGCGGGATGCTGCTGCAGTGCCGCTTCGATCTCGCCGGGCTCAATCCGGTAGCCGCGCACTTTAAGCTGCTGATCCATCCGCCCCAGAAACTGGAGATTGCCACCTGGAAGATATCTGCCGAGATCTCCCGACTTATACAGGCGTTCCCCCGGTATCCAAGGGTGGGGAAGAAACTGCCGATTCGTTAAAGCGGGCTGATTCAAGTAACCTCTGGCCACTCCTCGTCCGGCAATGCAGATTTCACCAGGGACGCCCGGAGGTTGCAGCTCCAGGGAGGCATTCATAATATATACTGCTGTATTGGCGATAGGCCTGCCGATAGGCAGAGACCGGGACTGTACGGCCTCTACCCTGTAATACGCCGCGCAGACCGTGGCCTCTGTCGGTCCATAGGTGTTGTACACCTGAGCATACCGGACCAGGCTTGAGACGTAGTCCCCCTTCAGCACATCGCCTCCACTGATGAAGACGCGGACGGATTCAAGCGTCGGCAACTGGTTAAGCTCGTTCAACACAAAGGGCGACGTGCTTAGCAGCGTAACCCGATGCTCCCTGATGAGCGTCTGAAGCCGCAGAATATCGAGCAGCTCCTCTTGCTGGACGATAACAATCCGGCCTCCGGCTGCCAGAACCGGAAAAATCTCCTCTACGGAGACATCGAAGGCATAGGAGGCCTGCTGCAGGATGACATCGCTGCCGGAAAGCGAGAATTCATGACGGAAAGACGATATATAATGAACGACATTCCGATGCTCCACCATCACCCCTTTCGGCTTACCTGTAGAACCTGATGTATACAGAATATAGGCCAGATTATGCGGTGCAGTATGACACCCCGGTTGCGATGCTTCCCCCGTATACAAGGTTTCGTCGGTAATATCAATTACCGGCCCCTTGTACGCGACGATTCCTGACAGATTGGATGAAGCCATCAGCAAGGACATGCCGCTGTCTTGGATGATGAATGCCAGACGCTCTTGTGGATATCCGGGCTCCATAGGCACGTATGCCGCGCCTGCCTTCATCACAGCCAGCATGGAAGCAATCCGGTCCACGGTACGCTCAACGAGGAGGCCGACCCTGTCGTCTGGCGACAGGCCGAACTTCCCCAATGCGCAGGCCAGATGATTGGCCCGTTCATTCAATTCCTTGTAAGTGAAGCTGCGTCCACCGCATATGACAGCTATATTTCCCGGAACAGCCGCGGCCTGCTGCTCGAACAACTGATGGATCAGCAAGTGCTGCGGCACGGGGATCGGGGCGCCGCTGTATTCGGTTATGAGTTGTTCCTGCTGCTTCCCGGATACCAGGGAGATTTGGCCGATCGGTCTGGAAGGATCGGAAATAATCTCACCCAGAAGATGCTCGAAATAACTGCCTAAGCGGGCAATCGTGCTCTCCGTGAACAACTGTGTGGCATACTCGAAGCGAAAACAGAGCCGGCCGGCCCGTTCGAACCAAATCAATGTCAAATCGACATGGACCGCTTCAACCTTCGCTTCCAAAGGCTCAAATTGCAACTGGTCTGCGCTCAGTGCCTCTCCGGTGAAATTCTGGGAGATGAATTGAACATCGAACAGCAGGTTCCGGCTGGAATCCCGCTCCAGATGAAGCTGTTGCAGCAGCATTCCATGAGGATAATCCGCATGCTCATAAGCCTCAAGGGCAAGCGTCTTGACCTCCTGAAGATAATCTTCAAACCTCTTGTCGCAAGAGGGCGTGCTACGGAGCGCAAGCGTATTAATGAAGAGGCCGATCAGCCGTTCGGTCTCTTTCTGTTCCCGGCCGGCGCTGGGCGTGCCGATCACGAGTTCTTCCTTGTTGGCATATTTGGACAAGAGCACCGCATAAGCGGCAAACAGAAGCATAAACAGCGTTACTCCGCTCCTGGAGGCTGCATTCTTAATTTTGGCCGTCACTTCTTCTCCCAGCTCCAGATTGTAGACATCACCCGCAAAATTCATTTCAGTCGGTCTTGGCGAATCCGTCGGAAGCTCCAGTACAGGCCATTCAGTACGAAACTGATTAAGCCAGTATTGCTCTTGACGGTTCAGTTCCGCTCCTTGAAGACGTTCATTTAACCAAAACGCATAATCGGTATACTGGACCGGGAGCCCCGGAAGATCTTGACCGGAGTACAGTTGAATGATGTCACTCAGCAATATCCCAATCGATGCGCCATCCGCAATAATATGATCCACATCAAGCATAAAGAGATGCCGTTCGGCGGATATCTTGACCAGCCTGGCCCTGAACAGAGGGGCAACGCCTAAGTCAAACGGCCGGACAAATTCGCTTATATAATCCTTGTATTCACGGTTATCGGCATCCGCGAACCCGAGCTCAAATTCTACTTCATTCGTCACCTTCTGGACCAGTTCCTCCCCCTGTAGTTCAAAGGAGGTTCGCAGCGAACTTTGACGCTGGATGACCCGCTGCAGGGCATTCTCCAGCCGCTCTACTTGAAGGGGACCGCTCAGAATCATCACGCTGCACAGATTGTTCAGTGTGCTCTCTCCGGCCATTTGCCGGATCAGGAAAAATTGCCGCTGTGCAGACGTAGCAGGATAATATTCACGGACGCCTGCAGGCCCCAGCACAGCCTCTTGTGCTGGCCTCCACGTCTGCGGCAGGCCTGCCCCGGTAATCGGTCTGCTCCAGTCAGCCGCGCCTTCATCCACGTATTCCGCCAGCTCTTCAACCGTCAAGTACCGGAACAAATCACTGATCTCTGTCTTCTTGTCTAAGGTATTATTCATCATGGCGATTATTTTGCCAGCCAACAGTGAATCCCCGCCCAAATCATAAAAATTATCATAAAGATTCACCTGCTCATGTCCCAGCACCTCGGCCCAAATGCCGGCAATCGTCCGCTCCGAATCGCTGTATGTCCCCGATTCCCTGCCCCGGATGCTGAAGCTACGGCGCTGCATGATGCCCGTCTTCTGTCCGGACCGGCGATAGCGGTACCGTCCCAAGGCGCTGCGAATCTCAGCTGACAGACCTGTTGGCATGGCAGCTTCAAGCCTGGCCGCCAGGGCATAATTCAGCCTGCCGACCATCATCCGCGGCGCCGGATGCTTCAGGATTTCCTCAAGGGCATCCAGCGCTTCACCTGTCCGCAGGCCCTTAAACCATGTAGAGCTCAGATCCAGATTATAGTCAACAGCCATTCCTGTCTCACTCCAGGAAGCCCACTCTATAGCAATGGTTTTCTTGCCTGAACGGTTACGAAGCTCTGCATAAGCGTCCATAAAGGCATTTGCTGCCGTATAGTCCGATTGCCCAGGCCCTCCAAATACGGAAGAGACCGAAGAAAATAACATCAGAAAATCCAGATTATCCTGCTCGGTTAGCTTGTCCAGAATACGTGTTCCTTGTATTTTAGGCAGTAGAAGCTTGCAGAATCCCTCATCCTCCTTCAGGGCAAAGACACCTGCACCGGCCTTGCCGGCCGCATGGATAACACCATGTATGCCTCCCCCCTGATACCGCAAATTCGTGAAGATACGGTTCATGCTTTCCTCATCTGAAATATCAGCCTGTATATAATCAACAACAGCCCCGTTGGCTTCCATGGCCAGAAAGGCCTTAATGCTTCTGAATGCACGTGGTGCTGTATCTGCGGCAGCGGCAGTTGCCCATGCTTCCTTGGGCGGTAATGCGGTCTGGGCGATAAAAGCCAGATGTACCCCGGTCCGGGAGGCCAGCCACTTTCCAACCTCGAGCGCCAGTCCTCCGGTGCCCCCGGTGATGACGTATACTCCCCCGTCCCTGACGATGAGCTCTGTATCTACAGATTCGCCGGGATCTGCCCATTGCAGTTCTTCGGCATACCCTTTTCCGTCCCGAAGCGCCAGCAGATACGGTCTGTCGACCATGGCCATAGCTGCGAGCACTTCCTCCGGCTCCGTCATCTCGTCCACATCAATGCAGCGGCAGTTCAGTCCGGCATCTTCCTGCCCTATAACCTTAGCCAACCCGTACAATGCCGCATGCTCCGGCATAATCAACATTTCCGTTCCAGTTACCTCATAGGCGGATCTGGCAACAACAACCAGGCTTGAATTCAGTTTGCCGGTCACCGCCTGAGCCAGATGCAAAAAGGTTAACAGCAGCGATTCATCGGACACACAGGGGTCCGCTCCCCATAGATAGAGGAGGAGTCCGGAATGCATACACTCCTCTTCTTCAAAAAGCCGGGCAAACTCCCCTTTGCTTCCGCCGCAAATATAGGTGTCGCTATCCAGGCGGGCGAATCGCCTGCCACGCTTGACTTCAATCACTCGCCGGTTCTCCCCGCGGAGACTACGGGCCATTGATTGGGCCAACGGGCTATTGTCTGTGAACATGATAATAGCTTGCTCCTGTGGCCATAGCTGAGCGGGTGACGAAGGTTTCGCTGCCCCTGAAGACCCCTCCACGCTGATCCAGGCAATTCGATGGTAGAGCCGTTCTTCTGCTGAAAGACCCGCTTGAACCTCTCCGGCACGAACCCTTTTAACGGTGTAATCCTCAATTTCGAGCAGCACTCTTCCTTGATCATCCAGAATCAGCACATCGACGGTTAACAATTCTCCGTTTTCCTTGGCCTCCTGTTTCTTGACGGCATAGCTGTAAAAGTGTTCCGGAAGGGAATCGTAGATCCGTAATCTACGATATGTAAGGGGCAGGAACAACCCGGTTCCCAGGCTTTGACTAGTCACTCCCACCGCAGCATCCAGCAGTGCAGGATGCAGTCTGTATTGCTCCAGATCTGCATGGAACGGATGGCTCAGCGATAATTCCGCCAACACCCGGTCTTCTCCCGCTTCAATCTTCCGCAAAGAGTTCCAGCGCGGTCCAAAGTCGAAGGCGCCGGCTGTGTCTTCAGTGTTTTCTGCAACGGCTATCTCCTGCACCTGGCATTGAGACCGGAGCTTAGCCAAATCAACCGTGCGGCCGCCATCCGGTCCAAAAGAAGCTTTACCTTGGGCATGCCTGACCCAGCCCCGTTCCTCCTCCAGACCGGCAGGCTCTCCGCGGCTGAGCACCGCGAATTCAACCTCCTCCTCTTCCCAGCGGAGAACCGTCTGGACTTCTCGTATTTCGTCCGGTTCCACAATTAGCGGAGACACGAAGAGAATGTCCCGGAGTTCAAGAGCTTCCCCTGAATGGCCGCACGCCTGCAAAGCTGCCTGCACCATCTCCAGATATGCCGTCCCCGGAACAATGGAACGGCCGGCGACTACATGCTCGCTGAGTACCCAGTGCCGCTCAACCGAGAAGCTGGTGACAAAAATCGCCTGGTTCTCCGTTTCAGCCAGGCATTGATCAAGCAACGGATGCAAAGAAGCAGCTTGAGCAGACTTTACGTTCTTGCCTGCAGCCGCTGCCTCAGCGGGAACGACCCAACAGTGGTGCCGTTCGAACGGATATACCGGTGCAGGTACCCTGAAGCAGGCTTCGTTCTCATGCAGTCTTTCCCAGGCGATATCCGCCCCGGCAACATACAAGCGGCTGGCCTGCATTAATTTCTGTTCATATTCCATCTGCTGCAGCAACACCGCTTCGCTCTTTCGGCTAAGCTCCCGCTGCTCATCCACGGTCAAATCGCCGGCTTCTTTTTCCTTGCGGGAAGAAATCATCCGGTGACAGCCATAAAATACGCCCGGAGCTATCTCGCCAGTGGGCATTCCGCCGCTGTGCAGGCTTTCCTGAAGCTGCGCCAGCTTTTGTCCAAGCTCTTCCCGGCTGCTGCACAGCACGGCTGCTCGGCAGGCATAATGTCCCCGGCCTGTATTAGCGGTATAACAGAGATCCCGCAGGGTGTAGCGGTTCTCCTCATGCAGATAGCTCTGGTAGGCCCCCAGATAAGCCGAGAGTGCTGCTTCGCTTCTGGCTGACAGGCTAAACAGCGCGAGCTCCCCCGTATCATCCGGCTCCGCGGCATTTAACACTGTATCCGCAGCATGTGGTGCCTCTTCAAGGACAACATGACAGTTGGTACCGCTCAAGCCGAATGAACTGACTCCGCACAAGCGGGGTCCCCCCCCGGACTCCCATACACGCAGTCTCTCATTGACGTATACCGGCGAATCCGGAAATGAAATCCGGGCATTGGGCGCAGTAAAATGCAGGCTGGCCGGAAGCTCACTATGCTTCAGACTCAGCACCGCTTTAAGGAAGCCGGCAATTCCCGCGCAGTGATCCAAGTGGCCGACATTGGTTTTGAGCGAGCCAATCCCGCAGAACTGCTTCCGGCTCGTATACCTCCCGAAGGCGTTGCGTAGGCCTTCGATTTCAACGGGATCACCCAGCTTCGTACCGGTCCCGTGCGCCTCGATATATTCAAGACGCTCCGGATGAATTCCCGCATCCGCCCAGGCTCTGGCCAGAACATCCTCCTGGGCCAGAGAATTGGGCGATGTAATCCCTGCAGAGGTGCCGTCATTGTTAACGGCGCTGCCTTTAACCAACGCATAGATATGGTCACGGTCCCGTACCGCCTGCTTCAGCGGCTTCAGCAGGATGGCAACAACGCCTTCGCCGCCTCCGGTGCCGTCGGAATGTTCATCAAAGGTTCGTGTGCGGTCATCCGAAGAGCCTACCCCCAAGCCGCCGCCACTTCCCTGCTTTACCGGCAGAAGCGAGAGCTTGATTCCGCCCGCGAGGGCGAAGTCACATTCTCCTTGCCGCAGGGCGCGGCAGGCGAGATGAACGGCCACAAGAGAAGAAGAACATGCCGTATCCACCAGCATGCTTGGTCCCTTCAAATCCAGCAGATAAGCAATCCGGCTGGCAATCATCGAATGAATATTTCCGGGAATTGAGGCGTTAAGCGAAGCAGGTGACAATTCAGCGATCAGCCGTTTGTACTCTTCACCCATATCGCTTCCGAAGCCGACGTATACACCGGTGCTACTGCCCGCCAGACGCCCTCCTCCATAACCCGCATCTTCAATCGCCGTCCAGGCCGTCTGAAGAAACATCCGCTGGTTTGGGTCCATCAGATTCGCCTCTTTCGGAGATAAATGGAAAAAGGAATAATCGAAGACATCGACTTCGTCGAGATAGCCGCCGTCGAACATCGTAGTGGTGTCGTCTAAATAACCCGCACGATATAGCTCCTGCAGATTCTTTTTTCTGGAAGCCGGGAACGGACGGATGGCATCTTTCCCTTCCCTCAGACTCTCCCAGAACTGTCCGGCATCGCCGCTTCCGGCGATTTTACAGGCGATGCCGATAACGGCAATGTCCTCGTCGCGGAGTTGCTGCGGCCGGTTCGGGCCGCTGCCTGCGAAATCGGATTCACTTAGTTTCAAATCTGCTAGATTCAACTGCAAATTGGACACAGTATCCTCCTCCTTTCCCAATAATGAAGTTAACTGACCTGAAACGCCGGAAATAAATCTTGGGTATTGGTGGCATAGAGCATCCGCTCAAACCGTTCTTCCTGTTCCTCAAGCGGAGTGAATTTAGTGTTAAGAATGGACTTTAGCATGGTCAATGCAAATTGCATTTCCTCCAATGAAGGCTCGGAGCCGGTCTTTTCCAGCCGTTCCCGCAATTCCTGAATCCGCCGATAAGGCACAATTACGCCTTGCTCATACTGTCCATTGTCCCAATTGCGGTTCTGCGTAGTTACTGCTGCGGCAATACAGGCAACGATCAGCCCCAGGCCGTCAGGTCCCGCCTCCATTCCCGCCTTGCGAAGCTCCTGCAGATGGGAGACATGCTCCATTGAGAATGCACGGCTGCTGCCGGATATCGTCTTGATCAGCTTCATCAGCACAGTCCGGGGACCCACTTCGATAAAGCTGCTAACATCCTGATTTAACAGATACTGCATACTCTTATACCATTGAACCGGGCGTGCCATTTGCTGCGTCAGATTAGGCACGATAAAGCGTCTATCCGCATAAGGTGTACCTGAAAGATTAGCTATAACCGGCCATTTGAACCTACCGTAGGCATAGCCTCTTAATTCCTGCCCGAACGCCTCCGAAGCCTTGGCCATTACCGCGGTGTGAAAAGGGGCACTGACCTTCAAGGGGATGGTTCCGGCACCCAGCTTCTCAATTTCATCCTTAGCTTTATCCAGGGCGGCCGTATGTCCGGAGATGACGATCTGTTCGGCGGAATTATAGTTTGCAATAGATACATAAGACTGAATGGACGACGTCCTTACACAAATATCAGCCAGAATCTCTTCGGACAACCCTGTGACGGCCAGCATTCCCCCGCTCTCAGAGCCGGCCGCCTCTTCCATAAGCTTCCCTCTGCAGCGAACCAAGGAAACGGCATCGGCAAAAGACAGCGCCCCACTGCAGGCCAGCGCGGTGAACTCGCCCAGACTATGTCCCGCAGCGTAGGCCGGCGCAGGCTTTATCTCCTGCATTAATACCCGGAATGCAGCTACACTAGCCGTCAGAATGGCGGGCTGGGCGTTAGAGGTACGGGACAACTGTTCTATATCCCCTTCGAAGCAAAGCGCCTTCAGGTCGAAGCTGAGAACGTCACAAGCCTCATCAAAGGTATCCCGCGCCGTTTGAAAGTTATCATATAAATCTTTTCCCATCCCCGTATATTGAGAGCCTTGTCCCGGGAACAACAAACCTAATTTACTCAAAGCAACCATCCTCCTTAGTCATTGACCCGCAATCTTATGCAGTAAATTGATATAGCCGTTCATGGTCCGCTCCATCCATATTTTATTCAGCCTGCGCTTCCTGCTCTCGCAGAAAAAGGATACTGTGCCCGACCGGATTTCCAGATGGAGGAGCAGATCGTAATCAGAATAGGCTCTGGAAGTTGTATCATTCACCCGGATGCCCAGATGTAAGGGCTCTGTACCTATTTGATTGGCAAGCACAGGCAAGCGGGGAATAGGATATCTATCCGTATCCGCCGCCTGCTGCCGTTGATGTGCAATGGCCAGTGTCAGAGCGCCCAGATCATTGCTCTCCGGCAGGCTTGTGCGCACCGGAAAGCTTTGAGCCTTTCTTACGCCGGTTCGGGCTGGCCATATTCCTGCCCCGCCTGCCTCCGCAATCAGCTCTGTGCTGCCCGTCTGCAGATGCAGTACATAGAAAAAGGAGGCTAGCAGCAGATCAGTTAAATCAAAGGGCTGTTCTTCCAAAGCACGCAGCAGCGTGAGGTACACATGCTCAGGAAGGGTACCAGCAATTGAGCGCTGCGGTTCGTTCCGGCTGCCTGCATCCATATCCCGTGTAAACGGAATAAATGGCAGCGGAGCAGCCAGCAGCTCTAGCCAATAGGCCTCCTGTTTGCGGTATTGTTCCTTGTCCTCCTCTGTACGGACCAGGCTTTCGGGCATTTCTTGTTCAAGGAATGCCGACAATCCGGCTACTGTAGGATGGGCCATGCAATCCATGATGGTAAGATGCGGGGAAAAAGCCTCCTGCAGGCGCATATGGAGCTGGATCAGGAGAATCGAGCTCCCTCCTAGTTCAAAAAAATTGTCGTTGCGCCCAATTCCTTCCCGCTTCAGCAGCCCCTCCCATAAAAGTACAATTTCCTGCTCGGTGCCGGAGACCGGGGCGGCATAGCCGTCCCCGGGTTCCAGTCGGCGGGATTCAAGCTGCGGCAGGCGCTTGCGGTCGATTTTCCCGTTCGGCGTCAATGGTAAGGCTTCAACTACAATGAATTCTGACGGAAGCATATAAGCAGGGAGAAGCCCTTCCAGGTGGGCACGAAGTGCTCTTACCGTCAGTTCTGATTCACCAACATAATAAGCGCACAGCTCGGCAGTCTCCTGCTCCCCGCGTGCCACTACTACCGCTTCACGTATTGCACTATGGGTCTGAAGCTGATGTTCGATCTCTTCAAGCTCAACCCGATAGCCGCGGATTTTGATCTGATGGTCTTCTCTGCCGAGCACTTCAAGCTCACCGTCCGGCCGCCATCTGGCCAAATCTCCAGTACAGAAGATCCGCTCCTGCGGCCGGAATGGATTCCTGGCGAATTTCCGGGAAGTCAGCTCTGGACTACGGTGGTAGCCGGTCGCCACTCCTTTTCCGCCGATCCATAGCTGTCCGGTCACCCTATCGGGTTGCGGCTGCATATGATCATCCAGGACATACACCCGGGTATTGGCGATCGGGGTACCGATTGTCACCGGCTTATGCTCTGTTAACTCCTGGACCGTTGACCACACCGTAGTTTCCGTCGGACCGTACAAATTGTAGATCCTGCTGTTCGTCAAAACCCGGGCTTGGCTCAGCAACGATTCTGGAAACTGTTCGCCTCCTACCAGCAGAACCTGCAGGCGCTGCAACCTTTCTTCTGCCTTGGGGTGCATCAGCAGCAGCCGCAGTCTGGACGGCGTCGTCTGAAGAAATTCAGCTCCGGCATCCCACACTCTGTTGAGAAGCGCATCGGCTGAATGCTGTTCTTCCTCCGTGGCGAGCACTACACGCATCCCCTGCGTTAAAGGAAGCAGCGTCTCCATTAGAAAGATGTCGAAGGCTGCAGTCGTTACAGAGAACATCGTTTTCCCTTCGCTAAAGGGTATTCGGCCTGTTAATCCGTATATGAAATTCACGACCGCTTCTTGGGGAACGACAACACCCTTGGGATTACCGGTAGAACCGGAGGTGAAGATCATATAGGCCATGTCCTGAAGTGTCTGCAGCGGAAGCAGCGGGCTGGAATCGTTATCCCACTCCTCGTCATGTTCCATCCAGATCTGAACTCCAGAATAAGCACCAGCATCCAGCAGCCCCTCGTTTGTCAAAAGAATATCCGCCTGTCCGGCTTTCAGCATATATTCAACCCGTGCAGCAGGATAACCGGGGTCTAGAGGAACATAACCAGCTCCAGCCTTCAACACAGCCAGAATTGCCATTATCAGCTCTACCGAACGGCTCACTAAAATACCGACTACCATATTCGGCTTTACGCCTGTCTTCCTAAGTGTCCGGGCCAGCCGATTGGAGAGAAGATCGAGCTGGCCGTAGCTGAGTACGGTACCTCCGCAAGCCACTGCCGCCGCCTCAGGCCTTCTCGCCGCTTGTTCCTCGAACATCTGGTGAACTAAAAATCCTTCGGCAAGCTTCACCTCCGGACCGCTTCTTACTTCTAGAATGTTGTATTCTTCCGCAGGGGTTAACATTTTGGCCAGGCAGAGTGGTCTATCCGGCTGCATCGCAAGATTCCCCGCGAGTTGGATCAAGTGACGAGCCATTTGCTCCGCCGACTGCTCAGTAAACAATTCAGTGCAATATTCCCATATACAGTGCAGCCCATCCGGCATCTCTGTTGCTGTCAGAACCAAATCTAACGGAACATAAGGGTTATCGAGAGGTAGTGGCTCCACCTGTATTCCTGGTATCACTCTTTCACCCTCCGTGAAATTCTGCAGCCTGAGCATGACATCGAACAGCGGATTCCGGCTGATGTCACGTTCCAGATTCAAGCGGTTGACCAAATGGTCAAATGGATAATCCTGATGCTCAAGGGCCTCCAGGCTAACCTGTTTCAATTCATCAAGGTATTGTCTGAAGGTCAACTCCGGCAGCGGATGACTGCGGAGCGCCAATGTATTAACGAACGTTCCGATCATCTTTCCGGTTTGAGCATTGGGCCTGCCTGCAACCGGTGTACCGACGATGATGTCATGTTGGCCGCTGTAGCGGCTGAGCCACACGCTGAACACCGCCAGAAGCCCCATAAATAAGGTAGCCTCTTGACCATTGCTTATGGTGCGAAGTCCGTTTAAGACTGGCAACGGCATAATGAAGCGGAGCGTTCCTCCTTTATAGCTCTTATGCTTCGGCCGGCTGTAATCCGCCGGAAGACTTAACAGCGGAATTTCTTTGCCGGTCAGCTTCTCGTCGAATTGTCCCAGCCAATAACGCTCATGTTCCTGGTATGCCGGTTCGTTCAGACGGATATTCTGCCAGGCGGCGAACTCTTTATACTGCACCCGCTGTCCTTCGAGAGAACGGCCTGCCAGCAGTTCCGTGAACTCATCCAGCAGAATTACAGCTGAAGTGCCATCATACACAATATGGTGAAAATCCAGCAGAAGTACGAACCCTTCCTCTTCCAGGGTAATCCATTTCGCTCTGAACAATGGCGGATGCTTCAAGTTAAACGGCCGCAGAAACTGGCGGACAATTACTGTCATATCCTCCCCGCCCGCTTCACCGGCTTCCAACTGCCAATCAATCTCCCCGTAAATGTGCTGGTACACATCATCTTCCAGCAGGGCAAACCCTGTCCGGAGTACCTCATGCCGCTGTATCAACAGCCTGAAGACTGCTTCAATCTGTTCGCGCTCAACATTACCTGAGAAGCGCCATGCCGAGAACACATGGTTGCTGAGGCTGTCCTGCTCGAGCTGCTCCAGAACATAGAGCCGTCTTTGTGCGGAGGATACTGCATAATAATCCTGATCCTCCAAAAGCTCAATGGGAGTATCCTGTTGACGGGATTTGCTTTTAATCAGAAGTGCCTGCGCCCGAATGGTCTGATGCTCGAACAATTCCCTGAAGGTCACTTCTGTATGGAACTGCTCCTGTATCAGATACATAGTCTTGGCCAGTTTGAGCGAATGGCCGCCAAGCTCGAAGAACGGGTCCAATACGCCTACTTGTCTAGTAAGCAGCACTTCCTGCCAAATGGTTGCCAGTGCTTCCTCAACCTCCCCGACGGGCGGAACATATTCATTAGCCTGATGAATCCGGCCTTCGGGCAGCGGCAGATTTCTTCGGTCGATTTTGCCGTGGGAAGTCAGCGGCATGGCCTGCAGCTCCAATAGCAGGGACGGCACCATATATTCAGGAAGCTGTTTCTTCAGGTACTCACGCAGTTCAGGGGATTCCAGACCTGGCGTAGTGGCGGTATAGTAGCAGACAAGCGCCTTCGTGCCGGATTGCTCTTCGCGGGCTACAACTGCCGCTTCCGCCACACCGGGACAATGGGTAACGGCCCGTTCCACTTCCTTCAACTCCACCCGGAAGCCGCGAACCTGAACCTGATCATCCCTTCTGCCCAGGTACTCTAACATCCCGTCTGTTCTTAACCATCCAAGGTCTCCTGTCCGGTACAGCCGTTCTCCTGTCAGAGGATAGGTTGTGAAGGCTTGCGCAGTCAGTTCCGGCTTATTCCAGTACCCGCTGGCCAACCCGATACTGCCGATACAGATTTCTCCAGGAACCTGGAAGCCGGCTGGCTGACCTGCTGCATCCAGCACATAAACATGAGTATTAGCAATCGGCTGGCCTAGGGGAATTCTCAATTGATGCTGGCCTGGCTTATCCGTAATCAAGTAATTCGTGGCATAGATTGCGGATTCCGTCATTCCATATATGTTAGCAATCTTAGCCGTATGGAACCGTCCATACCATTCCCGCACCAGATTAGCGGGCAGTGCTTCGCCTCCGTTGAACACCCATTTCAGAGCATTTAAGGGGTTCGTATCCCCGATCTGACAGGCGGCAGAGAGAAACAGCGCCATTTGACCGGGAACAAATTGCGTAACACTGATCCTCCCCTCCTTCAAGCAGTGGTACAACTTAACCGGGTCCTTCACCGTTTCTCCGGGTATAACAGTCAATTTCGCTCCAGCCAGCAGGGGCCAAAAAAACTCCCAGACCGAATCGGTAAAGCTGGCCGACGTCTTCTGTGCAACTACATCTTCCGGGCTAAGTGTATATGTATCCTGCAGCCAGAGGAGTGTGTTAAGCACAGCCTTGTGGGAGATCATGACGCCCTTCGGATGTCCGGTAGACCCGGAGGTATAGATGATGTACGCCAAATCCCTAGCTCCGGCAATTGCAGGCAAATCTGTTGCCGGATAGCCGGCGTTGCTGCGGATGATCTGAAGCTTGTCCGGCAGCCCCGCAATGACCGGCTCTGCAGGACTATCCGTCCATACTGCTGAGCCGGCGGATAGTCCGGAAGGCTGCTCTCCTTCCAGACAGACAACAATATCGACGCTGTCCGGCAAATAGGCGGACAATTGTCCAAGGTAGCGCGGCTCGGTAATCAGCACGCGGCAGGCGCTGTCATGCAATAAATACCGGATGCGCAGCTCCGGGTACTCAGGATCAACAGGCACATATGCTCCGCCTGCCTTAAGCACACCCAGCACAGCACCAAGCAGATCGCTTCCACGATCCGCTAACACAGCAACTGGTTCATTCGGCACGACTCCGCATTGTCTTAATAAATGACCGATCCGATTAGACTCTTTATGCAGATCCGAATACGTTATGGTCTTACCTTGATGCTCAATTGCAATAGAGTCAGGCGTACACGCGGCTTGACGAGCGAATAGAGACGGAATCGTCTCCTCTTGCGGATACATCCGCCGGGTATCATTTACCGCTTGGAGTACACTTTGCTCCTCATCGGATAAGTAACCAATTTCCCATATCCGCTGCTCAGCATTGTCTGCAACCCCGGCAATGATCCGCCGGAGATTGTCTCCGATCCGCCGGACAGAAGCCGGGCAGAACAAATCGGTTCCATAGCATAAGGAAAGAATCATCCGGTCATCGACCGTCTCCACGATAACCGTCAAATCGAATTCATTATGCTCCGCACCCTCTCCGATCATCACTTTATTAAACCGGAGTTCACTTAAATTCTCCTCCGAACTGTAATCAGAAGCAAAATTAAGGAGAACATCAAAGAGCGGTGCCCTATTCAGACTGCGCGGCGCTTCAAGCAACTGCAGCAGCTCGTCAAAGGGGTAATCCTGATGCTCAAATGCCTCAATGCAGGTCTGCTTCATCTGTTGCAGCAATTCAGGGAATAGGCCCTCGACAGGAAGGCGGTTACGCAGCACCAATGTATTAACAAAGAATCCGATCAGATTCTTCACATGTCTATTATTTCTTCCGGCTATGGGAGTCCCTATGAGAATATCTTCCTGGTTGCACAGTCTTGCTAGAAGAACCTGAAGGCAGGCGGCAATGGACATGAACATCGTCGTCCCGTATCTCCGGTTCATCAGCTTCAGAGCCTCGCATACCGAAGATTCGATGACAACCTTCTCTATGCCCGCCGCTGCATTCCTGACCTGCGGCCGGGCATAATCCATGGGCAGGTGAAGACTGGGCAGCCCCCCACCCAGCTTCTTCTGCCAATACTCCTTCTGCTTGCGAAGTTTGCCTGAAGACAATAATTGATTCTGCCAATTGGCGTAATCAATATACTGAATCGGCAGGTCGGGCAACCGGATGTCAGCACCTCGCTCTATGGACTGATATATCGTAAACAGCTCACGGAATAATACTTCCATCGACCATCCGTCTTCAATGATATGGTGCAAACAAATATAGAAAATGGTATCCTCAACGTCCAAATAATATAACCGTACACGGAACAACGGCCCCTCCGTTAAATTAAACAGCATTCCCGAATCGGCAAGCAGATCAGCATGGACAGCCTCCTGCACGGCTTCCGCTCCAAGGCCAGAATAATCGGTAACGGGCAGGTTCACTTCCAAATGCTCCAGCACCATTTGCCGCGGCTCTCCGTCTACAGACAAAAATACGGTACGGAGCACAAAATGACGCTCAACAATTTGCTTCAGGGCTTGCCGCAACAATTCAGGGCTTATCCTACGGCCGATTCTGACAGCCATAGGCTGATTCAACTCGCCACTGCCCGGATTCAACTGGGATTGAATCCAAAACCGCTTTTGTCCGTGGGATAGCTCGTAGGTCGCCTTCTCTCCCATAGGCGCAGGCCTCCATCTGAAGTTATTTGTAGTACAAATTACCATCGCACCAGACATAGCCAGTGCCATTCCATTCCGTAGCCGAACGTACATCTGGAAAAAAACCGCTGCCGAGCAGATTGGCACTGGTATTGCAAAGGACTGGAATTCTGCTCAGTTTCTCATATTCGCACAGCAGGTCATAGATCACCGGATTATCGTCCTTGCTCACGGTCTGCAGCCTCGCACTTCCGTCCAGATGACGAATCGCCGGAATCAGCTCCGACCACGGCTCCCGGAGGATATGGTCAAACAGCATATAAGGATCGCGCGTTCCAGGTTCAAAGATCAGCGGTGCCCGTTCCTCTATACATATGGGAGATACCGGCCGGTAGAGCTCCCGCTGCTTGATGACATTTAGGCGGTCTTTCATATCCGGCTGAATGGCAGTCGCCAATATACTACGGTTACCGAGTGCCCGCGGACCAAGCTCCGCTCTTCCATTCAGAACGACAACCGGTTCATTGGTTTCATGCAGCAGCCGGGCCAGCTCTTGTATGGAGAATGCCTTCTGCGACCAGCCTTCCGGAGGGTCATTGTGCACAGCAGACGGCCCGCTGTATACCGACCACTTCAAATGTAAATTTCCCGTCTGCCGATACATCTCACAACAAGCCGCACCGATAGCGCTGCCCGTATCGTTAGTGAACGGAGAGATAAACACCTCATCGAAAATACCGCTGCTTCTGATCGCACTGTTCCACTTAATATTCAGAGAACAGCCGCCGATAAAGCAGAAATTGCGACTTCTGTTCCCGTGTTTGCGAACGGCCGCATTAATCGAATCTACTAGTAAGCGTTCCATATACAGATGGAAAGAGGCCAGGGCATCAGCGTGAGAAATGTGATGTTCGTCTACGAAACGTTTGATTTCCCGTGAGAAGACCCAGTTGAACTCCATCGACGGCGAGAAATGCTCACGGTATATCCGCTCAAAACATCCCATTAATTCTTCCTTTACATTCCCGGTAGCAATATAGGCCATTACTTTGCCAGCAACAGATAGATCATCCACCCGCGGCCCAAGGTCTTTCTGAAAGAATGGCTCAAAGTGCAGGGCAAAGAGTGAATAGATATTCCCGATCAGCATAAAAATAGGGCCCAGATTCTCCATCATTCCTTGTTTATAATTAAAGTAGTACAGCCGCGGATACATTCCCCCATCATAAACCAGCAAGTAAGCATCTTCTCCGCGAAGCGCAAATGGACTTGCACAATACGTACTTAACAGATGAGTGGTGGAATGCAAATAACTCGTATATGCCCTTTCCTTACCACCCAGCTTCAGTCCCTTCCCCGGATATGGGAACAGCGAGTTAGCGGATAAAGTTGCCTCCCGGTAGGGGGCAACCATAAGTGTCAAGTCTTCTCCTTGGCAGCGGGTGATGACTTCACCGGTCTTTAACCCCGCCCAGCCGTCAATGGTATAATGTTCAACATCCTCAGCGGTATATCCGTTAAGTGCAAGCGCTTCTTCCACGAAGGTCAGATCAGGAATTTCACTGTACCTTTTGTTATTGTTAAATTTCTCAACCTCATAGCTGAACAGCAGTGTATCATCCTGAATGACAGCGACACTGCCGTCATGCGTTAATTTCAATCCGCAAAATAGCATTGGTAACCCCCCACTGGATCGGACAAATTAGCCGGGGTCCTTAAGGTCCCCATAAAAACGCGGCAACACAGGAATATCATCGGAGTCGTCTGCTTCCAGTTCTTCAGAATGCAGAAGCCATTGGCTCAATCCGGATACCGTAGGCTCCTGGTAAAAGATCTGGATTGGGATGTCAATTGACAGATCGTCTTTAATCCGGCTGATCACGCTCATTAGCATGAGCGAATCTCCATTCTCGAAGAAATCCGTGTGAACGCCGATTTCCTCAAGACCCAGTACCTCGCCCCAGATTTGACCCAGACGCCGCTCCATCTCTAAATAGTTATCATCTTCACCATCCTTAAGCTTGACAGCAAAGGTCCGGCCTGTAAGCTTCTGAGCCAACTGTGCAGGCGTATCAGACTGAAGGGCCGAGTACAAATGCTCCTCAAAGGATACAAATCGCGACCCCAGCTCCACATCCCGCTGAATTATATCCTGAATGGCGTCATTTTGTTGAAGCCATCGCTTCAGCTCCTGATAGGCATGAATCGTTTGCTGATATGCCTCCGGGCTTGCAGAACCGGTAAGTTCTGTCGGCTGCGTCAGCACCGAGATCAATTCCGGAGCGAAATGCACCTTCAACAGCTTCATCGCCGTCTTAAGCTCATCCCCCCGAATCCTGGCTATGAGAGCCTGACTTGTCCGATACTGAAACAGTCTATCGAGAATAAGCGCGAAATCCCCGGCTGATACCGGCAGCGACAAGCTCCGATCTGCGGCAAGCTCACCAGCGGTCGCCCCCATCTCCAGAAACGACCAGTTAATGGACAACATCTCCGCACCCCGGCGGCTGTGATAATGAGCGAATTGGTCCATAAAGGCATTACCAGCGGCATATCCTCCAAGACCCACCCCGCCCAGAATGGAGGCTGCCGAAGAATACAGCAGAACAAAATCCGCGTTCTGCTCTTCAGCCAATTCCTGCAGCACCCACGCGCCGATGACTTTGGTATCCGCCGCACGCCTGAATCCGAATATATCCAGTTGCTCCAGACGTTCGTGCTCCAATTGCATGGCTGAATGAATAATACCGTGGACCGGACCGAGGCGGGCTTCTACATCCGCCATAACCGCCTTCATCGCGGCCAAATCTGTAATATCAGCTGCATAATAATGAACCTCGGCCCCCAGTTCCTCCAGTCGCAGCAGCTCCGCTATCCGGCTGGACACGGGAGTATCGGCACTATAGCCCGCCAGCCGTTCCCATTCCTGCCGTTTCGGCAATGGCGTGCGGTTGACGATAACTAGTCTGGCCCGGGTCTTTCCGGCCAGATATCTGCAGGTTTCCAGTCCTACAGCCCCCGCTCCGCCGGCAATCAGATAGACGCCATTTTCTCTCAGGCGGATATCCCTCTCCGGGAGGCTTTGCACCTTCATCCTGCCCAACTGCTGGGTATAACGTTTACCGTTGCGCCAAGCGGAGCCGTAGTCTTCTGCTGATTCTACATGTCTCAACTCCTGCATGATCTCCAGAGCTACATCACTACTTTTGCGGCCGATGGTCTCCACATCCATACAACTGCACCGGCACTCCATGTATTCCTGGGAGACCACTTTCATCAATCCCCACAGAGGCGCCTTCTCAGGAAAAAGGTATCCATCCTCCGGGGTAACCAGGTGAGCGTAATTGGAGACTGCTCTAATCTCGTGCGGAAAGGCGATGTTCTGCGCTTTAAAGCCTTTTAATAAATAAAGCAAGCTCTCTGCTCCCCTGATTTGGCTCTCGCGCAGCATTAACGGATTCCGCATTCCGCTGCGGATTTCCGTACAGGTCCATAGGTGTACAACTCCTCCTATCGGCTGGTGCCCGCCATCCGTTACCGCCACAATGAGCTGTTCGAAATGCCCGGGAGTCTCGGGGCACAGCTTATAGGAGTCCTCCTGCATCTTGGTAAAAGAATCACCCGCTTCCACAAGAACAGGCCGCAAGCCCGCCTGCTTCATTTGGTCGAACAAGAAAACACCCACGCCTGTATCATCAGTGAACAACAGCCAGGCTTGTCCGGCAGGTAACGCGGCCGCCTTGGCGGCATCCAGCTCCTTGGGCACCCATTGGAGTGAATAGAAGCAATCATCCATATTCCTGACCGCCGGCTGTTGCGGAACGGAAACGGTCTCTTGCTCCGGAATATAGTTGATCCAATGCCGTTTCCCCGAGAACGGATATACCGGAATCGGCACTCGTCTACCCTGATGCTTGCCGTACCAATCCTCCCACTGAATCTCGCTGCCGGTGGCATATTCATCCAGTAATCTGTTTAGATCCGTGTTAGGCTTCGCATTGTAAGACCTGTTCTTCCGTTGCTCGAGATAAGCATAATGAATCCCTGCCTTCTTCAGAGAAGCGCGGTCACTGTCTGCTGTATCCCGCAGCAGCAGCAGCTTACCAAGCAATTCGTCCAAGGAAGCTGCAGCTACTGCAAGTCGATAAGCATAATGCCCGCGTCCCGTATTGCTGGTAATACAAATGTCCCGCAGTGTATAAGGAGTATCTGGAAGGTAAAGGATGAACCGCTCCAGCAAGGCATCGAACGACCCCCTGCTCTTGGCCGACAGGGTCAATATACTTATCTCCGGCCCTTCCGGTATACCCGCGGCGGAGGGCGCATCCCCCTGGTATTCTTCCAGCACCACATGACAGTTCGTCCCGGCCAAGCCAAAGGCACTAACCCCAGCTCTTCGCGGCACTCCATTACTGGTCGTCCAGGGCATCAGCTCGGTATTGACAAACACCGGAGAATTCATAAAATCAATATGCGGATTGGGATCGTGAAAATGCAGTGTTGCCGGAATGGCTTGATGCTTCAAGGCCAGCACCGTCTTCATGAATCCGGCCAATCCCGCCGCCGTATCCAAATGACCGATATTAGTCTTGACCGCTCCCAGAGCGCAAAATTGCTGATGGTCCGTTGAGCTGCGGATCGCGCCGGTAATTCCTTGCATTTCAATCGGATCCCCGAGTCTTGTCCCTGTACCGTGGGCTTCCAGATAGGTCATTGTCTCCAGTGGAATGCCCGCATTGCGCCACGCGGCTTGAATCAGTTCGGACTGGGCCCGGGCACTGGGTGCTGTAATCCCGTTCGATTTGCCATCCGAGTTCATCGCGCTGCCTTTAATGACGGCATAAATGTGATCCCTGTCTCTCTTGGCATTCTTCAGCTTCTTCAGGACCACTGTACAGAAGCCTTCACCCCAGACGGTTCCGTTGGCATCTGCATCAAAGGTACGGGCCTTATAATCGGTTGAGGCGATGCCAATATCAGCAAGACCTTCATCAATCGGAAATAAGGTTAGATTCAGCCCGCCGGCCAACGCCATTTCGCAATCGCCGGTAATCAGACCCTTGATGGCATGATGCACCGCAGCCAGGGATGCGGAGCAAGCCGTGTCAATAAGATGGCTTCCGCTGGCCAAATTCAGAATGTAGGCAAGCCGGCTGGCAACAATAGATATGGTATTGCCGGGCAAGGCATAGGGCTCCATCTCCTGAATCAGCTTGAGGTAGTCCGCATCTGTATCCCCGACATACACTCCGGTTCTGGAGCCGTTTAGCTCCTTCTCGGCATATCCCGCATCCTCCAACGCCTCCCAGGATACCTCCAGAAAAATACGCTGCAGCGGGTCCATGCACCGCGCTTCCGCCGGTGTAATATTAAAAAATTCGGCATCAAACAGATCAATCCGGTTCAAGTAAGCCCCGCGGCGATACTTAATCTCCGGCGCATTGCGCTTGTTTTTGAAATAATCCCGGATCGGAGCGTCAACATCCCGTTTGCGGCTATCCGGGAAATCGCCAATGCTGTCTACACCATGAATCAGGTTGCTCCAGAACTCCTCCGGCCCGCCGGCTTGGGGCAGCCGGCAGGCCATGCCGATAACCGCAATATCCTCCATCCTGGCGGAGTTGCCCTCTTGGTTGGACAATTCTTGTAACAGAGGCAAAGCTTCGGATTTAGACAGGGTTCTGGCTGCAACCTGGGACAATATATAGTTCTTGACCAGCTTCATCATGATCCCCCCTGGAGTTTGTCGAATACTTCGACAGAGTGTTCGACATCAATGGTGCCTTCTTCAACTTGTTCCAAAAGGTCCATAAGGTCGCGTGTTAACTGTGCCTCCTCATCTCCATCTGTATCCTTGCTGTTGCCACGGTTAACATAATGGTCCATCCATAATGCAATTGTCGGATAAGAAAATAATTCTGCCACAGTAATCTCGATCATAAGTGTCTGCTTGATCTTGCGGTGCAGTCTGACGATGGAGATGGAATTCCCTCCGATCTCCAAGAAGCTGTCATGAATTCCAATCTCTTCTTCTCCGGCACGCAGAATTTCAGCCCAAATCTTTACTAGAGTCTGCTCCGTTGCATTTCTTGGAGCGGTATACTCCCTGGTCCGGTTTATCTTGGTTTGCACATCGGGGAGTTTTCTGCGGTCGATCTTTCCGTTGGGAGTTAACGGCATTTCATTAAGCTCCATAAAATAGGCGGGAATCATATAGTTAGGCAAAAGCTCACGCATATGCTCGGCCAGCTCATCAACGTCAATACCCTTGTCATGGGTAGTGAAGTAGCACAGCAATTCGTTAGATCCCGCGCTATCCGGTCTGGAAATCACCGCATTTTCTTTCATCAGCCGGAATCCGGAGACCACACGCTCCACTTCCTTTAATTCCACACGATACCCGCGTACTTGAACCTGGTCATCCTTTCTGCCCAAATATTCAACGATGCCATCCGGTCTGAGCAAGCCCAAATCCCCCGTGCAATACAGTCTCTCACCGGTAACGGGATGATTCATAAACGCTCTCTGCGTCAATTCCGCTTTGTTCCAATATCCTGCAGCGATTCCCGGACCTCCAATGCAGATTTCCCCTTTGACATCGAAGGGGCAATGCCGGCCTTGCACGTCCATAATATAGATATGGGCATTGTTGATGGGTCTGCCGAGCGGAATGCTTAATATGCCGGCGTCCGGCGGCCCGTCGAGCAGATATTCCGTAGCATAGATTGCCGACTCGGTCATGCCGTAAAGATTCGCAATGCGGGCCTGCCCGAATACACCGTACCATTCCCGGGCAATGTTAACGGGCAGAGCCTCTCCCCCGTTAAATACCCACTTCAGATGCGGCAGGGAAGAGTCCTGCTCGCCTTTGACCACATCGAGGAACAGGCTCATCTGGGCTGGTACGAACTGCGTAATGCTTACCCGGTCTGCCTTAAGCTGACCATAGAGCTGCAGCGGGTCCTTTACCGCTTCTGCCGAAATAATGCTAAGCTGCGCACCCGCCATCAGCGGCCAGAAAAACTCCCATACCGAATCCGTGAAGCTGGCTGATGTCTTTTGGGCAATCACATCCTGCTCCGTCAATGCAAAGGAATCCTGCAGCCAGAACAAAGTGTTCATCGCCGCCCGGTGCGTAATCATAACGCCCTTCGGCTCCCCAGTAGAACCGGAAGTATAAATGACATACGCCAGATCATCTTCCGAATTGGCATTTACCCATCCATCAATTGGCATCTGTGCGATATCCTCCGGCCCAAAGACCGTCAGCGCATCCGGAAGATCATCCGTTTCATCCAGACAGATAATGGTCTCCAGGCTTTCAGGCAGATCGTCCCGCAGGCTCTGCAAGAAGGCGGATTCTGTCACAAGAATGCGGCAGGCACTGTCATGGAGCATATAACGTATGCGTTTCTTCGGATAATCAGGATCGATAGGTACATAAGCAGCACCCGCCTTCAAAATGCCAAGGACAGAGGTGACCAAGGCCGTGCTGCGTCCGGCAGCTATGGCGATCAATGAATTGGGGACTGCGCCTGCTTGAGCCAGCAGCCGGGCCAGCCGGTTTGACTGCTCTTCTAATTCCCTGTAAGTCAGAAGTCCGTTCTTCTCGGTAATGGCAGTCTGCTCCGGAGAAGCCGCACACCGGGCTGATATTACCCCATGAATCGTTGCTTCTGCCGGATACTCTTTTTCGGTCTGGTTAAGTTCCGCAATGATCCGTTCCTCGTCATCGGATAAAATATCAAATGATAAAAAATCCATAGGCATTCCCTACTTTACATAGTTTTCAAATCTTGAAATCAACCATTCGGACGGCAAATCCTGAAAGACCTGTTCATTCCAGTACATATCATTGACTTCACCGCCGACGATAGCAATCGCACCCAGTTCCTCAGCATGCAGGATTTGTGCATACAATTCCTCAATTAGCTGGGTATAGGATAGCCCGCTCGCTTTAACCGCCCGATACAGATAAGGCCGCAGTGTAGAGTTCAGTACCCGGAACAGCACTGCTGTCAGCGCAGAAGCCAAAATGAGCCGCTCCCTTGAGAACTCCCGAGTCTGATGGACGTAATGGGGCGCACTCATGGAGTACTCCACTTCATAGCGCCTGCATACCTCTTCCATCTCCGAGCCGGGTAATATTTGCAGACGGTGAATATTCAGGATATGATCCGTTGCTTCGAAATAAGGCAATATAGTATTAAGACCCTCCAGGTAAGACTCATAGGTTTCAAACGGCAGTCCCAAAATCAGATCCACCTTAAGCACAACGTTATACTGCCGGGCTTGACTCATGAATTGATCCAGCTTCCTCGGAATCACTCCTACCCGGTGAACGGCCCGAAGTGACTCCTTGTTAAGTGATTGAAGCCCGATGCAATTAATGACCGTGTAATCCTCCAGCAGACTTGAGTAATGCTGCGCGACATCGGCAAAGTGCGGTTTGTAGGTATTCAGAATATTCTGTCTGTATTTCAGTTGAGCTGTAAGCTGAAAAAATTCTTCATCGACCCCGTTGTACATCAACTCCCAGTAGAGCAGATAGGGCAGCTGGACCCTATCTTCCTTCATCTGGATCAGATAACGGATAATGGCCTTCGCTCTTTCCAGGTCATTCGTAAAGATCGAATCAAAAATACGCAAAGAGAGAACCTGCTTCTTTTCAATTAAGTGATGGAGCTCGCGGAATACCCGGTTCAGTGAAAAAGAATACACCTTGTCCAGATTCTTGTGGTATACGCAATATTTACAGCGGTACCGGCAGCCGCGTTGGGTCTCCAGATACGCCTCTTGCCCTTCATACAGATCGTTCTCAATCACCTCATTCAGATAGATAGAGGGAATCTCATCAAGCTCGGCAATCTGGTTCTCCAGGAGAGGTTCCGTATATTGCAAAGCTCCGCCGGACCAGAAGGCCGCACCGGCTGGCCGCTCGCTTCCAAATCCCCGCAAATAATCGACAAGCTGCAGGAGTATTCTCTCTCCAGGCCCGATAACATAATAGTCCGAAGGGAATTGCCGGGAACGTCTGCCGATCCAATCCAGAGAAATTTCAGGCCCGCCCAGCACATAACAAGAATCTGTCCTGGGCTTGAGATGCTTCAGCAGCGCGCCAATCTTCTCGACATTCCATACATAACAACTGAATCCGACCACATCGGCCCGGCTTCTGATAATGTCGCTGGCCATCAGCGATGCATCGCTATCTGTGGAATAATTGCTCACTTCAACATCCAGATCCTCCGGCTGCATACTGTAAGCTTCCAGGTAGCCTTTGAGAACATAAGAAGATAATAAATACCCGCGCTCACTGTCTGAGGGGTACAGATTAACGAATAGAAGCTTCATCATCCTGTCGCTTTATTTGTAAAGAAATCTACCAGCCGGTCAATCCCTTCGTGGTAGCTGCTGCTTGAATACGAGAGCCGCAGCGTATACGGCAAGCCGAAATCAGAACCCGGGACGGTGGCTACATGTTTATATTTCATAATTTCCTCTGCCAGCTCCAGGCTGGTAGACAGCCCGTGCTCATCCATATAATCCTTGCAGTTCAAGGTGAAATAGAAGCTGCCCTTCGCTGGAATGGCTCTGACGAGCGGTACCTGTTCGAATTGCTCCACCGTATAATCCCGGCGGTCCCGGTACAGCCCGACCAGCTGCTCAATTTCCTCTGGATGCTGCAAGGCTTCCAGTGCGCCAAATTGCACAACCGGATCGGTCGTAAGCAGTGTATGATGCTGAATAACCGTCAGGGGTGTCACCAGCTCCTCCGGAACGATGCAGTAACCTACACGACGGCTGTACATTCTGTATCCTTTGGAGAACGCATTGGTTGTGATGAATATTGACTTAGTATCCTTCAGTTCCAATACTGAAGTACTCCGCTGATCAAAGCACACACTAGAGTAAATCTCATCATTGATGACAACCGCTCTGCCGCCGATGATCTCATCCATGGCATACAGCTCTTCTGGGGTCAGAATGTTACCGAGTGGATTTCCAGGTGAGTTAATGACCACGATTTTGGTTTTATCCGTGAAATTGGCCCGGAATGAGTCTATATCCAGCGATAAGGTATCGAGATCTATGTTGTAATAGCGTACCTTGGCCCCAACCAGTTGGGCGCAGAAATGATAGAGAGAATAGTAAGGGAGCGGCAGGAGCACCTCATCACCCTCCTTGGCCAAAAGATAGAACAGATTACGGAACAAAGCACTAGTTCCCACATTAATCACGATATTGCTAGGCTTGATATCAAGATCGTAATTATTCTTGTAATCCTCAGCCAGCGCTTCTCTTAATTCAGGTAGGCCTCCAGGAAATACCAGCGTGCTCTTCTCAAAAGTATCCAACGCTTCCTTCATAGCTCCAATGATCTCAGGATGCAGCGGCAGCTCCGATTTCCCCAAGGTCATCCGAATCACATCATTGATCCCTTCCTGCTCAAAGTCATTAGCCATCTGGTCAAGCACAAACATTAAGAACCGGTTGTCATGAAATTCAATCGGCGATCTCATTTCCATCATTGCTTATTCCTCCTTGGGATTAGTAACGCTCTGAGCAAGCGTTTCTATTATTTTGTGATATCTTTGGGCCATGGAACGGATATAGTCCGCTTCCAGCAGAGAATCATCCCAATAGAATGTACACTGCAACCCTTCATCGCTCTTGGCCACCGCCAGCTTAAGAAGCGCTTCCTCCGGCATATACTGATGGAATTCGGCAAGACGCAATCCCTCAGGCGCCAGGGGCCATTCTTCCTCCGCAAACAGCACTTGATACAAGGTCTCCTTGGATTCAGCTATCTTCCCGGCGTTCACCCATTGGAGATCATAGGGATAAAGCATGGATGATCTTCCCGCTTCAACCTCCTGCTTGACCTGCCCAAGCAGCGCACCGAATGAGGTGCTGTGTTGCAGAGACAGCCGCAACGGACTCAGTGTCTGGTAGATAAAGGGTAATCCGCTCTCACGAGTCTGGGCGCTGCCGTTCATCAGGGTACCTACCAGTATGTCCTCTGCCTGAGTAAGCTGCCGAAGCAGCATGATATAACACGATAGCAGCAGCACTGTCACATCTGCACCATAAGGAGCAGCATAGCTGTGAAGAAGACCTAGCGTCTTGGGAGGCAGGATAATGCCGGTATGGGACCATGATAATCTGGTACCGGTCTGCTCTTTCCCTCCGCGCTTCAGCCTGAATTCAAACCGCGGCAGGGGATGCCTCAGTGCTCTTGTCCAATAGGGCCGCTGCGGCTCCAGATAACCTTCGTGCAGCAGACTCTGCTGCCAGCTTGCAAAGCTCAAGGCATACGCCGTTTCCTGAATCTCTGTATCGCACGTCGTATCCCCTTCCTGCAGCTTCACCGGCAGATTAGCATTCAGCACATCCGTCGGTTCACGGTAGATGTGAAGGATGTCACTAAGCATTCTGCTTACAGCCAGGCATTCTGCAATGAATGGGTGAACCGTTAAGATGACATGGTTCAGCTCCTTACTGTCCTGGAGCATAGTGACCCGGTACAGCGGCCCGCTGGACAAATCAAAGCGGTGGCGGATTTCCTCCAGGAGCAGGACCGAAATGAGCTGGTCTACGTTACTGTCACCGGGTATAGGCGATATTGCAAGTCCTGGGGAACTTGACTCCAGAACAGCCTGTCTATGTCCCCTTTCGTCTTCTTGCAGTACGATTCTGGCACCTGGAGTCTTCCGGTGAAATATCTCCAGTGCCCTGGCAAGCGCATCCTGCTGAACCTCTCCATGGAGCAGTACATGAACAACAACATTGTTTATCGCCTCTCTGTTACGAACGATCATCCTTTGCCGGAGGGATAATGGACCTTTCCCGGAGGTCTTCACTCTCTCCAGCGGCGGGAGCTCAAATAGCCCATGCTTCACTTTTCTTTTGCGTTCAATAACTACAGCTTCCGCAAGAGTAAGAATCCGGTATTCTGACAGTCTCCGCTCCGGATCGTTCACAATCTGCTCAACCAGCGTCAAGAAGTGTCCGGCTAACTGGACAATCGACTCTTTGTGGAAAAGGCGCTTATAGAATTCAAAAGAACAATTGAGCTCACCCTGCGGGCCTTGAAACAGATCCAGCTTTATATCCAGGGTACAGGCTGTACGCTCCCAATCCATCATTCCAATCTTAATAGAGTCCAGTTCAAAACTTTGATTCCGGGTTCCCTGATTATGCAGTATCAGCATAGTATCAAAGATCGGATTGCGGGAAAGATCCCTCTTTTGCTTCAGCAAGTCGACCATTTGTTCAAACGGGTAATCCTGGTGATCATAAGCTTCAACCGTCTGCCTGACCACCGCTTTGAGCAGATCCTTGAACCTTAGGCTGCCGGCCGGAGAGCAGCGGAGCGGCAAATAATTCGTAAATAGACCGATCATCTGCTCGGAACCCTGGTAACGGCGCCCGGCCATTAACGAGCCGATTACCACCTCCTCTTGTCCTGTGTAGATGTGAAGCAGTGAACTGTAGACGGCAAGCATCATCATGTACAACGTTGCCCCGTGCTCCAGCGCCAGAGCCTTCAGCTTGTCCACCTGACTGGACGGAATCGTAACGCAGTGCACATCCCCCTCAAATGTCATAATCGGAGGACGGGGGAAGTCATGAGGCATATCGAGGACCGGAAGCTTGTCATGGTTATCCTCTGCCAACATGCGCCTCCAATAGGCTTCCTGAAGCCGCATATCATCACTGTGCATTTGCGCGGATTGCCAGAGAACATAATCTTTATACTGACTCTGCAAAGCGGGCAGAGAGTGACCCAAGTATAGCGCTGAGAATTCCTTCATCAGAATCTCCATGGATACCCCGTCGGAGATAATATGATGCATATCGAACAGGAACAGGTGAAGCTCACGGCCTCCTTCCTGCGGCCTAAGCCTGAATAATCCCACTCTCAGCAAGGGAGCCTCTTCAAGCTGAAAAGGCTGAATGAAATTCCTCAAGATATCCTCCGGCCTAACCGTTGCCGGCTCCGCGTCATATTGGACCCTAAAATCGGCATCAGGCAGTATACACTGGACAATCTCATCCTCTGTCACATCAAATACCGTCCGGAAGGATTCATGCCTGCGGATGAGCTGCGCAAATGTATCCTTGAAGCGCTGCACATCTATAGGACCGGTGATGATCGCAGCACCCGGCATATTGTAATTCAGACTTTGTCCTGCCAGTTGGTTGAGGACAAACAGTCTTCTCTGTGCATGGGAGAGCGGGTAGTATTCCCGCGCGGGTCCGGAAGCGGGGGCGTCTTCCTCCGGTGTAGCCGTGAGCAAACCAGCCAGCCCGCGAATGCTGGGGAATTGAAAGAACTGAGCCATGTTCACCACGGCACCGAACTCCCCCCTGATACGATTAATCAAATCTGTGGCCAACAACGAATCTCCGCCAAGCTGAAAAAAATCGTCCGTTACATCCAGCCGTTCCAGCCCGAGCACCTTGCCCCACAGCTGGGCCATACGGTATTCTTCCTCCGTAGGAGGGAAGCCTCCGCCGTCGAAGAGTCGAACTTCGGTTGTTACCCGTAGATTCTCTTGTATATGGCGGCCGGGACGCCGGGTTGGTGCTTCGACCCAGTGCCTTGTGCGTTCCCACGCATAGGTAGGCAGGGGCCGTTTGGCATATTGGGCCTGCGGATAAAATTCCATCCATTGGATACTCCCTCCCTCCGCATAGGCCCGGGCAACCGCAGCACACTCATCTCCGCTATCAGCCGTCCGCAGCGGATTTCCCGGCGGACAGAGCGATGAATACACCCCCTCTTGACGCAGATCCAGCCAATCCTTGGAGCCGAAGGCACAATAAGCCTGGCGGAGCTTGCCCAGCAGCTTCCCGGGATCTGCTGCCAGAATTGCCAGCCGGCAAGCATGATGCTCACGGCCAGTACTTAACACTGCACAGATTTCCTCCAGATTTGCGGGTTCTGCACAGTCGCTGATAAATTCAATATATTTACCGATGAGTCTCCGTAAAGAAGCTTCGTTGCGTGCAGAGAGTGGAAAGATGTATACAGGCCGCAGCAGCAGCGGCCGTCTACCGGTTTGACGAGGCTGGAACTCTTCCAGCACAACATGACAATTCGTTCCGCTGAGCCCAAATGAGCTCACCCCCGCCCGCAGCGGCTGGCCGTTTGGAGAACTCCATTCCTTCAGCCGGGTATTGATATAGACCGGGGACCGCTGCAGACTCATCAGCGGATTGGGTTCAACAAAGTGGATGGATGGCGGCAACAGCCTCTTTTGCATGGCCATTACCGTCTTAATTAATCCAGCTATGCCAGAAGCCGAATCCAAATGACCGATATTGCTCTTGACGGAGCCAACCCCGCAAAAGTGATTATTCAGCGAGAACTTCCGGAATGCATTGGTCAGACCCTTAATTTCTATGGGATCTCCGATCTTGGTGCCGGTCCCATGGGCTTCGATATAGCTGATGGTCAGCGGATCAATCCCCGCGCGGTTCCATGCTTTGACCAGCACCTCCTCTTGGGCTAAAGCATTGGGCGACGCCATACCGTTGGAGGTTCCATCTTGGTTGATCGCACTCCCCTTGATAACTGCATAGACATAATCCCCGTCTGCTTCCGCCTGCTTCAGCGGCTTGATCAGCACCGCGCCACAGCCTTCGCCCCAGGCCGTACCATTTGCACTTGCATCAAAGCTGCGGGACTTGCCCTCAATGGACGTAATTCCCAAGCCGCTCCCGTTCTCCAGCTTAGCCGGCAGCGGTCCGATGGCTACCCCCCCAACCAGCGCCATTGAACAGTCTCCAGCATGCAATCCTTCACATGCCAGATGCAGAGCAACCAGTGAGGAAGAACAGGCTGTCGCTATACTTACTGCCGGACCCGACAGGTTCAAGGCATAGGATAGTCTGCTTGCCACCACTGGCGGGAAGTTGCCCACAAATGCTGCGGGGACATCCTCGGATACCATATCCTTATATCTGGCTTCGCTGAAGCCCACATACACACCAGTATCGGCATTGCGGATACGTTCCCCGCCATAACCCGCATCCTCAATAGCCTCATAGCCCGTCTCCATAAAAATCCGCTGCTGCGGGTCCATATATTGGGCTTCCCCGGGAAGAATATTGAAGAATTCCGCATCGAAAAAATCAATCTCGTCCAAATAACCGGCTTGATAATAAGGGCCGCCGGAATCATCTTCACCCAGGAAGGGACGGATGCTCTCCATACGGGCGGACGGGAATGGCCGGATGCTGTTCATACCGCTGGCCACATTGTGCCAGAACTCCTCTTTATTGCCGGCTTGGGGGAACCGGCAGGAGATGCCGATAATGGCAATGTCTTTTGATTGATCACCTGTAACCGACTGGTGCGCCTTGATCAACGAATAAGCATTGTCTTCCGAGATTGCATCAATGGCAACAAGCTGCAAGATGGATTCTACAAACGAATTGCTCATAGCTCCTCAAATCCTTTCATGGCCTCACCGACAGAGATGCCATCATTCTTGACGCTCTTTATCAGCCGGCGCAAGGCATCATCCTCAGGGGCCGTTGATCCTGCCCAAGATGGTTGTTCCGGCGCAGCCTGCGGTACGGCTCGCTTATCTCCGATAAATTGCGCCAGCCTGGCAATAGTACCGTAGGAGAATAAGTCACCGGCTTCAACCTCTGCATCTACCTGCGCATTGACCAGGCTCAAGACCTTGAGGATCAGCAGAGAGTCACCACCGATATCAAAAAAGTTATCGTTAACGTCAAACTCCTCGTAACCCAGCACCTGTGCCCAAATCAGTGAAATCTGCTTTTCAAGCACTGTAAATTCTCCATCACTCCTACCGGTCAAGAGCACCTCCTTCAAGCTTTCCGCAGCAATTCCCGGAAGGGGCTCAGCCTTAACTGGGCGAATGCCCGAGGAAGTTCCGCGAATCACATCAGGTGCTAGCCGGATCTTCATCATTGGAGCCCACTCGGCCAGCACATGCGGGTCGAACTTGCCGATAACCACTTGATCCATCCGGCTGGATAGTCCAATGCGGAGAGCGGCCAAGGCATCTCCGGGAGGCATATATCCCATGCATCCGGGGTCGGTCAGTCCCTCCCATGCATACCAATTCACAGCCAGCGTATTCTTTCCACGTGCATTTCGGCTGGCACTGAAGGCATCCAAGAAGGCATTGGCGGCAGCATAATCGGCTCCTCCGACCCCGCCCCAGAGGGAGGCGACCGAGGAGTAGACTACAAAGAAATCCAGTGGATCTTGAGCCAGCAGACTGTCAAGCACCAGCGTTCCCTGTATCTTGGGCCGCAGAACTTGCCGGAATTTCTCTTGGGTCTGGATTTTCAGCGGTTGACTGCAGGCACCCGGTGCAGCCGCGCAATGGATCACCCCATGAACGCTGCCCGCTATTCTCCGTACTTGCGCCATAATCTCGCGCATGCGCTGCTCATCAGCAACATCTCCGGCAAAATAGTGAATCTCCGATCCGGTGTTATCCTCCAGTTCCAGAAGCGACGCCAGTTTATGCATATCCGAAGGATGTATACCTTCTGCCGGGTGCTCCAGACACTGTCTCCAGCGAAGCTTGTCAGGCAATACGGAGCGGCTGATAATGACCAGCTTGACAGGCTTCTCCCGGGATAAATACCTGCAGATCTCCATTCCCAGCCTGCCCAATCCTCCGGTAACAATATAGATTCCGTCCTCACGGACCCTGAATTCCTGCCGGGGATAATTCTTCGGATTGAACCGGGCTAACTCCTGAACCAATCGCTCCTGGCGGAAAGCGACCAGACCGTCATTCTTGTTCTCCGCCAGTTCCTTCATAATCAAAGCAGACACTTCTTCAGCGGAGTAAGCGCCGGTATCCACATCAAGCGCATAGCAGCGCAGCTTAGGATGCTCCTGGGAAATGACCTTGACAAGTCCCAGTATCGACGACTTCCCGGGAGAGACGGCTTGGTCTCCGGCGAGCATCACAGCATGGTCGGTCACGACCCGGATATCTGCCTCGTCATGAGTTCCGAAGTTCAACATAGCTCTTGTCAGGTATGTGACACTGTAGAGTCCTGCTTGCAGCAACAGATCTGCCGTACCGCTGACGGGCACTTCCGCACAGGCTGTGCACGCCCAAAGGTGTATCACTCCGGAAATCTGCCGCCCCTGTTCAGCCAGAATGTTCATTAGACGGATATAATGGACCTCTTCTCCGGCATCTATTGTAAACCGGTTGCTGTGACGGAAGTTGAATTCACTTCCCTTGTCTACAGTTATAATGCTGCAGCCTAGCCGCATAAGCTGCCCGGACAAGTGCTCCCCGATCCCCAGCTCATCCCGGAAGATCAGCCAGACGCCCCCGGGCTGGCTGACCGGCTCCGCATCCGGTTTTTTGGGAAGCCAGCGCACCTCATACATCAGTTCTTCAGGCGGCAGGGCTAAGGTTTTGCCCATCGAACCGATAATAAGGGCCGTGCCGCTTTCCGTATCTGAAGTCCCCGCTAGTTCTAGGGAATAGCTACGGACATCCGCAAACTGTTCCTCATGCAGAAGTTTCTCCCAGGCCGGGGCGGACAGCAAGGGGGTAGCTTGCCGTATATCCGTATCTTCAAAGTGCCACCAGCCCTCGGTTAGACCCCAAACCAAGTTCTCACCGGGCTCGCTCAATACTTTTTCAATGAGATACAATACCCCGCCCGCCGCTATAATTTTCTTCAGTTGCGATAAAGCACATCTTAAATTTCGAGTGGCATGGATCACATTTAGTCCAACAATGATATCGAATTGGCCGGGCTTGAATCCTTGTATCAACGGATCTTCCTCAATGTTAAAAACCTGGTACTGCACAAATGGATACTCCTTGAATTGTTTACTGGCCTCCAGAACAATCGACCGCCCTATATCCGTAAAACAATATTCAACTTGCAGACCGGCTAGTCCGGAGAAAATCGCTTTGCCGATGGTCCCCGATCCCCCTCCCACTTCCAGAATCCGGACGGGCCGGTGAAGCTGGGCTAACACAGTGATATGCTGCTGCAAAGCATCCATTGCCAGAATTTCATGCAGATCCCCCAAAGTCCGCCTCCGATTGGCAAATGACTGCAGAAAATGAGAGGTTCCATCCGGAAAAAGTACGCTCAGCGGAGAACGTTTGCCCGATAGAACATCTGGATACGCCTGGAAACAATGCTTCAGAATCTGGAAGCTGCCTGCAAGCTCCGGATATTGCCGGCAATATTCCGCACATAAATCCTTCACATCCAGGCTGGAATATACACCGGTTAAAGAATGAATATCCCCCTCGGAATGTAAACATCCCTTCTGATTCAGAAAGGACAGCATATAGCTGACCAGCCGCTGATAGGGAGGGGCAATTCTCGTCTTATGCATAATTTCCTGCCCGGAATAGACATTTTGGTCGTTAAACAATCCGTAGCTGCGAAAAAATTGCAGAATGAGTTGAACCGCAAAATGATCCAGATTCGCTTTATATTCCGGTTCCCAGCCAAAGCTGCCTTCCGCTAGCAATTGTCTACCCATCCCGAATACCGCCCCGGGAATGTGCAAGAAATCCGAAGCCTTAACCACATCTGCCGCATACTCAGGCGTTACCGGAGCTGGTGCCTCCAGCAGTACTTTGGCCGGAGCCGTCCAGCATCGTTTCTGCTCAAAGGGATACGCAGGCAGCGGCACGCGTCTGCGGGCTTGCCCGCGATAACAGCTCCTCCAGTCAATTGCTACACCTTGCAGATAAGCTGCTGCAACCTCCCATAGAGATGCATTCGGCTTCAATTCAGCCTGAGCACTCTCCATATCCGTTTTGGACAGTTGATTCCAAGAGATTTGATCTCTTTCCCCGGTGCCCAACGCATATTCATCCTGCAGATACGCGGTTCTAAAGATAACAAGCTTACGCTGCAGGTCCTGAACAGAATTCACAGTTACCGCTAACCGATGGGTATAAGCTGAGCGGCTCAGGCTGGAGCAGTAACAGATGTCCGCCAGAGAAGCTGCGGTAACCGGAAGAAACTGCAGGAAACGATCCACATATCTCAGAAGCGCTTGCGCAGACCAGGCAGACAAAGTAAATAATTGCACGTCTTCAGCTGGAAACGGCTCAGGCCTAATAAAGTAGTCTTCCAGAATGGCATGGCAGTTGGTTCCACTCAGTCCGAAGGAACTGACACCCGCTCTGCGGACTCCGCATTCTGGACGCCATTCCTCGCCTGAATCCGCCACATATACCGGCATATCCGAAAAATCGATATGCGGATTAGGCAGAGTGAAGTGGAGTGACGCCGGGATGTAACCATGGAAGACAGCAAGCGCCGCTTTGATGAAGCCGGCAATGCCTGCCGCTGCGTCCAAATGGCCGATATTGGTCTTGACCGACCCCACTGCACAAAATTGCCTGCGCTCCGTATACTTACGAAATGCGGACGCGATGCCCTCCACTTCAACAGGATCCCCAAGCCTTGTTCCCGTACCATGCGCCTCAATGTACGTAACGGTCTCCGGGTCCAGTTCTGCCCTCCTCCAGGCTTCCTCAATGACAAGTGATTGGGCTGCAGCATTCGGTGCGGTAATTCCGCCAGACCTACCGTCCGAATTCACCGCGCTTGCCTTGATGACAGCATAAATGTGGTCCCCATCGGCTACAGCCTGCTGGAGTGGCTTCAGCAGTACAGCGCCTCCCCCCTCTCCACCACCGGTCCCATTGGCAGAATGGTCAAAGGTCTTAGCGCGCCCATCAGGAGAGGCTATTCCCATTTCGTAGATATTCTGATCCACCATCGACAAATAAAGATTAACTCCCCCGGCAATGGCCATATCGCAGCCGCCCAGAAGCAGTTCCTGAACGGCGTGGTGCACGGCAACGAGTGAGGAAGAGCAAGCGGTATCAATCACTTCGGCCGGTCCCGTTAAATTAAAGGTATATGCAATTCTCCCGGCGATGGCAGCCTGCAGATTCCCCGGAATAGCTGACGGTTCGATTTGCTCCATAAGCTCGAGATATTTCGGCTTGCCCGTCCCGGCAAAAACCCCGGTCCGCGAGCCGAACACCTCCTTCTCCCCATAGCCCGCATCCTGAAAGGCCTCCCAGACCACCTGCAGGAACAGACGCTGTTGCGGGTCCATCATGGCTGCCTCGTTCGGCGATATTTGAAAAAATTGCGGATCGAAGGTGTCGATCCTCTCCAGATAAGCACCTCTTGGAAAGCTGGCCCCATACTCATCTGAAACAGCAATGCCCGGAAGAATATCCTGTAGACGCTGCTGCGGAATCACACCCACCGAATCTACGCCCCGACAAAGATTATCCCAGAATTCCTCCTGGGAAGCGGCATGGGGAAAGCGGCACGCTATTCCGATTACCGCAATATCATTATTTCCACTTAATCGGCTTCCGTTACTGTCCGCAACCCGCTCTGAATTCTGCACTTGTACAGCCCTTAGACCTTCCCTTTCTACATTTACCTTCTCCCTACCAGAAGACTGCAGCACTTCCGCCTGGCATGCAATCGTATGGTGCGTGAACAATTGGGAGATGGTCAACTTCACATCAAAGGCCTGGTTAATCCGGCTCTGCAGCCGGACTACGGACAGCGAGTTACCGCCGGATTCAAAGAAGCTGCTGTGTATGCCCAATTCCCCGCCGCCCAGCAGCTTTCGCCAAATCTCTATCAGCTTTTCTTCAACTGCATTTCGCGGACCGGCCAATCCGTTCATCCGCCGCGGCACCTTAAGCGCACTTTTGTCCGTTTTTCCGTTCACTGTCATAGGCATCCTTGCCAATTCAACGAAATGAACAGGAACCATGTACTCGGGTACAAAACGCCGGAGATGCGCAGTCAGGCTCTCTTGCGTAATGTCTGCAGCCGATTTGTCATTCGCAGAGAATCGGGTGTAAAAGGCCGCTAATTCCGTTGAATTAGAGGAAACGCCATGGACCAGCGCTACTTCTTTAATTCCCGGATATTCCCGCAGTACACTCTCAATCTCGCCCAGCTCGACCCGCATCCCGTTGATTTTGACCTGGTGATCAATTCGTCTGATAAACTGTAAGTGACCGTCAGGCAACCATCTCACTATATCCCCTGTACGGTATAATCGTGCTCCCGGCGTGAACGGATGAGCGATGAATGCCTTACTGGTCAGCTCCGGGCGGTTAATATAGCCGCGGGCTAAGCCGGCTCCGCCGATATACAGCTCACCTGAAGCCCCGTAGGGAAGCAACCGCTGCTCGGCATCCAATACATACACCTGATAATTGGTCAAGGGTTTGCCGATAGGTACAGTGCCATGATTGCTGCCCGAATGCCATTCATACAGAGTGGTATTGATCGTCGCTTCAGTAGGTCCGTAAATATTGAACAGGAAACGGATATCGAAACGCTGCTTCAGTCTGCAGGCTAATTCATGCGTAAAAGATTCACCGGCCATAATTACATAATCAAGCTGATGCGGAAGCCCGTCTGTCTGCTCCATCAGCACTTCCATCAGGGAAGGAACAGTATTAATGACATTGATCTTCTCTTCACATACCAGATCCCAGAAGCAATCCGGATCAGTGATTTGGGTTCTGGGAATAAGATATAACGTACCGCCAGTCGCCAAAGGAAGGAACACCTGTTGTACCGAAGGATCGAATGTATAAGGGGCCAGAAGTACATGACGCAGTGAAGCGTCAAACGAATAATGCAGCATTAAGCCTGCTATTTGATTAACGATGCTCCGGTGTTCAATCATGACTCCCTTCGGGCGGCCGGTTGAGCCGGAGGTGTACAGCACATAAGCCAAATGATGCGGTGCCGCTAACGTCGGCAGATTATCCGCCTCGCAGCCGGTAACGAAGGGAATGGTAATGTCAATTATCCTCCAGGGGCCAGCTAGCTCAGGCTGTGCTCCAATCGTCAGCACAAACTCTATACCGCTGTCTTCCATCATCTGCTGCAGCCTTTCCTGCGGGAGTTCCGGATCAAGCGGACAATAGGCACCCCCTGCCTTCAACACAGCGTTAATGGCGATAATCATCTCAATGGATTGCCGCACCACAATCCCCACAATCTGCTCAGGTCTTACACCATATTCCCTCAGTATTCCAGCCAGTCCGTTGGCTCTCCGGTTAAGTTCGCGGTAAGTCACCTTCCGGTCTTCCTGGACCAGCGCTGTCTGATCCGGCATTCTTGCGGCTTGCTCCTCCAGGAATTGGTGCAATAACCGAACACTGTTCTCCGTGTGAAAAGTGTTATTTAACGTTGTTAAGAGAATCTCACATTCGGTGGATGCAAGCATAGGGCATTCGCCGGCATCCAGAGATGCAAGAGGCTTCATCGTCAAAGCTCCCAGCACATGGACCAGGTTGGCGGCAAACGAACGAATAATAGCAGCATCGTACAAGTTCGGATCGAAGATAAACTGCAGTATTTGCCCTTGTGTGGAATCACTACACTTCCACTTTACCACCAGCGGGAAAAGCATGAGCCCATCCGGAGAGGTCTGGAGTCCTTCATCAACAACGGCGATTTGCTGCAGCACCTCGGTACGGAAGCCCGGTAATGTAAGCAGTCTCTCCTTAACCTGCTCCAGCGGGAGCCCTCGATGATTGAACGAACGCGAGAGTTCGGCATGCATGGCTTCCAGCAGAGTCTTCCAGGGCTGGCCCTGCTCCACGCGATTTCTTAGATAGAGCACTTGACCGCCCTCTTGTCCGGACTGCCTTAATGTGGTTGTACCGATGAGCGACTCTCCATGCTCGTTGTAACGGCACAGTAGGCCCGAAACAGCAGTCAGCAGTACAATAAGCCTGGCCAGTTCTGATCCGCCGGACACCTGCTCCAGTTGCCTCAGGATTGTCACGGGTATTACCGCTTCCCAGCATTCTGTACCTTCTACAGAGCTCTCTGCTGAAGTATTTTGTGCCGGAAGCATCTCCTTGGGGAGCTGCGGTGACAGCTTCTTCATCCAATATTCATCAATGATCTTGCTCTTCAAATCAACATCATGCACCATTCACAGCCCCCTTTGTATACAATCCAAGCACCTGGACTAGTCGGCAGCCTTCCACTCATCCTCCAGAACAGCCAGGCGGGACTCAAAAGTTGGCGGCTCCTCCCGCAGTTCCGCTTCCCATTGCTGCCTGCAACTGCAATCCAGGCCGTCCAGTGCAGATATATCCAATGTTCGGTTATATTCCTTCAAGGCTGCGAGCACTCTGTCGCTGCATTCCGGACAATTATAGGGCACTCCCACCGGCGAAGGATAGAACTGGAACAACCCGACTATCAATTTTCCAAGGTGGGCTGTACGCTTGACGACCTCCAGGATACTCCACAACCAGGCCGTCTTGTATCCCTTGCGTTCACTCAGAACCTGGACCAGAGTATAGTCCTGGATGGTGCAGGTTTCCAGTGATACTGTCGTCCCTCCGACCCGGAAGGAATGTTCAACAGCCAGTACTGCTTGTTCAATAGCCTCCATCTCTGTCAAAAAAGGGGGCTTCAATAGGACATACGTGCGCATGTGCATCTCTCGGGTAATGATCTCTGCTGCTTTGTTATATTGTTTAAGCGTAAACCCTTTATTGATGCAAACATACCGCAGGAAATCGTCGACGAGCTCCAGTCCCATCGCTATTTCAATATGTTTATTTGGAAGGAGCCGCTTGATCTCCCTAATCTTCTCTTCGGTAACGAACTCGGGACGGGTCTCCACAACCAGCATTTTAATTTCAGGCGTTTCACCAATCATTTGCAGAATTCTCCACAAGGCCTCCGAAGGAATCTCTCGTTCATTGATAATGGATCCGTTATTATACACATTTAAGAGCGGGAACTGATCGAATGGAATACGCTTGAACTCGTTCTCAAACTGCGCAATATAATTATCCGCCGAGATCGCTGTATCGGACCGGGTCTGCTTCGCCAAATGACCACACATGGTACAGCCATTACCGTTCTTCAGCGCCCATTCACAGCCGTTAGACATCAGATACATAACGGCACGTTTGTATTGGATTCCCTGGAAATTCTCCTCCCGGATATCCGTCTCCGTGGCGACCGTATTCAGATGGAAATCCTGCTTGGGGATCTTAGCATGTATAGCCTCCATAGCCTTTGCAATCTGGCGGTAATACTTTACGGTTTCTTTGGAACCCGTCCAGGTGTAGGAGTCCATCCCACCCCATTTGTTAAGATTACTCATAATGTCCTCCATTTCCTGATACCGGCTGAAGTTTGAATTCTACTTCCCAGAGCTGGTTCAGCTCCCGCTCCAGGTCGGTCAGACTACCCAATTGCCCCACCGGCTGCTGCAGATCCGCAAGCATAAGTCTTAACATTCCTACAAATCTTTCACGGAGCAAGGCAATGTCTTCCATGTTGAAGATCTCTGTGTGATAGACAAAATGAAAAGCTGTCTGATGAATATCTGTAATGGAGAGCAATAAAGGATAGTTCGTAGAGCTGTGGCCAGAGAAATCCTCCAGTTGCAGATTCCCGAATGTTCGGATATTTAACGGGTAATTCTCAATAATCAGCAGTGTATCGAAAAGCTCCTTCCGGCTGCCGGCCTCCATCCACTCCTGCACATCGACTAGTGGAGTAATCTCATAAGGCTGTCTCCGCAGATTGGACTGCCGGATATTCAGCAGGACATCGATAACTCTGGATTCATGATTTGCGTGTACCCTCACCGGGACCGTATTCATGAGCAGCCCGGCAATCTGCTCTATCCCCGGCAGGTTGCCGCTGCGTCCGGATGCGGTGACCCCGAACACGACATCGTCCTGTCCCGAGTACTGTTGCAGCAAGAATCCCCATGCCGCCGTATAAATGTCACCCACCGTCACCCCAGTTGCCCGGGCCGCATGCATCAGGTCTTGTCTTAGCCCATCTTCGATCATGCAGGAATCGTATCCGGCTTCGTTGCTTCCGGCTGACATAGAACCGATATTCTGCGTGAGCAATGGACGAACCACATATCCCTGCAAATATTGCTGCCAGAATTCTTGCCTCCCGCCCGTGTCCTGTCCGTGCAGCCATTTCAGATACTCCCTGAAGCCGGGCTTATGTATCGTTTGGGGGCGCCTTCCGGCTTGAAATGCTTCGTAAGCCTCCATGAACTCGCCGAGAATAATTCCGTTGCTCCAGCCATCATACAGAATATGGTGATGGCTGACTGTCATGACAAACCGGTTATCATCCCACTCGGTGACCATGACCCGAAACAAAGGAAGTTCCTCCAGCTGAAACGGGTTGGAGCGGTCTGCCTGCAGAATTCCCTTCCAGGCTTCCTCCTTGTCCGCTTCATTGAGCAGCGTAAGATCATGCACGGTCATGGTAATCGGCCGGTGCTTGAGAATAATCTGAACCGGATGTTCGATATTCTCCCAGCGGAACACGGTCCGCAGCATCTCATTATGGCGTATCGTCCAATTCCAGGCTCTTACGCTGGCGGTAATATCCATTGGCCCGTGCAGGGAATAGCTGTATTGTTCGAAATATAAGCCGGAATCCGGTTGCCGCAGACAATGGTACAATAACCCTTCCTGCATGGAAGTCAGCTTAAGCATATCCTCTACCAGACTTTTTCGGATCGGACGGTGGTTGGTCATGACAGCTTCCTCCTCATCCCGTTAATTGTGAACAATTCCAATCCCGTAGGATAAGGACCTTCCATTCTGCTGGAAGCCCGACGGTTCCCGGCTCCCCTCGGGATCGGAAATCTCTGTGCAGGTGCTGCAGAGAAGCTTTACCTCATTCCAGTAAATTCCGACGTCGTATCCCCGGCCCCAAGTTTTGGGATGCAGGTGGATATCATGAAAGGCAATTATTCCTCCTTGCGATACCAGCTGGCGGTACATATGGTAGTCTGAACTAACTCCGCCATAGGAATGATCCCCGTCGATAAACAGCAGATCAATCTGCCTGTCCCCCAGGAGCCTGATTAAATCCTGCTTGGTGGAATGGTGGAATGAGCGGTCCCGGATAAAAGAGAGCTGTTGGCCCGGTGCGCCGAAGCCGGAGTACAACTGCACCTCGTACTCATCCTGTCCGCCTCCGTAAGGGCCTCCCGGATAATCAATGCTGATCAGGCGGGCATTAGCATCCGCCAGCTGACACAGGCTGTAGAATACGCCGCCTCCAGCTGTTCCGATTTCCACTACTGTCTTAGGCTTGCGCTTCTGGACCAGCTCCAGAAATTCCCTGAGCTCATAAGGGTTCTGAATTGCCGGAAACAGCGGCATCCGCTCAGGTACTCCTTCCAGAATGGCGCGTAGACGCCGTGATTCCGGATCGGTTACATCCAGCTTCAAGTTTTCCGGTGTCAGCCGTTCAAAGAGTCCCGGAATCAGCACCTTGTCCAGCAACCCGTCAATCAACCCGCTGCCGGTTGTATCCCGGAACCAGTCTTCCGGCAGAAGATCCAGTACAGCCGAGTCTGTCCTCCCTTCCTTCACCGACTGTTTAAGCTCTTCGGCTTGTCCGGCAGATAATGTTATGAATCCGGGCTTGGAATGATGAATAACCAGCACTTCCCCCTGGAAGTGAATATGGTCCAGCCCGAATTTGTGGACCCATGGCAGATTGTTATACCTTTTGTGAATATAATGCTTGAGCGGTTCCACAGGCAGGAACCTTAAACATTGCGCAATTGTAGTCATCGTTCCCTCCGGCTCAGCCAAGAATTTGTCGCAGATACTGCCCGGTATAAGAAGCTTCCACGGCGGCCACTTCCTCCACGGTGCCGGCAGCGACGATTTGTCCTCCACGGTTCCCGCCTTCGGGCCCGAGGTCAATAATGTAATCGAGTGTTTTGATCAACTGCAGGTTATGCTCAATGACAAGCACCGTATTCCCCTCGGCAACCAGCTCCTGAAAGATATTCAGCAGCCTCTGAATATCGGCGAAATGCAGCCCTGTTGTCGGTTCGTCCAGGATGTACAGCTTGCCGATGCCTTTCTTCGCACCGCCCAGCTCATCCACCAGCTTAATCCGTTGCGCTTCGCCGCCCGAGAGAGTGACAGCCGATTGTCCAAGAATGAGATAGCCCATGCCCAGACGGTTCATTAACGTCAGCTTGTGATGAATATGATGCTGGTCCCCGAAGAAGTCAACGGCCTCCGCTACGCTCATCTCCAGCACTTGAGCAATGTTTTTCCCGCGGTATGCAATGTCAAGAATTTCTTCCTTGAACCGTTGTCCTTTGCAGGCTTCACACACGACCTCGATATCCGACATAAACTGCATTTCGGTCACCAGTACACCAAGTCCGGAACATACCTCACAACGGCCGCCCGCTGTATTGAAGCTAAATGAATTTTCCTTTACCTTCGCCGCCTTCGCCTGTGCTGTTGCTGCGAATAGCCGGCGAATGTAGTCGAAGATTCCGATATAGGTTGCCGGGTTGGAACGCGAATTCCTGCCAATTGGCTGCTGGTTCATATAAACCACATCTTCGATCCATTCAATGCCTCTGATGTTAGGATCCGCAGGCAAACTTGAAGCCCGCCGCTCAAAACGGGTACGAAGATTCTTTACCAAGACTTGATTAACCAGCGTACTTTTTCCAGAGCCCGACACCCCTGTAATCCCGACAAAACAGCCCAAAGGAATCCGTACGTTGATATTCTTTAAGTTGTTCTCCCGTGCGCCAATAATCTCCAGACAGCGAATGTGGTCTGAATGGACATCCATCTTCTGCAGCCTGTGTCTCCGGGGCAATTCAATGACTCTCGCCCCTGACAGATATTGGCCTGTCAAGGATAACGGGCTGGATTTCAACTGCCCCACAGTTCCCTGTGCGACAACCTCTCCACCCTGAACTCCCGCCCCGGGACCGATCTCCACGATATGATCGGCTCCTGCGATGAATTCTTCATCATGCTCAATCACAAGAATTGTATTATTTAAGTCCCTAAGCCGTTGCAGCATGCGAAGCAGCTTCCCGCTGTCCCTGGAGTGCAGGCCGACAGTCGGCTCATCCAGAATATAAATCATCCCCATTAGCCCCGAGTTTAATTGTGTGGTCAGGCGGACCCGCTGGGATTCTCCCCCCGAGAGCATAGTCACTGGCCGGCTGAGACTTAAATATCCTAGGCCTATCTCAATTAAAAAGGTTAGCCGGGCAGCTATTTCCCGGAAAATAGGCTCAGCCACGGCTTCCTCCTGTCGGCTCAGCCCCATCCGATTCAGCCCCTGGCAGAATTCCCGCAGCTCCTGAATCGGCATCTCGGATAAGTCGTGAATGCTCTGCCCGTTAATCCGGTACAGCAGCCGCTGACTCTTCAGCCGCGTACCCGCACACTTTGGACAGAGCTGCTCCCGTATTACACTCTTGTCCTCACCCTTAATTTCACTCAGCTCATTCTTTGCATAGCTATTAAACCGCTCATACACGATGTTAATGATTCCTGCGAATCTCTCATTCATCGGCTTGCCGCCAATAGAGGGATTCTCAATCAGTATTCTCTCACCGTCCGTACCGTACAGCACAGCATTCAGCGCCTCTTCAGATAAATGCTCCACCGGGGTAAACAGATCAAAATGATACCGGTTCGCCAATGCTTCAAATATCTTCCGGTTCTTGGCGAACTTGTCCTGTTCACACTGCCAGCCGATTAGTTGTATAGCGCCGCCACCTATGCTTTTTGTCTTGTCCGGAATGACCAGGTCCGGGTCCACGTAATAATGTCTGCCCAGACCGGTGCACGTCGGACAGGCGCCCAAGGGTGTATTGAAGCTGAATGCACCGGCCGCCGCCTCATGGGCCACGATTCCGCAGTCACTGCAACCAAGTTCCGGGTCAAATGTCAGCATGCCATCCCGCTTCACACCAAGCTTCATGAAGCCCTCTCCAGCCTCCAGTTGGGTATTGATTATTGCTTCCAGCGATCTGTGCTGCTGAGGCTGTACAATAAACGTCTTGATAAGAACATCATCTAACGAATAGATCTCAAGCATCGTCCCCTCCGGGTACTCCATCAGCTGACGGATCAGGGTTCTCTTCTTATTGACCGGAATCTCACGCTGGCAGTGCGGACATACCGCTCTGCTCGCCCGGGAGAACAGCAGCCTCAGATAGGAGCCGATATCGGTCAATGTCCCGACTGTGGAACGGGGGTTGCGTGACACGGTCTTCTGCTCGATCGCTATGGCCGGGGAGAGACCCTCGATCAGATCGACCTCCGCTTCGTCTGTCTTGCGCAGACTGCCGCGTTCGTACGCGGACAATGATTCCATTAACCGGCGGCGCCCTTCGGCGTATATCGTATGGAATACCAGAGAGGACTTGCCTGAGCCGCTGACACCGGTGAAGACTACAAGCTTGTCCCGGGGAATATGAAGCGTAATATTCTTGAGATTGTTCTGTCTGGCGCCTTTGATATAGATCTGATTCTGCAGCAACATTATCCCACCTTATTCTTGAAATTGCCCAATTCCAGCAGTTGGCCTGCATCCATCTTAAAGAGACGGTCTGCCAGATCGAAGTAATGGTCGTCATGCGTAATGGCAATTACAATCTTGCCTTCCGCCCGCATCCCCTGTAACAACGTCAGATAGAAAAACTTGCGGAATTCGGGGTCCTGGTCTGCCGCCCACTCGTCAAAGAGATAGATTGGCCGGTCCTCCAGATAACAAATTAACAACGCCAGCCGTTTCCTCTGGCCGCCTGACAGCTTGAGCGTACTGAACCTGCCATTATCAATGCTGACCTTGCCGTCCAGATCCAGCATCTTCAAGTAACGGTCAATTTCATCCTGCTTCCCTTCGTAATCAATATCATAGATGCGGTCAAATAAATGAAAATCAGAAAATATTGCGGAAAAATACTCTCCTGCACTGCCCGCTTCAATGACATTGCCATTGATGGCGATATATCCCTCCTGAGAAGGGTATAGACCGGTAATCAGCTTGGCTAAGGTCGATTTGCCGCTGCCGTTACCGCCGGTGATAAATATGATTTGCCCCCGCTCTGCTTCAAAAGAGACAGGACCTACTGTAAAGCTTCGCTCTCCAACCGTATCAGCATAAGAGAATATCAGGTGATGGAAAGCAATACTCTCGATCCCGCCCTCTTCGGTGAGTGAGTTCCATTCATTGCCTTCGTCAAGGCTCCTATCAGGCATTTCCTGATTAAAAGCTTCAACTCTTCTCCATGACACCCTGATTTGCAGCATATCGGGAATCACCTGCATCAATCCATTAATTGGACCGATCAAGTAAAGGAATACGATAATGAACTTAATCAGAGTAAAGTCTTTGATATCCGGAAATATTTTGGGAAAGAAGAAGATGACTACGCCCAGAATTAAGATCAGCAGGGATTCACCGGTTACCAGTGCATTGGTGAATTTAATCCTCGATAGAATCCGCTTATCGCGGTATTGCTCACAGCTGTCCTGCACATCCCCGCGGAACTGTAGTTTTTTACGCTGGTGCAGACTAAGCTCCTTATATCCCTTCAACATGTTGTCGATAAGGCCCATAAATACATTTTGCGTATCTCTGGCCTCTTCCCAATAACGGTTAGCCATATTGCTGACAATCATATAAAGGCCGGCTATCGCAGCAATTACTACCAGGGAAATTATCGTTCCCCAGAAAGAAATCGTTCCAAGATATATGAAACAGCAGATAACGGTTAAGAGACTGGTTACGAATCCCACCAGCACATTGGCGGATAATCCTATGAGCTCGGTATCGTTATTTAAGGTGGCTATAACCCTGCCGCTGTCCATTTTCTCCAGATTGGGATATGAGGTATTCAGAATCCGGCGCAGCAGCTCCATTCTTCTCTGATAGATCAAATGATAGGTGAGCTTGATCAGCTTGGTTTCAATGATTTTTCGTCCAAAGATATATAGAGCCAGCGCCAGCAGGAAGTAATACAGCAAGTAGCGGAGCGGGATCTCGGAACCCACAGAGGAGTTGACAATGAAAATGACAACGGCATTCGCAACACCGCTTAACAGACCAAGCATGATTAATGCTGGAATGGGACGCTTGTTCTCATTAGCTTCCGGAAATACTGTAGACAAAATCAGATATACGCAGCTCAGGACTGCCGTTGCGGCCGCTGCTGCTGCTGCTGCCGGAAGACTGACTGGAGACCAGACTATGGCTGTGCTCCACGATACCCCCTGCATGGCCTTCGGAATTAAAAATACGGCGTACACAAACGGCGCCGAAGCGGCTATTAATGCAATTCCTGTAATCAGAGCCTTGCGCCCCGGCGCTTGCCAGGAACGATTCTTCCGGAGGATGCCGGTAACCGTCCATCCCAGCAGCCCGGTAATGACCAGTACAAAGCCTGCAATAATGATGGCAATTACCGAATAGGCGTTATCCAGCTTCTGGTCAGGCTCATAGGGAGAGACAGGCTTCTTATCCCTTAGAATATCAAGGATTCCATGGCCCGTAATATATGTATTGGTCGTGCCATTGTTGGCCATTATGCCGACAGCAAGCTGATCTTCCGGCCGAAGCACCATGTACGCGGAGAAGTTAGGATTGAGTCCGGCTTTGGACAGTTCACCATTTCCGTGCTGGTAGTCTGCCCAGCCCATTGCATATGAAGAGTAGTCGAACTTGCTGGGCGGTACCGTGCGGTCAGGCTCATGGGTCTTCATAATCAGCGGAGTCAGCGGAGAGGTTACAGTTCCTAGTTGGTACATCAGCCATTTCGCCAGGTCCTCACTATCCATGATGATGTAACCCGCTGGCCGGTTACCGCGAAAGGTGGGTGAAGCATATTCTCTGGCTTGAAAGAATCCTGTCTTATAGCCGGTGGCAAGCGTTGAACCTGCCGTCTCCGGATATAAGGTTGTATGTTTAAGTCCGAGCGGCAGAAATACCTGGTCTCTCATATAATCTTCATAGAACTTGCCAGTTACCCGCTCAATAACCGCTCCAAGGATAGCATAATTGATCGTTGCATACTCAAACTGTTCACCGGGCTGATGATTAAGACGGACCCCGTCAATGTTACGTACGACTTCTTCTAAGGCATTGGGTTCATTGGAGACGGGAATATCGGTGATCGTGTACCAGGGAATACCGCTGGTATGATGCAGTAGCTGCCGAAGGGTAATGGGGAAGGAGCGGTTGTTATATTCTGCGTGAAACCAGGGGAAATACTTGGACACAGGGTCATCGAGTTTTAGTAACCCTTGAGCTTCTAATTGGAGAATAGCAAGGGCTGTAAACCCTTTGGAACACGAGGCAATTTCAAAACTAGTCTGGGGAGTAACAGGGGCCTTGCTCTTTATATTCGCATAACCGAAATTTTTCATATAGGAAATCTCTTTGCCCTGCACGATGACTACGGTCATTCCCGGTATTTTGCCCTCTTTCATTTTGGTTCGGACAAAAGTTTCAATTTCTCCGGCCTTCACACTGTCCAGTGCTGCATAAACCCTACTCTGGCCAACAAAGCATGCTAGTAAAAACATGCATAGGATTGACACCAGTCCTTTTGTGCAATTTCTTCTCTGTGCAAGCTCCATCTCCCGTTTCCAACTTTCTCTCAAAAATTTGAAATGATAAATACTTGAGATGCAAGATTGTGTATTATTTCACATATGCTCAAAACAAATTCTAACATATATTCTATTTTCAAACAATTGAATATTCTATGACCTTACATCGATTGACAACTAGGCCAGCCCTTCCTGCCCCCGATTTTATTGATAATCTTCCCTACCAGAGACTCATTCTGCGGTTTGCCCGGATCACAATTCATCATGACGACAACACCGCTTCCTTCTGCAGGAAATGCATAAACCTTGCATTGGAAGCCGATACCCCAGCCTTGAGAGACCAGATATACTTGGCCCTTCGCATCACGGGGAACAAATACGCCAAGACCCGCTTCCTCACTGCAGCCGTGAGCGCTAAGCATCAGTCGGGCAAACTCCGGATTTAGAATAAAATCACGCCCGCCCGCTCCAGCAGCAAGCAGCCGAACCACGAATTCCGCCAGCTCACCGGGAGTAGACCATAAGCCTGCCGCAGCCGGATAGGGATAAAACGGATATTTCCCCTTCACCGTTGTGCCGTGCGGGTCATGCCCGGCAGAAGTCCCGCGCGGCTTCTTCACCTTATATATGTTCCAGAACAAAGACCGCTGCAGACCCAGCGGCTGTAACACCAGCCGGTTCATGGCTGTGCTAAAGGGCATCCCGGTCACTTCCTCGATCAATTGGCCCACTAGACAATAGCCTGCATCCGAATATGAGAACCTGCTTCCCGGAGTACAGGATGACTGCAACGGTTCCTGAAGGAATCGCGTCTGCCCAGACAGAATATCGTTCATTGCTGGCGGCTGTTCTAGCTTGCTGAGCACATCGAAGCTGCCTTCAGGATCAATGAATCCTGCCTGGTGAGACAGCAAATGAAGCAGTGTCACCTTCGTATCCGCTGTATATTCATTATCCTGCAGCTTCCAAGAACGCATATAGCCATTCACATCATCCTCCAGTCCCAGCCTGCCCTCCTGCACCAGTCTCAGAGCCCCCGCAGCGGTAAACATCTTGCTGATCGAACAGGCATGGAAAACAGTATTCACCTTTACTGGACGGGCCTTGCCCTTCTCCAACACACCAAAGCCCTTTTGCCAGATGATTTGCCCATGGCTGAAGACGGCAACTCCCATTCCCGGAACATTTTCCGATTTCATCTCGCGCTCTAAATCTATAAATATATCATTTTTTTTCGGCATCGGTATCCCCCGCAAAAAGTTCACCTATTATTTGGTTTTGAATCTTGAATATGTATTTCTGTTACGATAACATCAAATCAAATATATGGCAATGACTACATATCTATGAAGTTTTCTTATTTATTTCATCCTCATTCCACTAATCTGGAGGAACTATGATGCAGTATAAACTCACCCAGCCCCAAACGAGAATATGGAACAATGAAAAAATTCACGGCAATCCCGCTATGCACAATATTCTAGGCCTGGTGCGCATAAGGAAGAATCTCAGCTTGGAGAAGTTATCCCAAGCCATTGAACTGTTTATTGCCAATCATGCCGGTGTCACTCTCCAGATTAATGAGCAGAACGGTGAGCCCGTGCAGATTTTCAAACCATATGAGCCGGCACAGATCGACTTTTTCGATTTCAGCAGCACGGATAACCCTGCAGCCGGCTTCGAACAATGGATTGATCGTTTAAGACAGACCAGCTTCACCTTGTTGAACGGGCCGCTCTTTTATTTTGCCATGTTCAGAATCGGGAGCTTCGATATGGGCTATGTCGGAAAATTCCATCACATTATCGCCGACGGCTGGTCCCTGCAGATTGCCGGCGAATCCATCGCCCGCTATTACTCAGAGCTTGTAAATGAAATGCCATCAAGTGTTGAAGCAGTTCCATCGTATGTTGATGCTATAGAGCAGGAACAGATTTACTTACAGTCAGAGCGTTTTTTGAAGAACAGAAGCTTTTGGAATGAAAAATTTGCTATACTTCCCGAAACAATGGCAATGGCCAATCATTTGGAAACAGCCGCCTCCAGAAAGACTTGGACACTCGAGAGCGGCCTGTCTGCAGAGATCCGGACGTTTATAGCCGAACACCGGCTTTCACTTAATTCCCTGTTCATATCTTCCGTGCTCATCTATATGCATGTAGTTATGAACGAGGATGATGCCATTATCGGAACGCCGGTGCTTAACCGCTCAGGGAGGAAAGAGAAGCATACCTTCGGAATGTTCGCCAGTACTATGCCCTTCCGTAAAACTATTACGGAAACTGCAGAGATTGGTGTATTTCTAAAAGAAACGGCACGTGAGCTAATGGGCTGCTATGTCCACCAGAAGTATCCTTACAACCTGTTAGCCGGAGATCTGAATTTGCAGAAACATGGGCATGCAGCCCTCTTTGATCTTTGCGTCAATTATTACAGCATAAAATTCAGCCCGGAATTTGACGGAAGTCCCTATGAGAATACGGAAATATTCAATGGAAACCAGCCGTATAAGCTGCAGATTGTCATCAGGGATTGGGAAGAGAACGGTAAAATTGCTGTCGATCTCGATTACCGCATCCAGGAATACAGTGAAATCCAAGTGGATAAGCTCGGTGAGCAGCTATTGAATATTATCCGCTTTATAATTTCCCAGCCCCAAAGCCGGATCTGCGACATCCCTCTTCTTTCTCCCCTGGAATGCCATGAGCTAACCTATAACGTTAACGCCACTTTTTGCCCCTATCCTTCTGCTGATATTATCACCCGCCTATTTGAGGCACAAGCGGAGCGGGCCGGGCTGCAAACCGCATGCAGAATGGGCGATGCCGCCATAAGTTACAACACACTCAACGAGCAGGCGAACCGTTTAGCACGTTTTCTGCGCCGGATGCGAATCGGGCCTGGCTCGGTGGTCGGTATCGCCTCCCCTCATTCTTTTGAATTAATTACCGCTATACTGGCAGTGTTAAAAGCAGGCGGAGCTTTTTTACCCTTGGACCCCGAATCACCGGCGAGCCGCATCCGGTATATGCTGGAGGATTCCGGCGCTGTTCTGGTTCTGAGAGATGAAACGTTGACCGGCAGTTTCAGCTCGCCAGTTGAAGAATACATGCTGCAGGATGCAGCAATTTATGAAGCAGACGGCTCAAATCTGTCGCCCGTTAGCGGTCCGGGAGACCTTGCCTATATTATTTATACTTCCGGCTCCACAGGACAGCCCAAGGGCGTTATGGTGCACCATCAGGGGCTTGTCAATTACATCTGCTGGGCCAACAAGACCTACACGGATCAAGAACGGGAAGTGTTTGCTTTATACTCTTCAGTCGCGTTTGATTTGACCATCACCTCCATTTTCACGCCATTGATCGGAGGGCATCAAATCGTCATTTACAGGGATGACCGCTCTGAATTCGTGCTGGAGCGAATTATCCAGGATCAGGTGGCCAGCATTATCAAGCTCACCCCCGCCCATCTCTTGCTGCTCCAAGACATAAATTTCGATCGGACGAATGTCAGAACCTTTATTGTCGGAGGAGAGAACTTGAAGGTCAGCCTGGCAAAGAGCATCTATGAGAAATTCCGGAGAAACATCAACATCTATAATGAATACGGCCCTACCGAAACCGTCGTTGGTTGCATGATTCACCACTATGATTATGACCAAGACCAGCGCTCTTCTGTCCCTATCGGGCTTCCAGCAGACAATGTCATGATTTATATCCTGGACCGGTATTTAAGGCCGGCACCTGTGCTGACCAAGGGGGAACTTTATATATCAGGAGACGGAGTAGCTCTCGGCTACAGGAATAAACCGGAACTAACTGCCCAGAAATTCGTGGACAATCCCTTTATACCCGGCAAAAAGATGTACCGGACCGGAGATGCGGGGATGTGGCTCGAGAACGGGGTAATGGAATACAAGGGAAGAATGGATTCGCAGGTCAAAATAAGGGGTTATAGAATCGAGCTGGGAGAGATCGCGAATGTGCTCTCGGAGTATACCGGCATTCTTCAAACTGCCATCAAGCTTCTTGAACCAGACAACGGAAGTAAATATATATGTGCGTATTATCAATCGAATCAGGAGATCAACCAGGAAGACGTGGAGCATTACCTGTATTCCCGTCTGCCAGGGTACATGGTTCCCCATCACCTAATGCGTATCCCTTCATTCCCTTTGACTCCAAACGGGAAAATTGATGTAAAACAGCTGCCGGTTCCCTCCATCAACCAGCATTTAGATACGGCACCTGCAAAAGCGAGAGATCAACGGGAAACAATACTGGCCGCTGTCTGGAGGGAAGTACTGGAGCTGCCGGCTGTCGGAGTCTTTGACGACTTCTATACCTTGGGCGGTGATTCCATCAAAGCCATTCAGATTGCCTCCAGACTCAACCAGCAGGGCATTCAAATGTTAGCCAAAGATATTATGACATACCGTAATATTGCCAAGCTCGCGACTCATACCGTTACACCGAAGCCCTCCCCAGCTCACAGCGTCGCAGCGGGAGAAATCCGACTCACTCCCATCGTCTCCTGGTTCTTGAATCTGCAACTGACTGACCCCCACCGCTATACCCAATCTGTTCTGCTGCGGTTAACGGAACCAGCCACGGCCAGTATCCTTGAACAGTCTTTCCGTAAGCTGATCGCGCATCATGATATATTCAGGTTAAGCTATACACCGGAGAGAGGCTTGTTCTACAATGATGACCTCTCGCAGAAGCACTTCTGCCTGCATCTCCACACAAGCGGATTAAACGGTACCGCTTCGAAGGCAGATCAACGTCTTAACACATTCAATCAACTGGTCGGAGAGCTCAATATCTCAAAGCGGCTCCCCATTCAAGCCGCGTTAATTGAATATCCTGACCAGCGGCAGGAATTGTTGATTGTTGCGCATCATCTGGTGATCGACGGTGTCTCCTGGAGAATCATCTTGGAGGACCTGTTCAACACTTACCATTCGATGCAGGAGGGTAAAGACATTATGCTGCCTGATAAGAGCGACTCCTACCAGGAATACGCAGCGGCGGTCCAGGCACTGTCGGAATCAGAAAGCATCTATCAGGAAAGGGAGTACTGGCTTGAAGCCGCTGGTTACCGTACCAAGCTTCCTTTACCCTCCGGAATAAAGACATCAAGCTATGCCTCCCGGCAGACTATGACTGGTGAATTATCAGAAGGCGCTACAGAGGCGCTGCAGCGGGAAGGGGTCAGGGTCTTCCGGGCGGATGCCCAGGTCATGCTACTTGCCGCCCTGTCGGTAACGCTGAGCGATTGGGCGGGCCTTGATGATTTCACCTATGAAATCGAACATCACGGCCGGCACCTGGATGCACTGGATGTCTCAAGAACAGTCGGCTGGTTCACTACAATATATCCTTTAAGAATACGCGTACAGGGCACCTTCGAAGAGCTGATCCACCATGTGAAGACACAGATTCACAGCGTACCGAATTATGGAATGGGTTATGGCGTACTCAAATATTTGACCGGCGGGCTTCCCCGCGATAAAGAGCCCAGCCAGGTCCGGTTCAATTATTTGGGCAACTTTGACAGTCAACCTATGAACGATAATTATATTTATGTACATGATACAGTCCTTCCTGCTATGGGAGAGCAAGAAGCCTTGACTCCTGTGATTGAGCTCAATTGTATGATTGCAGAACATAAGCTTCATTATTCCATTCAATATAGCCGGGAGATCTATAACAGGGAGTCAATGGAAGAATTCAACAGGCTCTATTCCGCCAATTTGTTACGGCTGATTGACCTGGCGTCTTCTCAGACTTGTATCAGCTTTTCCCCGTCTGACTTTGAATGGGCCGGAATCAGCCAGCAGGACTTGGACAAGCTTTTTGAATAGTGATTCGGAACATTAATGTGATGGCATAAGGTTGCATGCCCCTTCTCGCTTTTTGCCGCACAGGGTAGTAAAATAAAACCACTATACCCGAATGGAGTGAAGATACATGGAACAGATTGCTAAGGGAGAAGGACGTTTCTATATCGCTGGTGACGGGAAGGACCTGGCCGAGATTACATACAAAGCGGACAAGACTACAGGTGATTTGGTGATTGACCATACCTTTGTCTCCGAGGATCTGCGCGGTCAGGGTGCGGGAGAGAAGCTTGTGCGGGCGGTCGTTGACCTGGCCCGTGAACAGAACGTGCACATTGTACCGGAGTGCCCGTATGCAGCGCATCAGTTCGAGAAGCATGCGGAGTACCGGGATGTGCTCAAATAGGAGGAAGCAAGATTGATTAAGGCTGATCTATTGAAACAAATTGAAGAGCTCCAGCAGCGCTGCGAGCAATATGAAGGGATCTCGCTGAAGCTGAATTGGGATATGCTGCGGCATCCGGGGGAAGCTGGCGGTGCAGAGTGGCTGCTAGCCTATGAGGGGGAGCTACTGACCGGATTCATCGGCCTGTACGGTATCGGCGGTGATATGGAGGTATGCGGCATGGTCCGGCCGGGCTACCGCCGCCGGGGGATCTTCAGTGGCCTCTGGAAGCAGGCAGAGACCATCATCCGGCAGGATAAAGTGAAGACACTGCTGCTTAACACCCCTGCGGCTTCAGCTTCAGGCAATGCCTATCTGAAAAACTTGCCGCTTACCTTCAGCCATTCGGAGTTTCAAATGAAATGGGATGGCGCAGGCAGCAAGGTTAAAGCCTCAGAGGCCAGCTCGGCTTCCGGCAATGTGTTGCTTCGGCCTGCACGCCCGGAGGAGACGCCTCTGCTCATCGCCTTCGACTGCGACGGGTTCCAGATGACTGAGGAGGACGCTGCTGAAATGTATGCGCAGCAGGAACAGGAAGCCTCCCAGGAGCATATCATCATCGAGCTTAGCGGCCAGCCCGCCGGGAAAATGCGCCTGTGGTCCGAGGACAACGAAACCTGGATCTACGGATTCACGGTGGATAAGAAGCTGCGCGGTCTCGGCATCGGCCGGAGTGCCCTGCAGCAGACAATCGAGCGTGAGCAGCGGAATTATAACGGAGTGAATCTGGAGGTTGCGCTGGATAACCCGAATGCGCTGAAGCTCTATGAGAGCTGCGGATTCGTCGTTCAGAGCCAGCAGGATTATTACACCCATCCTTTGAACAGCTAACCTGCCAACGAGTATTTCAAGAAACATACATTTCCTACAATTAAAAAGCATCCCTTCACAGTCAAATGACCCTGAAGGAGATGCTTTTCTTGTCTTCTCAAAGCCATCGTCTGCTTCTACATCAGCCCGTAGCCCCGCACCTGAGCTTCATCCCGGTCGCTGCGGCGGTTGCTGCATTTCACGCAGCCCTCCGCCTGTTCTTCCCGTTCCAGGAAGACAGACAGCAGGCGTACATAATCCAGCGATTCCTGCAGCGGCATGTCTGCTCCGTCATACAGCTGCCTGCGGCCATCCAGCAGCGAGTAGATGGCGATGGTCTCCGCCGGCTTCCCGTAAGCCTTATGGCAGAACACATTCGCCATATGCAGAAATCCGGTCATCACCTGCTGGTCAGCGTGTACCATGAATTTCTGGATATTCAGACTGCGCCCCGCCAGCTCCGAATTCCAGGCCAGCTGAAAAATCACCGCCAGCTCAATCTCAAGCTCCCGTACAGAAACATGCCACTGTTCAAACCGCATCACCGGAATCTCTCCGGTGTGACTGCCCGCGACAATCCGCATCAGCTCATCGGCCACTGCCTGCTTGACGTCCCAGTAATGCATCAGGGAAGGAAAAGCGTTGCCCTTCAGCGGCCAGCGGCGCTCCAGCAGAAACTGGACAGGCGTCTCCCGGCGTACCTCGGGCCGCAGACTGTAGAAGTCATTGAGCGTATGTCCGACTGCATATTGAACCTGCTGTCTCCAGCGGGGAAGCCCCGTAGCGGGAGCTCCGCTGCCGGTCACCTCCGCTCCGCCCAGCATGATATGCTCCATGCGGTAATCATTCAGACGTCTGTACCGGACAGCTTCAGCATCCGGCTTCGTTCCTGTGAAGTCTCCTGCCGCCGCGCCCATCCTTAAGAGACCGCCGCGCAGATCTCGATGAACTGGCGTCCATAAGTGCGGCAAGCTTCTTTCTCCGTTGCATTCGGACCGTATTCAATCTTCAGGCTGGGCTGCACAATCTCGGCCCCGCGCTCCTTCAGCTTCTCTTCAATCTGATCCACGGCCCCGCAGTAGATCTCATATCCGGTGTCTCCGCTTCCGAAGGCCGCTGCCTTACAGGAGCTGAGATCCAGCTCATCCAGCTCTTCATAGAAATCCAGGAATTCATCCGGCAGCTCGCCGTCGCCCCAGGTGTACGCACCCAGCAGTACTGCCTCATAAGCTTTTATCTCATCCGCATTGCAGTCCATGACCGATTTCAAAACGGCCTCTCCGCCTGCCGCGCGTATTCCTTCCACGATCAGTTCAGCGATTTCCTCCGTATTGCCCGTCAAGCTGGCATATGCCACTAGCACTTTAGCCATGACTTTTATCCTCCCAGGGTCCAAATGAAATGTATTCTCTATATCCAGCCTGCAAGCCGACTATGCCTTGCTGTGCTGTATTACCCTCATTCTATTTGATAATGATTATCATTGTCAATATATATAAAAAAAGCGCCACTCCAGGACATGACTTCTGCCCGGAGCTGACGCTGCTCGCTAATGTTATTGTTGATGCGAAATGTGAGGAATAATCAATATCCGCCTTCCAGCAAGGTAATTGCGTTGCCGTCGGGATCACGGAAATTCATCTCTTTACCGCCGTACTCCATGGTTGCCGGAGGCTGGCAATCCAGTCCTTTCGCCTTCAGCTGCTCGTACGTTTCGTCCAGACTGCCGCAGGAGAATACCAGATTAACGGTTCCTGTCGTAAGGTTCTCCCACTTGTCTGCATTCCATATAATGATGCCGGGCTGACTGGCGTCTATCGCAATTTTGGCCCCGCCTGCTTCTCCATAGCCCTCGAATGGAACCGGGATGCCCAGTACCTCCGAATAGAACGCTACCAGAGCTGCCGGGTCTTTACTGTACAGATTGATGCCGTCAAAAGCTGTAATCATAATTGTATCCTTCCCTTCATTGCTTGTGATGTGATCGGGCTGGTCTCAGCCGTCTATCCTCATTGTACTTCTGCCTGAATAGCTTGTATTGCAAAAAAACGACATCAGCGCCGGGCATGACTCAGCGCATCCAGCGGGGTTCTGCCTGCAAATTTCTTGAAATTGTTGATCAAATGCGACTGGTGACTGTACCCGTAGGTAAAGACTATATCTTGCATTACACCCTTGGTCTGAGGAGCACGGTACAGGTCCCGCCAGACATTCTGGAAGCGGATCAGATCGGCCACCTTTTTGGGCGGAAGGCCGATATGCTGCCGGAACAGCCGTTCAAGCTGGCGGCTGCTTAGGCCGGAGCTGCTCTCCAGCGCCCCTGCCGTCATGCTGCCTCTCGATGTAAGCAGCCTGTGGACTGCGTTCATCATCCCGTCACTGCTGCGGTTTCCCCGTTCCAATCTCCGCAGAAGGAACGCTTCAGCAGCAGCGATGCGCTCAGTCATTGTACGGATATGCTGGAGCCTGTCCCCCAGCTCCTTACGGAAGGTCTGGAAATAATACTCCACCGGCACATGAACATTCAGCACCTCTGTCAGCGGCTCGTCTGCGAACAGATGAACGGCCCAGAAGTGAAACCGGATGGCGAACCGTTGTATGGACGCAGGCTGTGCTGCTTGTCCTGTCTCGAACGGCGTGTCGTTAATTCCGCAAAAAATCCCGCCGGACTCCCCTGTCCGCTCATCCCATTCCCATATGATGTCCATGCAGCTGTCAGGTATGATTGTCTCCGTCAACTGCGGCTTCATGGGCAGTGCTCCTGATCCCCAGAAGCAGCGGATATACGGCTGAAGCAGCCTGCCCGGCAGATACTCGCCGCCCCCGGCCGGATTGGCCGTAATCGGATGATACAGCGCCGAAAGATTATACATCTGAGTGCAGCCTCCTTCCATTGCTGTAACCTTGTATTCAGATCATACACAATCCCTGTACGAAGCGCCAGAACGCCTCCTTTTCCGAGTGAAATGATCTGCCCTGCGTTTCCTGGTAATATTATACGACTGCTGCTTGTTGGCTACACTGGGAGTAGTCGAAAACCTGCAACCATTTTGTTTGTAGATGCGTGCTTAAATGTTGTACAATAAAGGCTAAATGACTTTTTGAAGGATGGATTAATAATGTATATAGCCAGTGATTGGAAAGACTATGAAGTGATCGATACCGGGGGCGGGGAGAAGCTCGAACGCTGGGGCGATATTATCCTGCGCCGGCCGGACCCGCAGATCATCTGGCCGCTGGCCAGCGAGAGCGCCAAGTGGCGGGATGTGCACGGACATTATCACCGCAGCTCCGCCGGAGGCGGGCAGTGGGAGATGAAGAAGACGATACCGGAGGACTGGAAAATCAGCTACGGCAAGCTGAAGTTTCACCTCCGCCCGACGAACTTCAAGCATACCGGCCTGTTCCCGGAGCAGGCGGCCAACTGGCGCTGGATGATGGACAAGATCGCTGCGGCTAACCGGCCGATCTCCGTCCTCAACCTGTTCGCCTATACCGGCGGAGCCACTGTTGCGGCAGCAAGTGCCGGAGCATCCGTCGTGCATGTCGATGCGGCCAAAGGAATGGTGCAATGGGCCAAGGAGAATGTAGCCCTGTCCGGTCTTGCCGACAAGCCGCTCCGCTTCATTACCGATGATGTATTCAAGTTCGTCCAGCGCGAACAGCGCCGCGGCAGCAAATATGATGCAATTATTATGGACCCGCCGTCCTACGGAAGAGGTCCGGGCGGTGAAATGTGGAAGCTGGAAGCCAGTCTCTATCCGTTCCTGGAGAGCTGCATGGAGATTATGAGCGACCGTCCGCTATTCATGCTGATTAACTCCTACACGACCGGCATCTCGCCAACCGTACTGCGCAACATGCTGTCGATGACCATGGGTAAGCGCTATGGCGGCAAGCTGAATTCCGGTGAGATCGGCTTGCCGATTACAGCCTCCGGCATGAATCTGCCTTGCGGGATTCTGGGCCGCTGGGAGGCGTAAGCCATGACCGGAACGAATAACGCAGCAGCAGGAGAATCCGGCAGCAGCCCCTCGCGGTTCGAAATTTTATATGAGGACAACCATCTGCTCGGCGTTGTGAAGCCCGTGAATATTCCCGTTCAGGAGGATGCTACAGGCGACCCGGATCTGCTGACCCTGCTGAAGGAAGATGTGAAGGAACGCTACGCGAAGCCGGGTAACGTCTTCGTGGGCCTGGTTCACCGGTTGGACCGGCCTGTAGGCGGTGCAATGATTTTCGCCAAGACCTCGAAGGCGGCCTCCCGGCTATCCGAGAGTGTCCGTACCCACGCCTTCCAGAAGGTGTATCTGACGGTGGTGCATGGTCAGCCTCCTGGCGCAGAGGCCAGGCTTGAGCATACGCTGCTGAAGGACGCGAAGAGCAATACCGTCCAGGTGGTCCGCCGGGGAACACCGGGCGGTAAGGAGGCTATTCTCGATTATACGGTCATCGGCAGCGCAGAGGGGTATTCCTTGCTGAAGATTGACCTGCTGACCGGCCGCTCCCATCAGATCCGCGTACAGCTAAGCGCTATCGGCTGTCCGCTCTACGGAGATCAGAAGTACGGCGCGGCCGTGAACAGACCGGGACAGCAAATTGCATTATGGTCTGCACTCACCCGCTTCCCGCATCCGGTGACCAAAGAGGAAGTGGAGCTGCTCTCCTTGCCTCCCCGGTCCTATCCCTGGAATCTATGGACTCCACAAATTCAAAAGCAGGCTATCCTTTAACGGACAGCCTGCTTTTTTTGAAATATAATAATTTTCAAATTCACTCGATATCTTATTCTTCTATTTCCCGCTGAAGCGATTAGTGTTGTTGCTTATACGGACTGTACGGAAGCGGCGCTCTCCACCGCCGGGGTAACAGCCATCTTCCCCATGAGATAGAGCAGCAGCTGCTGGTTATGGGAGGAAATCGGGTCCAGGGCTTCGGCAAAAAAGTCACTGCGGACCTTCAGTCCGCGCAGCGTCTCCTGCTGGCCTGTCTCGGTGATGCTCACCCAGACAATTCTGCGGTCCGAGACATCGCGTTCACGGATAATCAGATTATGCTTCTCCATCCGGTCAAGCAGCATCGTCACAGCCGCCGGGCTGGTCGCCAGATGAGGAGCCAAATCAGAAGGCTTCATCGCGTCACGCTCCTGCAGCAATTCCAGTACGGTAAGCTGGGCATCAGTCAATGTAGGGGCAAGCTTGCTGTCCATATGTAACTTATAGTCTTTTAATATCTTATGCCAGATTTTACTGAATTCAGTGGAGTGCACACTTATTCCTTCCTTTCCTGCGTATCTCAAACTGGTATATTTACTTTTTCGCCAGAAAACTTCCATTTCCTTCAAGGGTTAAAAAATAAAATCTTAACTGCAACTGTTCGCCCTAAATTAAAAGCGCGGGCAGCCAGTTACTCCTGAGCTGCCCGCGCCGTTCTGAGCGGTCTATATTCTTACTTGATATTACTTTACAGCCTGAAAAAGAATGGAAATCTCGTCCTTCTTCTCGACGGCAACCAGTTGCTTGCCTGTAGAACGGCGCTCAGCAATCGGTGCTGATTCAGAGGAGAACGAATGCACAGCCCCGCTCTGAGTGATGACGGTCAGCTCCAGCGGCTGCTTGCAGTAGAATGCACCGACCAGCCTGCTGCCGTTCGGACGGACACGCTTGCCCTCCTTGAACTCGAACGTTGGCATCCCTTTGCCTCCACGGCTCTGGGAAGGATAATCCACCATCAGGGAACGCTTGGCATAGCCGATGTCCGAAATAGCCAGGATCTCACCTTCATCCTCACTGACCCAGAAGCAGGAGACGACCTCATCTCCTTCACGGAGCTGTATCCCCCTAACTCCTGTGGCCACCCGGCCCATAGGATTCACTTCATTCTCACGGAAACGGATGCTCATGCCCTCACGGGTAACGAGCACAATGTCCTTGTCGTTGCTGCTCAGCGCCACTGTAATGATCTCATCGCCTTCGGCCACCTTACAGGCGGCAACGGCTCCGGAACGGCTTGTAGAGTACTCCTTGAGCTCGGTACGCTTCACCTGGCCCTTACGGGTGATAAAGACTAGACTCGCCTGCGGGTCCTCCAGATTGCCGACCGGCAGCATACTGACGACACCGTCTCCCTTCGCCAGTCCGATCACGTTCACGATGGCCGTCCCCGGCTCTTTCCATTTGAACTCCGGAATCTGGTGAACCGGAAGCAGGAAGTATTGGCCCTTCCGGGTGAAGACTAGCAGGCTCTCCCGGGTATTTAAATCCAGCAGCTTGACGATATGATCGCCTTCCTTGACGCCTGAAGAGTTACGCTCCCCGCCCGAGCGGGTGAAGGACAACATGCCGGTCCGCTTGATATAGCCGTCAGCAGAGAGTGCAACCAGTACATCCTCCGCATTCACCAGCACCTCCATGTTGACCTTAAGCTCCTCCACCTCTCCCTGAATCAGGGAACGGCGGTCGATTCCGTATTTGTCACGGATCTCCAGCAGCTCCTTGCGGATGACGGTAATCAGCTTCTTGTCGCTGTCCAGAATCCCCTGCAGAACAGCAATCCGGGCCATCATCTCATCCAGCTCCTTCTGAAGGGAGTGAATCTCAAGATTGGTCAAGCGGTAGAGCTGCAAGGTAAGGATAGAATCAGCCTGTCGTTCGCTGAAGCCAAACATCCATACCAGATTATTCTGGGCATCCTGACGGTTCTTCGAGGCCTTGATGGCAGCGATCACTTCATCCAGAATGTTCAGCGCCTTGACCAGTCCCTCCAGGACATGGGCACGGTCCTCCGCCCGTTCCAGATCAAACCGGGTACGGTTGCTGACCACTTCACGCTGATGAGCAATGTAGGCTTCAAGAATTGCTTTGAGTCCCAGCTGCTGCGGAGCCTTGTTGACGATGGCCACCATGTTGAAGTTGTAGGTGATTTGCAGGTCGGTTTTTTTGAGCAGGTAGGCTAAGACGCCTTGGGCATCCGCCTCCTTCTTCAGCTCCACCACAATGCGCAGGCCCTCACGGCCGCTCTCATCGCGGACCTCGGCGATCCCTTCGATCTTTTTCTCCAGACGGATGTTCTCCATGGCAGTCACGAGCCGCGACTTCACGATCTGAAAAGGCACCTCGGTAATCACGATCTGCTGCTTGCCGCCGCGCAGGTTCTCAATCTCCGTCTTGGAACGCAGATAGATACGGCCTTTGCCGGTGCGGTAAGCATCCATAATGCCGTCTCCGCCCATAATAGTTCCGCCTGTCGGGAAATCCGGCCCCTTGATGAAGGTCATGATATCCTCCAGGGCAATATCCGGCTTCTGCATCACAGCGATACAGGCGTCAATCACTTCCCGCAGGTTATGCGGCGGAATCTCGGTGGCGAATCCGGCAGAAATTCCGCTTGTCCCGTTCACCAGCAGATTCGGATAACGGGAGGGAACGACCACCGGCTCCTTGGCCGTATTATCGAAGTTGTCCTTGAAAAGAACGGTGCGCTTCTCAATATCGCGCATCATCTCCAAGGCAATCGGAGACAGGCGGGCTTCGGTATAACGCATAGCCGCTGCCGGATCATCATCCATGGAACCCCAGTTGCCGTGTCCGTCCACCAGCACATGCCCCATCTTCCAAGGCTGTGCCATCCGCACCATCCCGTCGTAGATCGAGGAATCCCCGTGGGGATGGTAGTTACCCATGACATCACCGACGGTTTTGGCCGACTTGCGGTAGGGCTTATCCGGCGTATTACCGGAATCGTACATGGCATACAGAATCCGGCGCTGCACGGGCTTCAGTCCGTCGCGTACATCCGGAATCGCCCGGTCCTGAATGATATATTTGGAATACCGGCCAAACCGGTCACCCACGACCTCTTCCAGAAAAGCCGGCAAAAATTGCTCTGATAAACTGCTCATTCTCTAATCACCTTCTGTTCCTCATTCTGTCCACGTTTTTAAAGATTGATGATCTGGCCGCTGCGCGCCTGAGATTCTCAATTCATTAGAACAAAATCGTAAATCGGATAGAAGGGATGACCGTAACTGCGGTGAGTTTTGGACTTTCGGCCGCTGTTGTCCCCAGATTTCTTGATTTAAAACCGCTGATCGCGGTAGAAATCCGGAGACAAAGGCGGTCGCTACCGCTCCTGCAGTTCCAAAATCCCCTCCGTTACTTCCCCTTCTATAATTTTTCACAATTTCAGTTCCAAACCCATTGAGAAAACATTCGCTATCACTTAAACCGATCATCAAAAAATTAAAAACAGCGGAAGTAATCGTCACTTCCCATTACTCTTACTCCTACTCCACTATTTCGGTGAAGTCGACGTTCTCGACAATCCAGCGCTTGCGCGGATCGACTTTATCGCCCATCAGGGTGGAGACGCGGCGCTCCGCCTTGGCGGCATCCTCAATCTGCACCTGAAGCAGCGTACGCGATTCGGGATTCATTGTGGTCTCCCACAGCTGGTCCGGGTTCATCTCACCCAGTCCCTTGTACCGCTGCAGCTCGAAATTCTTGCCGAATTCCTTCAGATAATTCTGTAATTCCTCGTCGCTCCAGGCATAGCGGATAGTCTCCAGCTTACCCGATTTGCGCGTCAGCTTATACAGCGGCGGCTGAGCGATATAGACCTTGCCGGCATCGATCAGAGGCTTCATGTAGCGGTAGAAGAAGGTCAGCAGCAGCACCTGGATATGCGCTCCGTCCGTGTCGGCATCGGTCATAATGATAATCTTGGAATAATTGCTGTCCTCCACGGCAAAATCCGGCCCGATCCCTGCGCCGATTGCCGAAATAATCGCCTTGTATTCGTCGTTCTTCAGGATGTCCAGCAGTTTGGCCTTCTCCGGGTTCATCGGCTTGCCCTTCAGCGGCAGAATAGCCTGAATCTTGGAATCCCGGCCCTGCTTCGCGGAGCCTCCGGCCGAATCGCCCTCCACGATGAAGATCTCAGTACGTGTAACGTCCTTGGACTGTGCAGGAGACAGCTTGCCGCCCAGGTTCGAGCTTTCGCTGCGTTTCTTGCCGCTGCGGATCTCATCACGGGCCTTACGGGCCGCTTCACGGGCCTTGGAGGCCTGAATCGATTTCTTCAGCAGGCTCTGCGCAACCTGGGGATTCTCTTCCAGGAAGCGGGCCATTTTCTCCGAGACAATGAAGTCCACGGCGCTGCGGGCAGAAGCACTTCCCAGCTGATCCTTCGTCTGTCCGACAAATTCCACATCCGACATCTTGATGCTGATGACCGCCATCATGCCTTCGCGCAGATCATTGCCCTCCAGATTCTTGTCCTTCTCCTTGAGCAGCTGCGTCCGGCGGGCGTAATCATTCAGCACACGGGTATATGCCGTCTTGAAGCCTGTCTCGTGCGTTCCCCCGCTGCGTGTAGGGATGGAGTTCACAAATGAAGCAATGGTCTCCGTATATCCCGCATTATACTGCAGCGCGATTTCCACCTCGATCTCGTCCTTCTCGGAGCTGAAATGGATCACATCATGCAGGACATCCTTGCCTTCATTGAGGAATTGCACGAACTGGCTGGCGCCGCCTTCATAAAAGAATTCATCCTGACGCCCGCTGCGCTCATCGCTCAGATTAATTCTGAGGCCTGAGTTCAGGAAGGCAATCTCCTGCACCCGTTCCGCCAGCGTATCATAGTTAAACGATATCCCTGCGGAGAAGACGCGAATATCCGGCTTGAAGGTGATCTTCGAACCGGTTTTATTCGTATTCCCCAGTATCTCAAGACCGGTTACAGGCTCACCGACATGCTCTTTGCCGTTCTTATCGACCCAGTATTCAAAGCGCTGGCGGTGAATTTTGCCTTCCCGGTAGATCTCCACTTCCAGCCACTCGGACAACGCGTTGGTTACCGAAGCCCCGACTCCATGCAGGCCGCCAGATTTCTTGTAGCCTGAGCCGCCGAATTTGCCGCCTGCATGCAGAATGGTGAATACCACCTGCGGTGTAGGGACTCCTGTCTTATGCATTCCGGTCGGTATTCCGCGTCCGTTGTCAATAACGGTCACCGATCCGTCTTTGCGCAGGGTAATATCAATCTTCGAGCAAAACTTCGCCAAATGCTCATCTACGGCATTATCCACTATTTCCCATACCAAATGGTGCAGACCCGAGGAACTCGTACTGCCAATATACATGCCGGGCCGTTTGCGGACCGCAACCAGACCTTCGAGCACCTGAATGTCGTCAGCATCGTATCCAGTCCGGGCTGCTTCGCCGTTCTTAGAGACTTTTGCAAACATATCGATCTGTTCGAGCATTCATGCTCCTCCTTCACTTGTCTTCCTATCTCTCTAAAAATGCAAACAAACGTTTTCGTTCACTTTGTACATTCTAATTCAAAATATCCCGTTTCGTAAAGACGGCGAATGAAATGATTACGGCCACAAGTCCCCAAATGCCCAGAACCGCCATCGAAAAGCCCAATGTCATGCCCTCAATCGGCGCGGGAGTGCCCGCTAAATAAGTAGTCAGCTCCATGTTGACCATAAATAAATATTTGGCCGCCGTCCAGGCGGAAGCCATGTTGGTCAGGATCGTTCCGGCAATCAGCGCTGCCATCATCACTACAATGCTCGCAGCCGTGCTGCGGACCAGAACCGATACCATGAAGGCCAGCAGGGCCACCACAATACTGACATACCAGATCAGCCCGCCCTGCATCAGCAGATACTTCCACTGCTCCACCGCATGAACCTTAGACATATCTACAGTATCACCGTTTAGCTGGAAGCCTGTGAAGACCGGAACATTGAACCCTTTATAGCCAAAAGCCAGCCCCGATATCAGATAGCTGATTACGAATACGGACAGGACAATCAGCGAGACGAACATCAGCAGTGCCGCCATTTTGCTGAACAGTACCTTCCAGCGTCTGACCGGGCGGGTCAGCAGCATTTTGATCGTGCCTGTCGTCCGCTCCCCGGAGACCAGGTCGGAAGCAACCGCCATGATCAGCAGCGGAATGAACAGCGAGACCGAATTATTGACAAACTCCCGGGTGAACGTCACTCCGCTCGGTTCGTTCGGATTCACATCATGATCCAGATAATACTGCAATTGCTGGAGAAAAATCCGCCGGTACGACTTCCATTCCTCCGGAATCCGGTCGCTGCCGAGCGAGTTCTGGTTGTCGGTAATTTGCTGCTGGATCTCCAGTCTCCAGTCAGAGTTAAATTTGTCACGGCTGCGCTCGGCTATGCGCATTTGAGCATAGGTAAACATTGGTACCAGCACGAGCAGGATGAGCAGGATGACATAAAAACGTTTCTTTTTGATAATCTTCAGGCACTCATTTCGGATGAGCGGCAGCAGGTTAGTCAATGGCTTCACCTTCCGTTAGCTTCAAGAATAGCTGTTCCAGTGTAGGGTTGATTTTATGCACAGCCCGGACTTCCACCTCTTGTGCAACCAGCACGGCAACAATCTCCGGGATCAAATCCTCGTCCATCGCCGTAACCAGGGAATTCACGCCCATGCCTGCGATGACCGAATCATCCAGAGTAACCTCATCCAGCTCCAGCAGCGCGATATCCGGCCGTATAGCCATGATATCTCTTGCCCGCTGAAGCGGCTCCAGCTCCCACAGGACATAAGGTGAGTTACGGGCAACCAGCTCGTCTACAGCGCCAACAGCGAGTACACGGCCTTTGCTGATAATGGCTACCCGGTCGCATAGCAGCTGAATTTCGCTCAGCAGATGACTGGACACAAAGACCGCCAGCCCTTCGTCAGCCAGCTTACGGATGAATTCGCGCAGTTCCTTGATCCCCTTCGGGTCCAGGCCGTTGGTCGGCTCATCGAGAATCAGCAGCCGGGGACGGCCGAGCAGGGCTTGGGCAATACCGAGCCGCTGGCGCATACCAAGCGAATATGTGCTTACTTTATCCTGAATACGCTGATCAAGCCGCACGATAGCAACGACTTCGGCAATCCGCTGCTCATCCACACCAGGCTGCATCCGCGCGAAATGCTGCAGATTCTCCCAACCTGTAAGGTACGTATACACCTCGGGATTCTCGACGATGGAGCCGACATATTGCAGCGCTTTTTCCGGATTCCGGTTCACATTGTAGCCGCAGACGGTAATCGTCCCTTCGCTCGGGCGGATCAGGTCCACCAGCATGCGGATGGTTGTGGTTTTGCCGGCTCCATTCGGACCGAGAAAGCCGAAGATCTCCCCTTTTTTAACGTCAAACGTAACATCATCTATAATCCATTTGCGGCCGATTTTTTTGCGGACTCCCCGGGCAGACAGAACGACTTCTTCCCCCGGTGTCTCATGAATAGTTCTCGCCATCTTATACAGCTCCTTGCCACAGTCATTTCTGTTCAAAAAATTATTTTGTCAACGAACCGCTTGTACAATGCGCTCGCTCATCCGCTGATAACCGTCCCCGTTCGGGTGAAAATGATCGTTCGACAGGTATTTTGCCAAATGACGGTCAAACAGGTCAAAGGTCGGGACCAGTGTCATGTTCTGATGTCTGTTGATCATATCCATGGCCGCATTATTCCACGCCGTTACCGCCTGATTGCCGGGAATAAGCAGTCCCTCGATATCTCCGAAGGGATTATACAGTCCAATGTAATAGACCTGTGCCTGTGGATTCACCTTTGCAACCGTATCCAGTATGCTGCCCAGCCGTTTGGCGGCCCCAGGCAGAGCGGAGAGGAGCGATTCCGGGGTCAGCTCACCCGCAGACGCGGTTGGAACCGGCGCTACGCCTTCTACCTTGTTATTGGCAGGGGCTTCCGGGGTCTGTGGTGCTGCTTCCTCCGAAGGCTTCGCAGAGGCGGCTACTTGTCCGCTGCTCCCGCCTGTGCCCAGAATATCCGAGCCCCGGAACAGGTCATTCCCGCCAATGGAGATCAGGATGACATTCGCCTGACGCAGCGCGTACTGCACTCCTTCCTCCTGAAGCTTGCTCTCCAAGGCGGCCGTAGTCAGTCCGTTAATACCCATGTTCCCCAGCAGCTCTGCCTTTCCTCCATTGGCCGACAAGGCGTCCACGGTCCGTTTAACGAACCCTTGCCCGGAGTTGTCACCGGTCCCTTTGGCCAAAGAATCGCCAAGCGCCAGAATCTTGTATTCGTCACTTGCCGCGGCTGCCGGTGCAGCCGTCTCTTGCGGGAGGGAGGAGAGCAATGGCTCCCCCTTGGGATTCAAAATATCGCTCACCGCATAAACAAATCCTGTGATCAACAGTAAAGTTGCCAGGATGGACACCAGACTCACTGTCCTCCAGGTCCATTTGGAATCATTCAATGCTATCCCTCCATCTGCCGTACTCTTCTGCCTCGCCCTTTATTCACACCATTATTAACTATGTAGATAAACATAATTCTTCTTTGGAGAATTTGCAAACGAAAGGGGTGAGTTTAGGTGGGGGCGCGGCTGCGGTGATTTTGGACTTACGGCCGCTGTTGTCTTTGGATTTCCTGATTCAAACCGCTACTCGCTGTAGAAATCCAAAGACAAAGGCGGACGCATTCGCTCCTACAGCTCCAAAATCCCCTCCGCCGCTTCACACCTAAACGGTGGAAGCAGCAAGGGCGGCACGATAGCGCTGCGCTGATCGTGCGAGAGCAATATTACTTCTATATCCTAAAAATCATAAAACCGCCCCCCGGCATTGCCGGAGGGCGGAGTTAACGTTACGTTACTTTGAGTTACTTTGATTACCTTATATTATTTACCGATAAATTCCTGGACCCAGTAATTATTGTCGAAGCCAACACCGATATAGTTGAAATTCGCGCTCAGGATGTTAGCCTTATGACCCGGGCTGTTCATCCACGCCGTCATAACTTCCTGAGGGGTCTTCTGGCCCATAGCGATATTCTCGCCAGCCGCCTTATACGTAATGCCGAAGGCCGACATCATATCGAAAGGTGATCCGTAGGTCGGAGAAGTGTGTGAGAAATAGTTGTTCGAGCGCATGTCGGCAGCCTTCGCCGCAGCCACTTTGTTCAGGCTGTCCAATGCGGACACAGGGGCTAGTCCAGCTGCAGCGCGCTCTTTGTTCACCAGTGCGACTACTTGCTGTGTGTAGCTGGAGACGTTAGTACCAACCGCAGGAACTGTAGATGGAGCCGGGGCCGGGGTTACCACAGGCTTCGCAGTGGCAACGGGTGCCGGAGCTGGCTTAGCAGTAGCTACGGGTGCTGCTGTAGCCACTGGAGCTGCTGTGGCAACCGGCTTAGCCGGAGCTACCGGCTGTGCTGCCGGGGCAGCTGCAACTGGCGTTGTGTATACAAAGGTTTTAGTGACAGTGTACGTATTGCCATCAAGTACGAAAGTCTTCGAATTGTTCTGCGTGAAATACTCCATGAACTGTGCGAAATTCATATCTGATCCGGCTGCCGCAGGGGCACCGGCTGCTGCTGCGTTTGCTTGTAATGGAAGAGAAATGCCAAGCGCCATCACAGCGGCTACGCTTCCACCTATCACTCTTTTCAAAGTCTTGCTTTTCATTCTGCCATCTCCTTATTCTTTGTTGTGGTATCTCGTGCTGTCAGGGGTGTCGGTCCACAAATGTTACAAAGTTGTAATCTGTTCCTAAGTCATTGTAACACAAAACTATTAGCTGTGCACTTCTAAATTCTGTCATTTTATAGATTTTATAGATAGAAAGACTTGTCCCCTCCAGCAGCGGAAAATGAAAACAGCAATGCCGTCCTTTTCAGGACGGCTGTTGGTTCTACCCTATATATCGGCGCTTCCATCGCTCACTTTAATGAAAAGACTGCCAGAACTCCCCTTCGGTCGAAATCAGGCCCATAATCTCTGCATAGGGAATGCGGAAGGTTGGAAATCCTGCCGAGTACGGAGCAATCTCATAAGGGGCAAAGTACAGGTACAGCGCCTGCGCATCCACATAAAAGGGCTGATCAGCTGTAATGCCTTTATACGTGTCAGGGAAAACGTAGGAATACTGCGGATCATTTGCAATCTGCTTGCCGACAATGTCACTGAGCTTCTGCACATATTTGCTGCCGGGCTTGAACAGGTCGCTGAGCGTGTAGAATTTGCCGGTGCGCAGGTTGATATGCTCATAGATCCGGGTAGGCATACCATGTGCAGCGCCGAACGGGAAATGATAACCGCTGAGCTCCAGCACCAGCAGATTCTTGCGGAAGAAGGATACGGCGAAATCTCCCGTATAGCTGAAATCCTGCGTGCCTCCCCCCGTCCCCGCGCCGTAAGCGAGCGACAGGTTGCGCAGCTTGTCATTCACCGCCTTCGAGACCTCGGCAACCGCAATCCCTTCCACTACCGGATAATAGACCAGATAATCCCGGTTCGGCTTGTATTTCTTCTCCAGCACAGAGTACGGCGGTCTTAGCGGAATGACCCCGTTTTGCCGCCAGACCTGCTTGCCTTTACGGTCATAATAGGAGGTGCGCAGATCAATATCCGCACGGATCAGGCTGCCGCTGAAGGACAGAGATCCTGAGCCAGCGATGACCGGGGGCTGGGCGGCTTTTTTACCGCTGGTGTCAATAAAATACGTATCCTTGGCATCATACACCGACGCGAGCCCGTGCTGATAATTGTTCACGCCCAGCAGCGGGTGGGTGCTGAGAATTCTTCCGGTCAGCGCATCGGCTATAACATAGCTGGAGCCTCTGTAGGGCTGATCCGCATACAGCGGGGTCCCCAGCGCCACACGGTTCTCTCCCAGCTGCTGCACCTCATAATAGACGGCGGGAATAATCATTTTCCCCTGCTTGTCGATCAGACCGTAGGCGTTGCCGTAATCCGCAGCTGTGTTAATCACCGCACGGCCCTCCGAGAACGGCAAGGCTGCCGTATACTGCGGCTGGATAGCAATCGTACCGTCTGTGTGCAGATAACCGTATTTTCCATCCGCCGTCGCCTGAAAGGCCAGCAGCCCATCCCCCGGATACCCGACAAAAGCATGTTTGTACGTATGCAGCACCACGCCATGAAGATCAATCAGCGCATATTCCCCTTCGGCCACTTTGACTAGTGCAGTCCCGTTCGAGAAATCCCCGGCGTCCAGATAGACGGCTGGCAGCACCTCTTTACCCTGGGCATCCAGATACCCGTACAGCGAGATCCCCCCGGTAGTATTCTGCTTGGAGAACAACGCGCGGCCTTCGTGCAGCGAATTCAGATAGTCATAGCGCGCGGAAGTCACTTCTTTGCCTTTTTCATCAATAAAAGTGTAGCCCTTCGCATCCGACACCACGGCCCGCCCCTCGGAAAAAGGACCAATAAAATTATAGACCGGTTTGACCCGCTCCCGCCCGGAGCTGTCAATCAGACCGCTGACATTCCCGCGCTGCACCACCGCCAGTCCATTCTCCTGAAACTCCTCCGCATAATCATATCTCGGCTCAATCACGACCCGCCCGTCATTGTTGATGTATCCCCACAGCGTACCCTCTGTCAGCTTAAAAGGGGCCGGATGCAGCAGTTCTGCCCGCAGTCCTCCGCTGTCACCCGGAAGCACAATGAGCGCCTCCAGCGGCTTTTTGGAGTAGTCTACACGATATAACCCCGCCTCTGCGGGGATCGTCACGAACAGATCATCATCTGCGCGGATGAAATCCTCCTCCTGCTGCGGTATACCCTCGTTCCAGCCGATGCCGTCCCACCGCCATACCTCCGCCACAATCAGACCGTTGTCCGTTCCTTTTCCCAGCTCGTTCAGCTTAATCCTCAGCATTCAGTCGTTCTCCTTTACAAGGGCTTTTGCCTATAGAATATGAGAGTGGGGGGGAAAGGGTGTGCTTGGGCGTTAAAAAACAGAAAGGCGATGTCGTAACTGCGGTGAGTTTTGGGCTTCCGGCCGCTGTTGTCTCCCGATTTCCTGATTTAAACCGCTAATCGCGGTAGAAATCGGGAGACAAAGGCGGACGCTACCGCTCCTCCAGTCCAAAATCCCCTCCGTTACTGCTGCCTTTCTGTTGGTGAAAACACAAACACACCCTTTCGGAGGGTGTGTGCCGGGGATACAAGGGCTGCTTCGCCTGCCCTTGAAATCTGAGAATAATCCTTCTGCTGGGCGGGCAAAGGTTAAAAAAATCTATAAAGGATAGAAGCATACAACTCTATTCACCGGTCTGGATAAATACCTCCGCAAGCAACCGTGCTAAATCTGCCTGTTGCCTGTTATCTGATGGTAACTGCTTACCGCCTGCTCTCTGCCACCGACTGCTAATTACTGCCTACCGCCTGCTAACTGCTTACCTACGCTGTCAGTTTCCTGATTGCTAACTGCTTGTCTACCGCTGCCTGCCACCTGCCACTTACCCTCTGCCCTCTGCCGCCTCTGAAACTGAATAAAAACTGTTAAATTAGTTACGGGTAGCTGCGAAATCCTGCCCAAAATGCAATATTCGGCTTCCTCTACCGGCTTTAAACTAACATTGTTGTATGAAATGCAGCATTTGCCCGCCCACGAACCAATTAGAAGAGGAAATGTTGTAATTCGTGCAGCAACTTTCCCCAGTCCCCCTGTTCAAGAAAGCCTGAATTGCAATTATTGCAACAATTCACGATCAGGTGATAGGAGGAGCGGAAGGGAGTTTGGAACTGAAGGAGCGGAAGTGGCCGGAGGTCCGATACTCACCACCGCAGGCACGTGTAATCCAATGATTTGCAACGTTGCGACAAATCCGGGCAAGCCAAAAAGCGTTTGCGAGATACCGCAAACGCTCTTTGTCCTGCCTCCCCCACCCTTGGTGAGGTGATAGGAGTACCGGAGGGGATTTTGGAACTGGAGGAGCGAAGCGTACGCCTTTAGGTTTGGATTTCTACCGCGAACAGCGGTCCAAATCAGGAAATCCAAACCTAACAGCGGCTGGAAGTCCAAAATCCCCGCAGTTACGACTAATCACCGAACCCCACCTTATTTTTTCGATGAATATTTACGCATATCAAACGATACCGCAGCGATGATGATCAGGCCCTTGATAATCAGCTGGTAGTAAGGGCTGATGCCGATGAAGGTCAGGCCGTAGTTGATCAGGGTGAAGATGATAACCCCGACCAGGACGCCCGGCACGGTACCGATCCCGCCGGTAGTGGATACGCCGCCGACGACGCAGGCTGCGATGGCGTCAAGCTCGTACATGTTCCCGTAGTTGTTGGTAGCGCCGCCGGTTCTGGCTGCTTCAAGCACACCGGCCAGACCGTACAGGGCACCGGCGATGGCATAGATGTAGATCAGGTTCTTGGAGACGTTGATCCCGGATACCTTGGCTGCCTGCATGTTGCCGCCAATGGCGTACATGTTTTTGCCCAGCTTGGTTTTGTTGAACAGCACCCAGACGATCGCCGCGACTCCAAGGGCTATGAGTACGATGTACGGAATGGAATATTGGCCGCTGCCGATGAAGCCGGAGCCGATATCCGTGAAGTCTCGGCGCAGACCGCCGATCGGCTGCGATTGGTTAGGGTCCATATCGAAGTACAGGGAGTTCAGGCCGTATACGATCAGCATAGTGCCTAGTGTGGCGATGAAAGGCGGAACATTCAGCTTGGAGACGATAATCCCGTTGACGAGACCGCAGAGCAGACCGGCAACAATAGCAATCAAGATAGGCAGCCAGACCTGCACCTGTGGCAGATCGGGGAAGAAGCGGCGAGAGTAGTCTGGAATCTGCAGCATGGAAGCTGAGATAACAGCTGTGAAACCAACCACCCGGCCTGCCGACAAGTCGGTCCCGGCGGTGATCAGGATAAAGGCCACCCCGAGCGCAATAATCACGCGTGTGGAGGACTGAATCAGTACATCCCGCAAGGTGTTAATGGACATGAAGCTTGGCTCGTATATGATAATCCCCATGATCAGCAGTACCAGCACGATGTAGATAGCGTTTTGAGTCACGAAGGACTGCGCTCTTTTAATAGTCATAATTGTGTTCCTCCTTAATTGTTACGCGAAGTTTAAGCATTCGTTGCTAAGCTTCTTCAGCCTTGCAGCAGCCCTATGGTCTTCGCCGTCCTGTGAGTGTAGCTCCTGATTAATGCTGTGCAGCGAGACGCATCACTTCGGTTTCCGTAGCCTGCGCACCTTCGAGTATTCCTGTCAGCCGTCCTTCCGACATCACCATAACACGGTCAGACATCCCTAGCAGCTCGGGCATTTCCGAGGAGATCATGATGATGCTCTTCCCCTGCTTCGCCAGGTCGGCAATGATCGTATAGATTTCGAATTTCGCACCAACGTCAATCCCGCGTGTCGGCTCATCGAGCAGCAGCACCTCAGGCTCGGTCAGCAGCCATCTGGCCAGCAGCACCTTTTGCTGATTCCCGCCGGAGAGATTCATAATCTGCGTTTTGGTCGTAGGCGTCTTAGTGCGCAGCTTTTCAATCATTTTATCGACTTCAACCTTCTTCTTGCGGCCATTCAGCAGCAGATAAGGCGTCTTGTAGCGGTCAAGGTTGGCGATGGCGCCATTCTCATGCACAGACAGCACCGGGAAAATCCCCGTAGCGCGGCGCTCCTCGGTTAACAGGGCCAGCCCGTGTTTTTTGGCATCCTGCGGAGAGTTAATCTTCACCTTCTTGCCGTCAATCGAGATGGATCCGGATTTCACGGCGCGTAGTCCGAACAAGGCTTCAATCACCTCGGTCCGCTGTGCGCCTACCAGTCCGCCGATACCAAGAATCTCACCCCGTCTAAGCTCGAAGGAGACATCCTTGAAGGAACGCGGCTCCGGTGAAGTCAAGCCTTCCACTTTCATGAACACCTTACCTGGAACATTGGTGCGCTCCGGGAAACGGTTGGTCAGATCGCGCCCGACCATCTTGGAGATAATCAGGTCCGTGGTCAGTTCGGCCGAGGGCCAGGTGCCGATCTTTTTACCATCACGCATAATCGTCACTTCATCGGAAATCTCCAGGATTTCTTCCATTTTGTGAGATATATAGATAATAGCTACGCCTCTTTTTTGCAGGTCCCGGATGATCCGGAACAGATGCTCCACTTCCACGCTGGTTAAGGACGAGGTTGGCTCATCCATGACAATCACGCGGGAGTGAAAAGAGACCGCCTTCGCAATTTCGATGGATTGGATCTTGGATACGGACAGCTTGCCCACCAGTGTTTCGGGATTCAAATCGATATCCAGATCTTTGAATAAGTTTTCTGTGTCTGTGAACATTTTTTTGTGGTCAATGAACTGAAGCGGCCCGATGCCCTTGGTTGGAAAACGTCCCAGCCAGATGTTCTCCATCACGCTGCGGAAAGGTACAGGGTGCAGCTCCTGATGGATCATCGAGATGCCATGCTTCAGTGCTTCGCTCGAATTGGAGATGGAGGCCTTCTGGCCATCCAGGAAGATCTCACCGGCATCCGGTGAATAGATTCCAAAGAGACATTTCATCAGTGTGGACTTGCCTGCCCCGTTCTCGCCCATAAGTGCATGAACCGAGCCCGGACGAACCTTAATGCTGACTCCATCCAGCGCCTTCACGCCGGGAAATTCTTTGGTAATGCCGTTCATTTCCAGCAAAAATTCCGTATTTGCCATGTTGTTACGCCCCCTACGCTTTTTTTCTTTTTCCATGAGAGGCACAGCGGTTCCATCCTGCTCCCTACCCGTAAGGAATTCCGGAGAGCGCATTGCAGCGCCCTCCGGGACTGGTATCTATGATACGTATCTGTATCTGTAGCCTTGCACCTGTTAACGGATTATTGCGCGTCTGCTACGTTGTCTTTGGTAATCTTTTTGTAGGATATCCATACAAACTGGTTGTCTGTGATGTCGAAGCCTACGTTCTCTTTGGTTGGCGTTTCGCCTTTGGCCAGCAGAGTGGCCAGGGTAATCGCTGCTTTACCTTGGTTATTGGCATCGTTCAGTACGGTACCCAGCATCGTTCCATCCTGTAAAGCCTGAACCGCAGGAGCGGTTGCATCCACGCCTACAACCGGCATGTATTTGTCGCCGCTGAAGTAGCCTTGAGCCTTCAGAGCTTCGATTGCGCCGAGTGCCATGTCATCGTTGTTAGCAAGTACGGCTTCAATCTTGTCACCGTGGGAGCCGAGGAAGGCTGCCATTTTTTCCTGGCCTTTTACACGATCCCACATCGCGGTATCTTCAGCCAGCTTCTCTACCTTGATGCCGGCATCTTCGATCGCCTGAATGGAGAAGGTGGTCCGCAGCTCGGCATCCTGGTGTCCCGGTTCGCCCTTCAGCATGACATATTGCAGCACGCCGTCGCCGTTCTTGTCCGCTTCAGGGTGAGCCTTCCAGTAATCCACGATCAGCTGGCCGGACATGGTGCCGGACTCTTCGGCTTTCGCGCCTACATAGTAGACCTTATCCCATTTCTTCATATCTTCCGGCAGCGGCTCACGGTTCAGGAAGACCACCGGAATGTTAGCCGTTTTGGCTTTATCAATGATTACTCCAGCCGCAGTACGGTCCACCGGGTTGATCAGCATGCCGTTATATTTCTTGGTGATGAACAGATCCACCTTATCGTTTTGTGTAGGCTGGGAGTTCTGGCTGTCTACGATATCAACCGTGGCAATGCCCTTGGCAGCAGCGTCGATGGAGTTACGAACACCCGTCATGAACGTGTCGTCGAATTTGTAGATCGCTACACCGACCTTTGGAGTCTCAGCAGAACCGGAATTCTCTGTGTTAGCCGCAGTCCCTGTGTTAGCAGGATCAGCCGCCTTGTTATTGTTGCCGCCGCAGCCCGCGAGAGCAGCACCCAGCAATGCACTGGCAAGTAAAACGGAAGTGATTTTTTTCATGTCTAATTGACCTCCTGAGGATATTTCTTTATTTGGATGATCCCGGTGTGTCCCGGGTACATCCTTATTATGCCCTACGTGAAAACGGTTGCGAATATAAAATCCTACTCATTTTCATGAAAATTCTACTGTCCAAGCAGAAACGGCTTACCGTCCTTCAAGGGCTACCGGACAAACGGGAACAGCAGCTTCTGATTCTCAGGCCATAGCATATTCTCCAGATCGATGAGCTTGGTGCCGGTATCTACGCGTTCGGGAATGTCCATACCTTCAAGCGCCTCCACTGCATATTTCACCGCCAGATACCCGTTGCTGAACGGATTCTGGATCACGGTCGCCTGCACAGTGCCATCCTGAAGCGATTCCATCATGGAGGGCGAGCTGTCAAAAGCAATCATTTTCACACTATCCCTCTTAAGGCCCTGAATCACCCTCGCCGCACCCTGTGACGCAATTTCATTCAGAGTGGCAATGCCGCGCAGCTTGGGATACTTATTCAGCATCTCCCGGGTCAGATTTTCGGCGTCGGAGGTGCTGGAGGAGGTGTAGGCGATTTGTACCACTTTGACGTTAGGGTAACGGGCGGCATAATTCAGAAAACCCTTTTCCCGCTCATCTGCATCCCGCGCACCATAGTCGATACTGCCAGTTTTGCCGGAGTCCGGGGTAAGCGACGAATTGGTGAAGTTAATGATCCCGATCTCGCCATAGCCCCCCAGCAGCTGAATCAGCCGCTCGGCGGACTTCTGTCCGGCCTCGTAGCCGTTCGAACCCACATAAGAACGAACCTTGGCCGAGCCGACCTCCGCATCGACTGAGATCACCGGAATTCTGGAATACGCCGCCTGGTCCACGACCTGCGCCAGTCCCATATAGCTGCTGGCCGCGAGTATAACCACATCCGCCTTCTCCTTGATGGACTCCTCCACCATAACAACTTGCTCCTCAATATCACTCTCCGAATCCGGCGCTTTGAAGGTCAGATTGACATTGAATTCCTTCGCCGCAGCCTCTGCTCCGAGCTTCAGGGTGTTCCAGTAATCCCCTTTGTTCATCTTGACAATCAGGTGGATATTCCGCGTCTTGCTGGTGCTGATATAGGCTGGCGAGGCATTGAAGCAAGAGGACACAGAGATCCACAGCACTCCGCACAGCAGCACGGTGAGCCATACACGCAGGCTTTTCACAGGTTCATCTCCTCCTTCTGCTCATCCATAACCTCTCCCGCCGGGAGGGCCGGGAATACAATCGTAACAACCGTCCCCTCCTCCAGCTCACTCTGAAAAGCAAGCCCGTACTCCCGCCCGTAATACAGGCCGATCCGTTCGTGCACATTCCTGACACCGACTCCTGATCCGCTGGTGCTTTTGACGCTTCCGCTTAGAATGCCGTTCATCGTCTCCTTGGTCATTCCGAGGCCGTTGTCGCTGACCCGGAGGGTAACAAGCCCGTCCTGAAGCCCGGCGGTGATCGAGATCAGCCCCTCGTCCGGCAGCATTTCGATCCCGTGATAGAGCGCGTTCTCTACGATAGGCTGCAGAATCAGCTTGATCGTCTGACACTCTAGGACTTCCTCCTGCGCCGCGATCTCATAACGGAATTTATTCTTGAAGCGGAAGCTCTGAATCACCAGGTAATGGCGGATGTGGTCCAGCTCTTCCTGGATGGTGATAATGTTCTTGCCTTTGCTCAGGCTGATGCGGAAGAATTTCGAGAGCGACTGGATCATGGTGACGACTTCATCCGTTTTGCCGCGTTCTGCCAGCCGGATGACCGAATTCAGCGTATTGTACAGAAAATGCGGGTTGATCTGCGATTGCAGCACCTCAAGCTCGCCCTTACGCTTCGTCTCCTGCTCATAAATGATCTGCTCCATCAGCTGGCGGATACGCTGGAGCATCATATTGAAGCGCTTCGACAGCTGTTCTACCTCATAGGCTCCGCTGACGTTAATCGGCGTATTCAGATCCCCCTCCGCCACCTGCTTCACGGTACGCTCCAGCTTGCGGATCGGGCTGGCAATCAGCCAGGACAGGAAGACCGACACCGCAATCACACAGACCAGCACCACCCCAAGAAACCACGCCAGGAACTGATTCAGATCGCGTTTGGTGGTCACAATCTCATCGTAATAAGCGACCCCGACGATCTTCCAGCCGGTCTGCGCCAGTGTACGCACGGTAATAAACCGCTTCTCTCCGGTCGATTCATCCAGATAGCTGCGGTAGGCATATTCCAGCACCGGCTCCACGTTCTCATACTTCAGCCCGGCATAGATGAGCTGCTGCTGGGGATGGTAGACGATATTGCCGAGCGGATCGAGGATGTAGGCGTAGCCTCTTTTTCCCAGCTTGACCTGCTTGCTGAGCTGATCAATCGTTCTGAAGTTGAAATCCAGCAGCAGCACACCGGTTCTCAGCTCCCCGTTCTCCCTGTATTGAATCAGCTTGGAGATGGAGACCACCCAGGTATATCTGCCCTTGAACAGATTCTGGATATGCGGGGCGGAATAGGAGATCTCCGAGGTACGCTTGGCTGTGGTGAACCAGCTCTGGCTCTCCAGCTGAGTGTTCAGGCGCATCGTCTGCCCCGGCGTTCCTACGACATACTTCCCCTGCGGGGTAAAAACAGCCACGGACACCAGATCCTCACGGCTGCTCATCAGTGTATCCATCCGTTCATAGAGCAGCGGGGAATCAATGGAGGGCGTAGAGGTAATCTGCTTCTCGGCGGTCGCAAAAATACTGCCCATCCCCTTCACATACAGCTCCAGGTTATAGTTCACCTGCTCGATGATCTGCTGCATGTTGAGATTGGCATTCTCCTCCGCCGTGTTGGCGAACTTGCCGTACAGCAGCACACTGACGATCACGGCCACCGCCGCAGTCACCGCCATGAACGTCAGCGTAATAATCAGCTGAATACTCCGCAGCTTCGAGGACAGACGCAGCCTGCCGCTCTTGCGGGACCCCGGCCGCAACGGGAAGAAATAACCCTTGGGCTTGTTCATGGCTATTCTCCCCGTGCGCTGTTCTTATACTCTTTGGGGGATTGTCCGTATTTCTTGCGGAAGCAGAAGCTGAAATAGTTCGGGTCGGCAAACCCGATCCGCTCGGCGATCTCGAACGCCTTCAGCTCGGTTGCGCGCAGCAATTCCTTCGCAGCCTCCAGCCGGATCTGTAACAGATAGCTGACGAAGGTCATCTTCATTTCTTTTTTGAAAATGCTGCTGAAATAGCCTGTGCTGATATGCAGATGCTGGCATACCCTGCCGATGGACATATCGGATTCTTCATAGTGGCTGCGGATAAATTCCTTAGCCTGGTCTATGAGCTGCTTGTAGCTCGACTGGCGCTCCGAAGCGATGGAATCCATCAGCCGGCTGCATACGGTAATAATCCACTGCCGGGCTTCTTCCAGGTTGTTGAATTTGTTCATATCGCTTAGCGAGGTCAGGCCGGGTCCGATAAAATCATACGTTCCGCTCCCGGATTCCTTCGCCACCCGCAGAATGGAGGTGATGATCTCCAACAGGAAGATCTGATAATCCTGCGCCGAGACCTGCTCCGTATCCAGTCCCCGGAACAACTCGTCCACTACTTCGCGCAGCTCCTGGACGGTGCCCAGCTTGATCGTGCGGATCAGCGACTGTTGGGTCAGCTCGTCATAATCCAGCATCCGGCTGGACCGCGATTCCACATCCTCAATCCAGATGACCCGGTTGTTGCCGAGGATCAGCCGGTAATCAAGCGCTTGCAGCGCATCCCCGAAGGAATGGAACAGCATGGACGGTGCCTTACATACGGTTCCGGCCCCGGCGGTTACGGTAAGTTTCAGGAAGCGCTGCACATTCTGGCAGATCTCTTCGAGAATGGCGAAGGTACTGGCGGTAATGTCGCTCTCCTCTGGACTCTGGCTGACCGAGAGCAGCACAACATCATCCCGGTGGATGAATACCTTACCGAAGCTATGCTTCTGGCAGATCTCCTCCGCTATGTTCAGCACAGCATAGAGCTGAAGATTACGGTCTCCGGTATCCCGCAGGGAGACGGGACGGCCCTCTTGAAGCCCGGACGAACGGTCCTGGCGGATATAATCGATGCTGATTACAGAGGACTGGAACAATTCACCGGTGAGGGGGATGCCGTACTCTGTGCTTTTCTCAGCGATCTCTGCGGAGCGCAGACGGCGGGACACCAAGGTGGAGAGGAACTGCTCGCGCAAGACTGGCAGGCTCTTACGGTAATGCTCGCTCAGCACGAACACATTCTCCTTCTCGGCAATCTCGGTCTCGATCGTGGCGCGAACCTTAAGCAGAACATCAATCAGCTCTTGGGACGAGAAAGGCTTCAGGATATATTCATCAATCTGCAGCTTAATCGCCTTCTGGGCGTATTCAAATTCATCATAGCCGGTCAGAATGATAATCTTCGTATTCGGATGGCGGCTGCGTATCCATTCTGCGAGCTGCAGGCCATTCATGAAGGGCATCTGGATATCGGTAACGACCACATCCGGCAGCAGCCGGTCGATCGCATCTGCCGCCTCCCGCCCGTTCTCGGCCTGTTCAACGACCTCGAAGCCGTACTGCTCCCAGTCAATCTGGGCGATAATGCCTTCTCTTACATCTTCCTCGTCTTCGGCGAGTATTAATTTGTACATGCGTCATCCCTCTTCGGATAGGATATGGAGTTTCACAGAACAATAATAGCTGATTCAAATGGCCCAATCTATGGTTAAATAGACAGGGCTGCGGATCACGGGGGGCACTATAGTGACAGAGATAGTGACACATATAGTGGCATTAATAGTGACTGATTTAGTGATAACTGTAGTGATATAGGAGCAATTTACTATATAGCGTTGCCTGATATAACGCAAGCGGAAATTATGTACATAGGTTAGGGCACTTAAGATTAGGACATTCAAGATTAGAACTCAAAGCTTGGTCGTCGCTGCGGTGAACATTTGGCCCTCCGGCCGCTGTCCCGTTTGGATTTCTTCATTTAAACCGCTTTTAGCGGTAGAAATCCAAACACAGCTTTTGCTTACGATGCGAGCTTTCCTTCGGAAAGCTTTCAGTCGGGCGCTAAAATAAGTGCTACTTACTATAATCAACAAGTGGATTTTGTACACTTAATTTGATTATTTTAACCATTCAAGCTATTTTAAGTGGAAAAATTACATTTATTTCTGTGGATTTGCTCATAACACGGGGAATGCGGATGGATAGATGTACTTTTTCAACTGCTAGTCTGGATACGGGAATTTGGGGTGAAATAGATGCTCTTTTTCCACTAGATTCCGGGGGGAGCCTCGGGGAGAAGGCTTAAGAGGAACGGGGAGCATTCCAGACCAGCGGCGGCTTTACCGCACTATCTCCAAAAAAAACCATCCCGATTACGCCGGGATGGGGATGTTCGGTTACACGTATAGGATTATAGCAGGGCTTTGTTGAAGCGGTAGCCTGTTGTCTTTTCAAAGCCGATATGGCGGTAAAACGCATGTGCAGGTGCACGTTCAACGCGGTTGCCGCTCCGCAAGAACAGCTGGCAGCAGCCCTGATGGCGAGCCCATTCTTCCGCTGCAGCTACGAGTCTTTTGCCAAGGCCTTGTCCTCTAAGCTCCTCAGATACGATTAGCGCGGTGATCTCCGTAATACAATCGGCATGCTTGTAGTAGGACTTCACCTGCCGTAAACCGATCATTCCCACAACTTCGTTATTGAGCTCTGCGACCAGGGTGCAGTGGAACGGATCATGCTCCATGCCTTCCATTCTCTCTTTCATCACGCTAAGCGTTGTCGGATAGCCGAATTCACGCAAAAGGGCTGTCACTCTCTCCAGATCATTCATGCCGCATTTGCGAATTTGCAGTACCTGCTCCTGAGTACTACTGTTCATCCTTGTATACCTCCACTTGTAGCTTAGACGCAGCCTGCTTGGCCGTCATCCGCGCGATTTCAACATCTTCCGCTGAACTGAGTGTTACTGCCACCCGCCGTCCAGGGCGGATCTCCGGCTTGCCGAATATCCGGACCTGCGTGCGGGGAAGGGCCAACGCCTCTTCAATCCCGGTCACAGCAAAAGCTTGTCCGGCTCCATCAGACTTCAGGGTGGCCGAAGCTCCCGGTGTCAACAAACGTACCGCTTCCAGCGGAAATCCAAGAATGGCTCTGACATGCAGAGCAAATTCCGACAAATCCTGCGTAATCATTGTAACCATACCTGTGTCATGCGGCCGGGGGGACACTTCACTGAACAGAACCCCATCGGCTGTGAGGAAGAGCTCCACACCAAAAATTCCATACCCGCCAAGCTGATCGGTAACCTTCCGGGCGATGGCCTCAGCCTCTTCCAGCTGCGCCCCGCTCATCTGATGCGGCTGCCAGGACTCCACATAATCGCCATCCTGCTGGATGTGGCCAATCGGCGGGCAGAACACGGTTCCGCTAACCGAACGGACAGTAAGCAGTGTGATCTCGCTCTCAAACGTGACAAAGGCTTCCACGATGACGCGTGTTCCTTTGGCACGTGCGCCTTCAAGCGCCGTATTCCAGCAGCCCTCCGCATCCTCAGGTGTCCTGCACACACTCTGGCCTTTGCCGGAAGAGCTCATGATGGGCTTAATGACACAAGGTGTTCCCAGCTCCAGCACGGCCTGGCGCAGTTCATCCAGACTGTCAGCGAACCGATAGGCGGCTGTAGGCAAGCCCAGCTCTTCTGCTGCCAGACGGCGGATGCCTTCGCGGTCCATGGTCAGCCGTGCAGCGCGGGCAGTAGGTACTACATGAAACCCTTCTTCCTCGAGCTCCACGAGTGCCCCGGTAGCAATAGCTTCAATCTCCGGTACAATCAAATCGGGCTTCTCTGCACGGATAAGCTGCTTCAGTGCCTCTGCATCCAGCATGTCCAGTACATAAGAGCGGTGGGCCACGCCCATCGCGGGTGCCGCCTCATAACGATCCACAGCTACGGTCTCTACGCCAAGGCGCTGAGCTTCGATAATGACTTCCTTACCCAGTTCACCGCTGCCAAGCAGCAGCAGCTTTTTACTCCGGGCTGTTAAAGGAGCTCCCCACATTGTCGACTCCAACCTCTTTCCGCAAATTTGTCTGCTGACTTCTCTGTTTCTGTAAATTGTCGCAGTTTGATTGTAAATTTTCAGTCTTCTTTATTTTCATCCATCATCCACCAGATTGCAAGCATTCTTCGACATTTTCCTACAAACTTCACAGATGGCTGTTCAAAAGACAAGTGAAAACGGTTTATCAAGTGAAACCTATACATTATATTTCGACGAAAGTCTGCTCCTGAAGCCGTAATTCTTCGGCGATCCGGCCCCAATGCTGCGCACCATCACCCCCTTTCAGCAGCGCCGACATGGCTGCCTCCTGTTCAGACAGGCCTTCACGCAGCCGGTCTGCGGCATGGGATAAGGCCACTGCGGCTGCATCGGTATAGAATGTCAACAGAGAGTCCTCCTGTCCTTGCACTGCCGCCGCCACAACTTCTTTGAACCACGGTTCGGCAGCCGCGCGGATCTCTACCCGGCCCGGTCCCTCGAAGAAGTGGCGGGGAGATCTGAAGCGGCTCCACAGTCCGGCCCAATCCAGCGGAGCCAGAACGCAGTCCAGCTTCGCCGGTGCCGGCCAGCGCTCATCCGGATTCTCCAGCAGCTGAAGCTCCTGATCCGGGATGGACAGACCGGCTGCGGCCGCTATGGCCGCCTGGGTCACGAATCTGCGCCCTGCCGACTCCAGCCGCAGGGTCGTTGCCCACAGCTCCTGTTCCAGTTCACGCAGAATACTGCGCTCCAGCTCCCGCCCGCAGGCGATGAAGATGTCCTTCAGGTTCCCTCCGTCTTCCCGGAGAATGGAAGGATGGAAGGACTCCTGGAAGGAACGCCCGAAGGAAAAGGCAATCCGCTGCCGGACATGATAGAGCAGCTCCGCACCTTCACGGCGCAGGTCCCGGAGCGGCCGGTCTTCCTGCTCAAGCGCGGCCAGCCGCAGATTTGCCGCTTCCCGGCGCTGCCGGAACTGCTTCATCCCTTCCTCCTGCTGGTTCGCCTCCATCAGCGCAAGGCGTTGCCATTCTTCGGCGCGCCCACGCACCGAGCTTAGACTGTCCTTGGCCGCTGCCAGGGACAATCCCGGCAGCTCCTCACCGGCAAATTCGGAGAGTGCGGCTTCAAAGCCGCCGAACCCGGAGGCCTCATAGGCCTCCCGCGCTCCGCTTGATTTGCCCTCCAGCGCAAGCAGGCTGGACACACTGTAGATCCGCGGTGAGGTCAGGCCACCGGCCCGCAGATTTTGCGCCACATGCTGCTTCACCTCTTCAAGCTCCGCCTCATCCGCTGCGAGGTCTGAGGCGTTGATGATGAAGAACATTTTGTCAAGCGCGAAGCTGTCCTTGATTCTGCCCAGCTGGGCAAGCAGGCTGCGGTCAGCCTTGGAGAAGGCGTGGTTATAGTAGGTCACGAAGCAGATGGCATCGGCGTTCTTCATGTAGCCAAAGGTTACACCGGTGTGCCGGGCATGTAAGGAATCCGCACCTGGCGTGTCCACCAGTACAATCCCGCTCCGAGTCAGCGGACTGTCATAATACAGGTCCGTGCTCTGCACGAAGCAGGCGCGTTTCTCGTCTGCAACCAGGCTGCGGTACTCCGCCAGGCTGACCGTCCGCTCTGTTCCGAGCAGCGGACGGGATTCCTCCCATCCGGCGGCAGCTGCCCGCAGGAAGCCGGCATGCGGCAGCGCGGACGGATGGAGCCCTCCGGTCTGCAGCCGCGCCACGGCTGCGGTCCACGAGTCGTGCTGCGGCGGCGCCAGCTGCAGCACGCTGAAGGAATGGAGGATGTCCTCCCAGACCTCCTCCGCCCGCTTCATGGTGATGGACGCCGTCCCATGGGCGAAGCCGCCCTCCGGCGCCAGAATCCGCCCGACGGCAGCCGTTGCCGGATGCGGCGACACGGGCAGCACCTCTTCGCCCAGCAGGGCATTGGCGAAGGAGGATTTGCCGGCGCTGAACGCTCCGAACAGCGCCATCGTGAAGCGGCCGCCGGCGAGGTCCTCCGCCCGCGCCGCCAGGCTGCGCGCGGCCGAGGCCATGGCCGGCTCGCTCCGCAGCACCCCGGCCGCCGCGTGCAGCGCCGCTGCGGCCTGCGTCAGCCGGCGGCG
>NZ_JBHUKY010000024.1:0-88687 GCF_042684125.1 Paenibacillus rhizoplanae | reverse complement strand
GTTAATCAGGAGCAAGCTCCATCATAACTCCGCTCGACTTGCATGTATTAGGCATGCCGCCAGCGTTCGTCCTGAGCCAGGATCAAACTCTCCAAATTGGTATTCAGAAAGAGCGATTGCTCATTTTGAAACATCTGACGAGAATTTTCATTCTCATTTTTGGATCTCGCCGAAGCGATTTCCGATACTCACTCGTTGTTCAGTTTTCAAAGATCAAGCTCGTTGTCAGCGCCGCTCACCGCGTCACCAGCAACTTTTATAATATAACACGTTCTCCTTCTGAATGCAACACTTATTTTTAATGAAATACAATGTGTATTAGTCAGATCAACATGTCCAATCTTCTTGCAGGGCAGCTGCCTTGCGACTGGATATATAATATAGCATGATATATACCCGCTATCAACCCTTAATTTTTACCATTTTCGAAATAGTTCTATAGACTTTCATAGATATCCTATACAAGTCTCTGTACCTGCATAACCATGACCAAAGAACACATGCAGGGCCTCATATCTAGCAGGACCTGCATGTGCAACTCTCTCCTTAGAGACTAGGCTCTTTAATTCGGAATCCAAGGAGTCTGATTCTTCTTAGCTGTACTTGAACGTCCGTTTGAGTTCGAACTCGGCTTGGCGTGGGCCTTATCCTTAGTGGCAGACGTCTGGCTGGAGGTTTTCGCTTTCGCCGCTGCCGGTTTGGATTTTCCTGGTTTTGTATCCTTTGCTGCTGTGGCCTCAGTTCGCCCCTTATCCGGAAGCTCCTCCGTTTCCTGCACTACAGGTTCAGGAATCTGAATCTCGGGTACGCGGTTGTGGGCGAAGTTCTCCATGCCCGGATACGCCGGATATGGCGGAATATTCGATACCATAGGCTGTTCATACATCGGTGAGACCGCGTTAGGCATGGCATTCATTCCTCCAGCATACGGAGAAACCATCCCCATCTGCGGCATGCCGTACACCGGATAACCGTTATACATCGGCTGCTCATAAGGATAAGGCTGAATCGACATTGCGCCGCATCCGCAGGAAGGCCACGGAAGATTAACCTGCTCGCTCTGGTACTGCGGAGCAAATGCAGCATTGTCATTGACAGGGCTTACTGCAGACATATTCACATTGTTATAATCCGGCGCTTCATTAGGATACCATGCTCCGGGATATTGTCCAGGCGGACAAGGATTAATCGGCTGAGCATAGAACGGCGGGCAATCCGGCATAAACGCAGCAGGTTGAACATAACTCGGAGCATTGTTCATGTAATTCATATTGTTCATATTGTTCATATTGTTCATATCCATGTTGGCCATTGGCTCATATACGGGATACACGGGTGCATAATTCATAAAATACGGATTCTCGCTGAGGCCGGGATAGCCATCACTCTTTCCCCATGGCGAGGTTTTACCCTCATCCCAGGTGGCAGGCTGAACCTCTGATTTATGATGCACTTCTTTGGTTTTCTCTTCCTGCGCGGGAACAGTGATTTGCACATACAAGCTTTGTTTCTCATGGTTGACTTCCTGAACCGGCTTAACCTCCGGCGCTTTATTAGGTGCAGGATTAGGTGCAGGAACAGAGATTGGGATGGGAACCGCTTCTGCCAGAGGAGCCGGGGCTGGAGCAGGAGCTGGCTTTTCAATGACACCTGTGTAAGTTTTACCGCCAATCGCCGTTTTATCAACCACTGCCGGAGCGGCGGACTGAGCCTGAATTGGAGTTGTATTAGCTTTTACAGGAGAGATGGATTGGGCCTGGATTGGAGAAGTACTGACTTTCTTAGGGATATTCACGACTTCACCCGTCATCAGTGCATTAGGGTTCTTAAGCTGCGGGTTGGCATCAATCATGTCCTTGAGTGTAATTCCCCAAGCCTTGGAGAGCTTCCACAGGGTATCGCCTTGCTTGACAGTATGCTTATAGTAGATATCGTTGTTGTCCGGAACAGGCAGAGCTACAGGCGCAGCCGGGATTTTAACCTTATCTCCAACCGCAAGCACATCTGGATTGGCGATTTGCGGATTGGCCTCGATTATTTTCTGCAGCGGCACTCCATACTTCTGTGATAACGCAAACAGCGAATCACCTTGCTTAACAATGTGTATTTTCACGCAGCATTTACCTCCTAAAAGTATCTATTGATCGGCACTGCACCCCGGTTCAGGGATGATAGCCCTCCAGATTCGGTAGTTGCGGTACAGCCGCCTCCTTCGTTACTACATCTTATGCAGCCCATGGGCGAATGACATCCCTAGATGCAAAAAAAATCCTTCCATGCTTGGCATGAAAGGATTTTTCTCTATTCGCTTCTGCGAAACTACTGTACTATTCCCAAACCTTATAGCCGTCTTTATCAACCACATTGCGGAACTCTTCCAGCAATTGCAGGGTAATCGGCCCGGCCTGGCCGGAACCGATGACTCTGCCGTCGATCTCACGGGCTGCAATCACTTCCGCTGCTGTGCCGGTGAAGAAGACTTCATCAGCAATATATACGTCATGCATAGTGAACGGTTCTTCCTTAAGCGGTAAGCCCAGTTTCTCACATAGCTCAATAATCGCCAGACGGGTGATTCCCTCCAGGGCACCCAGGTAACAAGGCGGTGTATAGACTACCCCTCTTTTGATAATGAAGATATTATCGCCGGAGCCTTCGGTTACATACCCTTGAGCGTTCATCATGATCGCTTCATCGGCTTCCGCCAGATTCGACTGAATCTTCACCAGAATATTGTTCAGATAGTTCAGCGATTTGATCTTCGGATTCAGCGCATCCGGGATATTGCGGCGCTGGGAGACCGAAACGGCTCGAAGTCCGTTCATATAAGCCTCCTCCGGGTAAATGGCCAGCTGCTCAACAATGATGATCACACTTGCTATGGGACAACGGCGCGGATCAAGACCCAGGTTGCCGGGACCGCGTGATACGATCAGCCGGATGTACCCGTTGCGCATGTCGTTAAGGCGGATAGTCTCAGCCATAGCTTCCAGCATCTCATCATAGGTCAGAGGAATGTCCAGCATAATCGACTTCGCCGAATCATACAGCCTGTCCAAATGCTCCTTACATTTGAAGATGTTGCCGTTATAAATACGGATACCTTCAAATATTCCATCTCCATATAAAAAGCCGTGATCGAATACGGATACCTTTGCATTCTCTTTCGTTACATGTTGTCCATCCAGATAGATCCATTGCTCAGCCATGAACTTACTGCACCTCCGCTTTCTCTTCCTCATAAGTGTATGTGGGATAGGACCCCAGAATCCGTACCTGACAGCCCAAGGCTTTGATCTCTTCAATCGCCCCTGGAAGCAGTACCGATTCTATCGGCTCCAGCACATCAATATAGAAATAATAAGTACCCAGTTTCTTCTTCGTGGGTCGTGATTCAATACGGGACAAGTTCAGCTTCCGCCAGGAAAAAGCAGCCAGCACCTGATGAAGCGCACCAGGAAAATCCTCCGGCAGTGTGACAAGAATACTCGTCTTATCTCCGCTGCTCTTCTGCGGAAGCTCCAGCTTCTGCGGGCCAACCAGTACAAACCGCGTGTAATTGTTGTTATGGTCTGTAATCTGGCGTTCCACTACCTCCAGCCCGTGCGTAGCGGCTCCAAGCGAGGTGCCGATGGCAGCCCAGCCTTTGCCGGGATTACTCTTCACAATCTCCACCGCTTCAGAGGTACTTCCGACAGACTCAAGCTCAGCCCAAGGCATAGCCTTACGGATGAACTGCGTGCATTGCGCCATAGCCACCGGATGGGACAGGATCTTGACCATCTTCGTATAATCCTTGTCCCCATTCTCCTTGGTGAATTCCTGCGGATGACTGATCAGATTCTGTACTGACGGGAAAATCCACTCCGCCTGCATCGGCAGGTTCACTTCATTAATGAGCCAATCGATATGCAGGCTGACCGAGCCTTCTATCGTGTTCTCAATCGGAATGACACTGTAATCGGTAACTCCGCCAGCCGTAGACAGAAAGACATCGGATATAAGCTTATGGTGTTCAATATGAACAGGGTTACCGCCAAATAAATGCAGCAGCGCTTCATGCGAGACTGAGCCCTGAGGCAATACCGCTATCGATTTCATGACTGTAATTCTCCTTCTATCATATCCAAAAATGATTCGTTTTGCATCCCGTTTCTTTCAAGCAGCTCCGCAGTGACACCTGTGGTGCATGGGGACAGCCATACGGTACGGGCAGAAATTCCGTTCTCCTGCATCGTCGCTGTCAAAAACAGCTCCAGCTCCTGCTTCCGCCGCTCGCTGCGGTCGACCATACATAACAGGGTCGGGCCTGCACCACTAAGCGCAATCCCCAGCGCGCCGTGGCCCGGAGCTTCAGCCAGCAGCTTCTCCATCCCCGGCACTAGCGGTGCACGGTAGGGCTGATGCAGCCGGTCCTGCATCGCTGTGCCAATCAAGTCCAGCCGGCCTGCGGATAATGCTGCGGTGAGCAGCGAGGTACGGCTGATGTTATGAACAGCATCGCTGACCGTAACCTCCGCAGGCAGTACGCCTCTTGCCTTGACGGTCTCCAGCTCGAATTCAGGGATGACCACAAGCACTTCAAGCTCCTGAGGAGGCTCGATCCGGATATAATCGGCATGCTCGCCGTCCCACACGGCCGTAATAATTCCCCCGAAGAGCGAGGCTCCGACATTATCGGGATGCTTCTCAATCGCGGTAGCCATATCGAACAGCTTCGCCTGACTCAGCGGTGAACCAATCATAGCATTTGCCGCAGCCAGCGCGCCAATAATGGCTGAAGCACTGCTGCCAAGCCCGCGGGTCAGCGGGATTTCCGAATACATGGAGATGGACAACTCCGGAACCTGGACTCCGGCCTCTGCAAATACCATTTGAGCGACCTTGTAGAGCAGATTGCTTTTGTCCCGGGGAACGCCGGCCATCTCATCTCCGTACAGATGAAATACCGTTTCAGCGGCTTCCTCCATTTCAATCCAGGCGTACAGCGACAGAGCCATGCCCAGCGTATCGAAGCCCGGACCGAGATTGGCGGTACTGGCAGGGACCTTCACTCTAGACCTTCCGTAAATACTCATGGCGGGTAAATCTCCTTCATTATATTTGCGCGCAAGCCCTATGTTCCATGGACGCCTGCGATATTTAGCCTTCTACACGGTAATGGCTTTTGATGCGGTGAATGACATTCAATTGCTCTAAATGCCGCAATACTTTATTCATACTCGCCTTGCTGGCATTGTGCGTTACAATAATGATTTCCGCATCCGGATTATTAGTATTGGCCTGCTGCACTACGGAATCCAGACTGACATCATATTCGGCAAACACTTGAGTAATCTTCGCCAGCACACCGGCCTTGTCATCAACATGGAGCAGCAGGAAGTTTTTGTAATAGATATCCTCATCACTCTTCAGCTTCTTCTGCTTATATGGCACAATCTGCTTAAGCCCGTTGACACCCAGCTTCAGGTTCTTGATGACCGCCACGAGATCCGCCACAATCGAGGTTGCCGTAGGCATCGCCCCTGCCCCCGCACCGTAGAACATCGTCTCCCCTACAGCCTCACCATATACATATACCGCATTAAACACGCCGTTCACGGAGGCAATCGGGTGGTTCGTACGGATCATCGTAGGCTGAACGCTAATGCTGAATTCTTCATCCTGGCGTTCAGCGATCCCGAGCAGCTTCATCTCGTACCCCAGCCGTTTGGCAAAAGCTATATCCTCCTTGCTGACGCCGGAAATCCCGCTTACACTGACATCGCTCAGCTCCACATTGGTCCGGAAGCCCAGCGTGCCCAGAATGGCCATCTTGCGGGCCGCATCCAGCCCCTCCACATCGGAGGTCGGATCAGACTCGGCATACCCCAGCTCCTGTGCTTCCTGCAGTGCATCAAGGTAAGACGCGCCTTCCTGGCTCATTTTACTGAGGATGTAGTTGGTTGTCCCGTTCACAATCCCCATAATCTTCATAATCTTATCCGAGGAAAAGCCTTCAATCAGGGTGCGGATAATCGGAATGCCTCCCGCCACACTCGCCTCATAGAACACATCGCACTGCTTCTCCTGCGCCTTAGCCAGAATCTCCGAGCCGTGCAGGGCCATCAGATCCTTATTGGCGGTTACGATATGCTTGCCGCGCTCCAGCGCCTCCAGAATATACTCCTTCGTCCCTGCGATCCCGCCCATGACCTCAACAATGACATCAATCTCCGGGTCACGGATGACTGCCCATGGATCATCGGTAATCTTCGACGGGTCCACCTCGATATCACGCGGCTTCTCGGTATTCTTCACGGCAATCCGTTCAATAAGAATCGGCGAACCCACCTGGCTGCTCAAATCCTCCTGATTCCCTTCCACAATACGGACAACGCCCGTACCCACTGTACCCAGACCCAGCAAACCTACTTTGACCGGCTTCATTCGTATTCTCACCCCTGACCAATAATTAACGCACGCTTCACACCCGGGATTGCCTTGAGACTGTCCAGCAAATCGCCCAATTCTTCATTCAGATGGGAAATCTCGACAGAGATCACCACATTGGCCCGCCCCTGAAGCGGAATACTCTGATGAATCGTCAGCACGTTAGCCCCGTGGACAGCTACGGAGCCCAGCACCTTGGAGAGCATGCCTGACTCGTGCTCCAGATCAATCGAGATCGTAACGATACGTTCGCGCTCCAGCTGATGAATCAAGTGTATCCCATCTTTGTATTTATAAAAAGCACTGCGGCTAAGACCGACCTGTTCCACGCCCTCGTGTACGGTTTTGGCATCTCCTGCTTCCAGCAGTTGCTTAACCTGCATGGTCTTCAGCACCGCATCGGGCAATATGTCCTCCCGGACCAAATAATAGCGTTCTTTCACGAACGTCCTCACCCCAAAGACTTTTGTATGTACATAGTGGACATTATACGGGATTGAAGGCTTTTATTGCAATAACTTTCTGCAAACCAAGTTGAAAAGGCTGTCCCCCCATCATCTAGGAGGAACAGCCTTCACCTGAGTACCCCGCTCAGCTGTAAGCAAGGGTCGTCCCGCAGTAATCACAGCTTGTGGACTGGCCGGGAGCGACCGTATTCTGCGCACCGCAGCCCGGACAACGGACAGATTTGGGAAGCTGCTGCGCTCTCGGCTGCTGATATAACGGCTGTCCCCCAGGTGTTGAAAAGGGCGATGCGGCCGCTTGTCCCGCCGGGGCTTGAGGCTCCGTATCAGCTCCCTCATGGAAGAGAAGCCCGGAGTCCAGCACTCCATACTTTTGGAGATACAACAGATCTCTGTTCACATCTCCTTCGCTCTGCCCGGTGCGGTCAGCCAGATTACCGGTATAGCGGACTCTGTCCACCGCGATAAGATGTACATACTGATTGGCGAGCTGTGAGAAGCGAAATCTGGCTTTGGCTGCACTTCTGGCAAATACGGCCGCAGGCAGAAGCGTTATCAATGAGAACATAATTAACATTCCAATCAACGTACCCGTATCAACAGCAACTTCACTGAAGATGGAATTGACGACAATTCCCAACAACTGCACGAAGCCGCCCACAAACACATGATGCATCAGATTATAATTGACTGCCTTGCGGTAATTTTTGTAATGGGTCGTGATTATGCGTACCAGCGCAAGCACAAGTCCCAACGGCATAAACAAATATCCGGCGCCGATAGTTACAACATCAAAAGTGGTCCGCTCATACTTAGGCAGACTATCAGAGGGCTGCCCTTCCCGGCCCGGCAACAGTCCCCCCAACTCATTCCCTATCCCCATTGCTGTGTATTCCTCCTATTTAAGCGCCGCCAGCTCCAGGTTACGCCGCTGGAGCGTGCCGGCAATACTCTCGGTTAATTCCTCTGTCTCCGTGTCCCAGCGAGCCGGCAGCTCCTTCAGGACAAGCAGCAAAGCCACATGGTCATGCAGTAGAGAGATCTGCTGCCTAATGATGTCTTCCGTTGCATATAATCCCGGTCTCGATACCGGGTCACTATAGCGGAATTTCTCCTCCAGAGACTCAATCAGCTCTACCAGTCTGCCTGCCTCAGGATGCTTCCAGGTGCCGGCAATCTCTCTGATCTCATGCAGCTCCTGCATGTGAGTGCGCAGGCTCCGCGAAGCGTCCGCAGCCCTGCGCTCCCCGGAGGCGGCATTCCAGGCATATCCCCCTGTAGCCACAAGTACGATGGAAGCTACAATCAGGATCAGCAGCTGCTCTCCTGCATACCAGAGCGGACTCAGCTCCAGAATCCAGTCCAGCAGAATAGCCGAAGCAAGTACCGCAGCAACATAGAGGGCCATAATCACGGCTCCGCTGATGAATACCGGTGAAGTCCGGCCCGCTTCAGGAGCACGGCGCAGCCAGATCATGCAATATATATAAACCACAGTCTCTGCCATACCTACAGCAAGCAGAGTCACTACGAAGCGCAGCAGCGATTCCGAGAATTCAAACGTGAAGAAGGTACCCGCAGTAACTGCCAGAACAGCAACATAAATGCCAGTAACAAGACCCGTATATGACCTCTGCTTCTGCATCCCGCTCACCTGTTAGCCGCTCTGGTACCGCACTCTGGACAGAATTTCTGTCCGGGCTTCATCTCATGCCCGCAGCCTGCGCACTTCAGAATCAGGCCTTCACCGCAATGCGGACAGAATTTGGCACCAGGGATGACCGCCTTGCCGCAGCTATGGCATACCTCATTCTCCGCCTCCGGCGGGGTTTGCAGACTGCGCCCGCAGCCGGTACAGAAGCGTGCATCTGCCGGATTAAGGGTCCCACAGCCCGAGCAGGATTTAGAAGCAGCATCCGGCGCCGGCTGGCTGCCCGTACTGCCGTCCAGGGACATGCTCCGGGTCATCCGGGTGGCTATCTCAGCCGCAGGTCCGGCCAGCCCGAAGCCCATGCCGAGCCCCAGCCCGGCATTCATCATGCCCGCGCCTATATTGCCCGGATTGCCTGCCGCCTCCTCCATCGCATCAAAGCTTCGTTCCTGCTGATAGGTGAAGCCGATAATGTCCATCTCTGCTTTTTTGGCCAAGGCTTCCTTGAGACGCTGGGTTGCCGGATCATCATCGGGAATATTGATCGAGTCAATATAGAAGTTGTTAAGTTCAATACCGCTATCCAGGAATGAGGAGGACAAGCGCCCCTGAATATGCTTGGAGATTTCAACCACGTAGGCGTTGATCTCCAGGATGCTGATTTTTTTGTGCACCAGATAAGAAGAAATGAGTTCATTGATATTAGACATCAGCAGGCCGCGGAAATAACTCACCATCGTATCCTGATCGAAGACCGGCAGCGTCCCCACCAGCTTCAGCAGGAATTTGCGGGGATCTTCGATTCTCACTCCGAACTGCCCGAAGGCGCGGACCGCCACCATGAGTTTGTACTTGGGGTCTTGCAGTTGCAGCGGGGCGCTTGTTCCCCACTTGACATTCATAGAGTTCGTCTTGTTCACGAACCAGATCTCTGCGGTAAAAGGGGACTTGCCGCCGAACGGCAGATTCACCACATTCGACAGAATCGGAATATTCGCTGTGCTTAGGGTATGGCGTCCGGCCGTGAAGGAATCCAGCGCCTCTCCGCCCTTGAACAGAATCGCTTCCTGGGATTCATTCACAATCAGCTGTGTCCAGGTACCCAGCTCCTGATTCGGATACTTCCAGGCGAAGACGCCCGGAGGCCCGTCATATTTGACTACTTCAATAATTGCCATCTATCCATCCCTCTTTCTTGACAGGTATGTATGATATACGCAGATTACACCCTTGTGGGTTCAACTTAACGTCCCTGACCGCATTCAAAAAAAGGCCGCATCCCCTCTCGGAAGATACAGCCGGTAAACTTGCTTCTCTATTAATAGTAACTGCTATTCTCTACAAATTCAAATTCAAAATCAGCAATCCGCACGATCGTACCTTCTACGGCGCCGCGTCTGCGCAGCTCGGCATCCACACCCATGTGACGCAAAGTACGGGCCAGCTTAAGAATAGCATCATGTGTGCTAAGCTGCATCCGCTTAATCATCCGCTCAATGCGCGGACTGTTGACCACATAGGCCTCGTTATCACGGGTAATTGTGAATGAGTTATCCTCTTCCGCTTCCAGCTTATACACCTTGCGCTCTTTGCCAGCCACTTCTTCAACCACCGGAGCCACAGGAATACTGTCAAGAATATCCGTAGCACGGTAGAGCAGTTCCTGAACTCCCTGACGGGTCAGTGATGAGATCGGCATAATCTCAAGGTCCGGACGAAGCTCCGCGATACGCTCACGGAAGGAAACCAGGTTCTCCTCGGAATCAGGCATATCCATCTTATTCGCCGCCACGATCTGCGGACGGTCAATCAGCGCTGCATTGTATTGCTTAAGTTCATCGTTAATGAGCACCCAGTCTTCAAAAGGATCACGGCCTTCCGAGCCGGACATATCCACGACATGAATAATGATACGCGTGCGTTCAACATGGCGCAGGAACTCATGTCCCAGCCCCACTCCTTCACTCGCGCCCTCAATCAGTCCCGGCAGATCCGCCATTACAAAGCTGCGGCCGTCTCCGACAGCAACTACACCCAGATTCGGGGTAATGGTGGTAAAGTGGTACGCTCCGATCTTCGGCTGAGCAGCAGATACAACCGATAGCAGCGTAGATTTCCCTACGCTTGGGAAGCCTACCAGTCCTACATCTGCCATAACCTTGAGCTCCATGACCACGTAACGCTCCTGGCCCTCTTCGCCATTCTCGGCAAGCTCCGGCGCCGTATTGTTCGCTGTTGCAAACCGGGTATTCCCCCGGCCGCCACGGCCGCCACGGGCCACCACAACCTGTTGTCCATGACGGGTTAAATCGGCCAGGATCTCCTGGGTATCATCATCAATCAACACAGTTCCAGGTGGAATACGCACGATCATATGATCGGCGTTGGCCCCGTGCTGGCTCTTGTTGCGCCCCTTAATTCCCTTATCAGCCTTGAAGTGCCGCTGATAACGGAAATCCATCAGGGTCCGTAAGCCTTCATCCACGCGGAAAATCACATCTCCCCCGCGGCCGCCATCTCCGCCGGCAGGACCGCCATCCGGTACATACTTCTCACGGCGAAACGCTACGAGACCATCTCCGCCGTCTCCGCCTTTTACATAAACCTTAGCCTTATCTACGAACATAAATGTTCACCTTCCTTACATCTCCAGCGGTAACCGCAGTTCCACATAGCCCTTGGCAGGCTGAACCTGCTCCGCCTTCATGATTTTTCCTTGTACTATATTATAAATTTGCCCCTGAAGCAGCTCGGGATGACCTTGTTCTCCCTCACCTTTGAAAGAGATCAGAATGTCCCTTCCCTCCTGTGAAAAGCTGAGCTCAAGCTTCCGTGTGTCTCCATGCGGCGTTATTCCGCTGTACTGGTAAGCCCTAACCGTCTGCATAATTACCGAAGTCAGCTCAGACCCTACCTCAGGACTTAACTTGTCCTCCAACTGAAGCCCTTCCTCCACCTGTATGTCCAGCTCCAGACTGCTTCTGAACGTACGGAAGGGTTGGAGGTAGAACACCAGGGAAGGCACTCCCAACTTGGCAATACGGCTGTCGAGCGCAATACGCTCCTTTATTCTTTCCACACATTGTACGGATTTATCAGGCTTGCCCAACTGGATATATCCGTAAAGCACCTGCAGATCATTCATCCAGTCATGACGATGATGATTCAGTGTCCGGTTTGCCGCCTGCTGCAGAGTATTCTCCTGTATACGCAGTTCCTCTTCATATTGACGCCGGTTGTAAACAAAGCTGAATGCAAGCACTGCCGCTACCCAGACTCCGAGCAGCAGGCATGTGAAAAGGGAGGTTTGCCAATACACGAGACCTAAAGGAAACACTGCGGATAACATGACTGCCCAGACCTTACTTTTCCAGGATTTCATTCTTTCTCCCCGTCCCTCGGTTCGCAAAATTGATTCCAATGTAAGCACTGCTCATCTTGCTTCATATTCACCATTTTCCAGTATAACACAGGCTTTCTCCGCAATCACCAGAATCCCCCCACAAAGTGAGGCTTAAGCTTCGATGCTTACTCAGGTACTGTGCGGGGACCCCGAAACAATTTCAAAAAAAGCCCCCGGCACTCATGCCGGAGGCTTCTCATCTTCATAGGTTCCGTAAGCTTACGCTTCCAGTGCCGCTGCTACCGGAGCGACATCCACCGGATACACGCTCACTTTTTTGCGGTCGCGTCCCCAACGTTCGAACTTCACTACGCCGTCCACAAGTGCGAACAGTGTGTCATCTTTACCAATGCCCACGTTCGTGCCCGGGTGGATTTTGGTTCCGCGTTGACGAACCAAGATGTTGCCGCCGGTTACTGCTTGACCGTCAGCACGTTTCACGCCAAGACGTTTGGAGTGGGAATCACGTCCGTTTCTTGTGGAACCTACACCTTTTTTCGATGCGAATAATTGAAGATCCAATTTCAACATGTTGTCAACCTCCTTCTTCAAATAATGACTTCCTGTATCTGAACAAATTTTCTGTAAGATTTAGCGATATCCTTGAGCATTAGCACCATGGATTCCAGCAAAAGCTGTACCTTGGCGGAGACTTCGGGATCATTCACGGGAACCAGGGTTCCGCTTAAGAATCCATCCTTCATCGAAGTATCCAGAACGACACCGGTCAGGCTCTCAATCGCATTCACAGTTCCAACGGTAACCGTCGAAACACCCGCGCAGACGATGTCTTTCCCATTCCTAGCGTATTCCGCATGCCCCTTGACGGCAAAACCGACAATGACACCCTGAGCAGAAGCCCGTGTAATCCGTACGTTAATCATTAACGCACCTTCTTACGCCTGAATCTTCTCGATAGTTACTTTGGTGTACGGTTGACGATGGCCTTGTTTCTTGTGGTAGTTCTTCTTAGGTTTGTATTTGTAAACTACAACCTTATGACCCTTACCATGCTTCTCGACTTTGGCTGTTACAGACGCGCCGCTTACCAGCGGAGTTCCTGCAGTCAAACCACCTTCGTTAGAAACAGCCAAGACACGGTCAAACGTTACGCTTGCGCCGTCTTCAGCTTCCAGCTTCTCAATGAACAAAACATCGCCCTCTTGGACTTTGTATTGTTTACCACCAGTTTCGATAATTGCATACATTGTACTTGCACCTCCTCATGTCTCAGACTCGCCTAGTCAAGGTGGCAATCCCCGGAGGAATTACACTTCATCTACCCGATCGGAGCGGTTACAGCATGTGCAGGAATGGAACAACCAAACACATACTTGAAGATATTATCATACATATTGGTCCAAGTCAACATCTCCCCACAAAGTGGAGCTTTAGCTTCGATGTTTACTCAGGTACTTTGCGTGGGCCCCAAAACATATACATCCTATCGTCTCTCGCCTACTCCAGCCATGTTCCAACCTTGCCTGTACCGCCGCAGCACTGGCAGATCACCGGGGCAAATCCGGCGGAATCATGTCTGGCCTTCTTACGGGTCATCTCCAGCAGACCGAGATGGGTCCAGCCGAGAATATGGGTCTTGGTCCGGTCCCGGCTGATGATGCTCTCCAGCTTGTCCGTCACCTGCCTGCGGTGCTCTTCCCGTTCCATATCAATGAAATCAACAATAATAATGCCGCCCGTATCCCGGAGCCGGACAAGCCGCCCGATCTCCTCTGCAGCGAGCAGATTGGTCCGTGTTACCGTATCCTCAAGGTTCGTCCCGCCGGTGTACTGGGCTGTATTGACGTCAATGACGGTCAAGGCCTCTGTCTCATCCCAGATGAGTGTAGCCCCGCCTTCGAGGACGATTTTGCGGGCAAAGCTCTTGTGAAGCTGATCCATCACCCCGTAAGCGGAGAAAATGGACTCCTGTCCCCGGTAGAATCCCACAGGCTTGTACCCTTCAGGAGCCATATCTGTAAGGAAGGCTTCCGCCTCCTTCACCGACTTGGCCGAATCAATCATCAGCTCATCGCGCTGCGGATTGAAGGCATCCCGGATGAACCGCTGGACGATGCTCAGATCACAGTGCAGCAGGGCCGGTGCCGTCACTTCCTTGGAACGCCGGGTAATCACTTCCCATTGTGCCCGCAGAAAAGCCAGATCCCCTTCCACGGCATCCACCGGCTCGTCCTCGGAGACCGTGCGCATAATGAGCCCTTCCTCCCCTTGGCGCAGCCGCTCGCCGATGCCTTTGAGCCGACTGCGCTCGGATTCGCGGCTTATTTTTTTGGAGACCCCGACATATTCGGCAAAGGGCATGTACACCATCCAGCGTCCGGGCAGTGTATAATGCGTGGTTACCCGCGCACCCTTGCCGCCCCGCGGTTCTTTTCTCACCTGGACGACAATCTCCTGGCCGGGCTGCAGCAGCGTCTCAATTGAAGGCTTTACCTCCGGCTGCTTGTCGAGATGGGGATGCAGCACATCATCAACATATAGGAACGCATTCTTTTTCTGTCCGATATCTACAAAAGCCGCCTGCATACCCGGCAGCACATTCATAACCCGACCTTTATAATAACTCCCGACCAGGCCTTGCTGCTGATCGCGTTCAGCCGCATATTCTACCAGCCTCCCGTTCTCCAGAAGTGCCATGCGGGTAATATGCTGTGTACAGTGAACGATCATTTGTTTCATGGCTTCACCTCTGGTTTGAATCAAGCTCGCTTTTACTTTCCGAAATAAGAAGCAATCAGACGCTGCTCCGGCATAACGGCTACGATATCCCTATCGTTGTTCATCACATAGATATAATGATAATGGTTACGTTTAAATAGACGCAATATCTCATCCAAAGGTTTCGCGGAAGCGGCAACTATTGGACGGGCAATGTTCTCCGCCAGCAGATAACGCTCATAGATCCGCTCACGGTTCATCAAAAAACCAACAAACCGGTACGGCAAATTGCGCTGGTCCGTCCAGTTGGAATAGAGCAGAAACGCTCCGATCATCAGCAGGTTAAGCTGGAGGCCGCCCCCGCTCCCCAGCGGAAGAAGTGCGGACATTATCACAAGCAGGCTAGCCGCAATGCTGACTCTGCCGGTCCACAGCAGCGTGTAATAATAGGGGAGCAGCATACTCAGGGCTGCCTGAAGGACTTTGCCTCCGTCCAGCGGAAGCACCGGCAGCAGATTGAACAGAGCGATCATCGCATTGGCTCCGATAAAATAATCCAGATAGGCGATATTTCCATACTCCACCTGCTTAAGCGCCAGCGCCATCAGAATCATAATTCCGTTCTGCAGCGGACCAGCCAGGGCAATTCCGATCTCACGGACAGCCGTAAGCCGCCCATGATCCTCTATAACCGCAACGCCGCCGAAGGGCAGCAGTTGGACCGATCTGACGTTAACTCCGACCAACAGCGCCGCGCACACATGTCCAAGCTCATGAATAAATACGATCAGGAACAATGTGAGCAGCTCCAGGAACTGTCCGGTAAGCACGGAAACCATGAGAATCAGCACGAAGAGCGGATGCAGTGACAATTCAATGCCGTAGACCCTAATCAAACGATACCACTTCGGCGGGATCAATATAAGACTTGTCTTTCATAATCGCAAAAAAAAGCAACGGGACCCGGGCATCCTCCGTCCCCTGAATCCAGCCTATTTCGTCTCCGCTCTGTACCCAGTCGTCCACCGCGAGCCGTGTCCCGCTCAAATGACCGTATTCTGCCGTGATCTCCCCGGTATGGCGGACTGTAATACGGATGCCCCCCCGGGCTTCCTTCGAAACGGCCAGCACCCGGCCCGTATCTACACTTTTCACCGTGACGCTGGCACTTGAATCGTCTGCCGGTACAATTTCAATGCCATTAAGCGAAGTAGCAAAGGGACGTACAATGCTTCCCGTAAGCGGAGCGCTAAGCTCATGAGCGGCTGTCACCTTCTCTGCCGGCACCTGTTCATCTCCGAAAATCGGAATGAAGGACGGGGCTCCATTAAAATGTTCCTCGTACCACACCTGCGCCGCTGCAAAATCCATATCCTTGCTGAGGATGTCTGTAATAAAGTACTGCGCCTTCACTGCCCATGGCTGCTGGACTGCAAAGATGCCCCAGACCGCGCCGAAGACCAGCAGACTGGCCACGGTCCGCCGCAGCAGACCCGCACGGAAGCCCTGTCCCGGTCCCTTACCGCCTTCATCCTCCCAGTGACCCCGCTGCTGCTTCCACATCGTTTCGGGATCGGGCTCAGGGGAAGAGGCAAATTCATTCCTGTCACCTGCCCCCCATTCTCTGAATGAGAGAGGACTGTCAGGCAACCGGAACCGCTCTGGTGCTGCTCCGGCTGCCGGCTTTTCCTCCAGCAGACTCTGTATACGTTTCTTACGTAGGTTCTTGGACTCTCTCGGGTATTCCATCCTGATCCCTCCGGCGGGCTTGTTTTACTTCTATTTTATGAGTGCCGGAAGCTGCTTTAGAACAAGCCCTGTCCAAGTTACCGAGAAACACCAAAAAGCCCGCTGGTGATTGCTCAGCAGCGGGCTCTTAACAGAAGATTACCGTGTATAAGTGCGTGGCCGGGATTCAGCCCATTCCAAAAAATTTCTTGAGCTTCTTGAAGGCGCCCGTCTTCTGGTCAAGCTGCATCAGCGGCACCGCGTCGCCAAGAATACGCCGGGCAATATTACGGTAAGCAATCGCTGCCAAGGAGTCCGGGTTCATCACGGTAGGCTCTCCGTTGTTCGCCGCCCGGATGACCTGCTCATCATCTGGCACAATTCCGATCAGATCAATATTAAGCACCTGTAGAATATCCTCAATATCGAGCATATCCCCGGATTTCACCAAGCCCTGACGGATACGGTTAACCACCAGCTTCGGAGATTCCACATGCGACTGCTCCAAGAGACCGATAACCCGGTCTGCATCCCTTACTGCAGCATGCTCTGGAGTAGTGACCACAATCGCTTTATCGGCACCGGCAATCGCATTGCGGAAGCCATGCTCGATACCTGCCGGACAATCGATCAGAATATACTCATATTCCTTCTTAAGTTCAAGAATGATGTCCTTGACCTGCTCCGGTGTAACTGCGGTCTTATCCTTGGTCTGGGCTGCGGGCAGCATGTACAGCTCATCGAAGCGCTTGTCCTTGACCAGCGCCTGATTCAGACGGCAGCGGCCCTCCGCTACATCGACAAGATCATAAATGATCCGGTTTTCCAGCCCCATGACAACATCCAGATTCCGCAGTCCAATGTCCGTATCCACCAGACATACTTTTTTGCCCTGCAGGGCAAGTGCGGTCCCAATGTTGGCTGTTGTGGTTGTCTTGCCAACTCCGCCTTTGCCTGAGGTTACGACAATCGCTTCTCCCATGGAGGCTACACCCCTTTAAAGACATTTAAATCCTGACGTAACTTCACTATATTATGAATTTTGTCGATTTGCATAGCACCGCCTGATAAATAGGCAAATTCCATACTGCTCTCCCGGGTTCCCCATTCATCCGGCGGCCTGCTGATAATCTCAGCAATCCGGAGCTGGGTAGGCGCGAGGAGGGAAGCTGCAATAATAGCCTCCTGGTTACCGTTGATTCCGGCGTGTGCCATCCCTTTGAGCGCTCCAAGAATATAGATATCTCCTGAACAGGTAATGGTGCCTCCCGGATTCACATCGCCGAGGAACAGCAGATTACCCTCATGATGCAGCATCTGCCCCGAGCGGAGCATTCCGCTCATCATGAACAAGGCTTCCGTATCCTTCTCTTCAGGATCTTCAATCGCTTCAACCGAACGGATCAGCAGATTCCCCTGGCTCTTGAGGATATCCAATACCGCCTCTTTATCTTCTTCAGTAACAGCACGGTTGCCCAGCTTAATATCCACATGCACAATCGGTCCGGTCAGAATATTTTGATGGCTGTGCTCCAGCTTGTAGCGAAGCTCGCTTAAGAGATCTTCAAAGGGACACTTGTCGTCTAACAGGAATACCAGGCCATCCTTGATGCCCTTAATCCTTACATGCTTGGATTTAACTGTCATATGCCTGTCCCCCTATCCTCATTCATTCGTGCCGGGCCGGGCAAATTCCTTCTTTGGGCGATAAGAAAATACCGCTGCAGCTTAGGCAGCTTCCTCATCAAGCGTCTCTTTCTTCAGCAGCTCCAGCTGGCGCCGGAGCGGAATGTAGAGAAGCAGGCCTGCAGCAAAATGAATCAGCATAGTAGGCAGCATATGATGTAGTAGCGCCCAATTGTAAGGCTCCTGGCTTAGATTAAATACATTATAAATGGCAAAAAGAATACTGTCCTTCAGCAGGCTGCCCAGCAGCACCGCTGTCATCATCAGAGGCAGCGGCGCGCGGGGAATCTGGAATATCAGTCCGATCAGGTAGGCAGATAAGCCCATGGCAAAGGAATGTGCCCCCAGAATGCGGCCATAGAAGACCACATCATGCAGCATCCCGAAGGATAAGCCCAGAATAAGTGCCGTATGCCGGTGATGGTATACCGTTACGAACAGAATCACGATGAAGACGAGATCAGGAACAATCCGCATCGCCCAGGCATCAGGAATCAGCCAGGGAAGCACTGTGCCTTCCACAATAAATAATAAGAATAACAAAAGTACCAGGACAGGTCTGCGCATCCTCACTATTCTACACGCTCCTCCGTATAGACAACGAAGAGTTCCTTCCAGTCCTGGAATCCTGCCGCTGGCTTGATAATCGCTGTAGAGGTGAACCCGTACTGTCCTACCTTGACTTCTTCCACCGTGCCGATAGGCACACCGCGCGGATATCGTCCTCCAATACCCGATGAGATAATGATATCATCCTTGGCAATCGGATCGCCTACGGGAATTTTGTTCATCAGCAGCATTCCGTTCTGCTGATCATAGCTCTCAATCATCCCAAAGGTCTTGCCTTCCTTGTTAACAGCGGTTGCCGCTATAGGAGGCTGTGAGTTCGGGTCGTTGATATCCATCATTGTCATCAGCTTCACCGTAGAGGTGAAGTTACTTACATTACTTATAACTCCTACAAGCCCCTCGATAGAAGTTACGGACATATTCAGTCTAATGCCATCTTTCGCACCCAAATCAATAACAAGTGTATTATTGCCCGGTTCTGTCGTTACACTGACCACATTGGAGATCAGATATTCATATTTATACATGTTCTTTTGAGCTTTAGTGAATTGAAGATCCTTTTCATATTGTTCATTCTTGGCTTTAATGAAATTAAATTGCGCCTTATCCCGGGCGTACTGCGCAGCCAAAATCTTAAGCCGCTGGTTCTCTTCGGCCAGCTCATTCAGAGTTCCGATATCTTGGAAGAAGCCCGCTACGTATCCAGCGGGCTTGTAGAACAATTTCTGTACGAATCCGGTCGTATCCCTGAGGAAGTTCTCCGGCCAGGACAGGGTCTTTCTCTGCCCCAGGCTGAAGCCCATCAGAACGATAAACGTGACCAGCGTAATCAGCAATATAAACAGTCGTTTATTGTTAAACAGCTTAAACAATCTCGAGCACCCTCTAATAACCGTATTTCTCCAACCTCAGGGGTTGACGTTCACAGTCAGCATGATCCTAGCGTTTGGAGCGGAAGCCTGAACTGCTGCGGCTCTTGAACAGGTGGATATTCTCCAACGCCTTGCCTGTGCCGATTGCTACACAGTCCAGCGGATTCTCAGCCACGATTACTGGCATTCCGGTCTCACGCGCCAGCAGCTTGTCCAGGTTGCGCAGAAGCGCGCCGCCGCCCGTAAGCACAATGCCGCGGTCCATAATATCGGCAGCCAGCTCCGGTGGACATTTCTCCAGCGTAACCTTCACAGCTTCAACAATGGCATTCACGGTATCAGACAGAGCTTCACAAATTTCATCGGACGTAACGGTCAGCGTCTTCGGCAGGCCGGTTACCAGATCTCGTCCGCGGATCTCCATCGTCTCGGCCTTCTCCAGCGGCAGGGCAGAGCCCACATCCATCTTGAGCTGCTCGGAGGTACGTTCACCGATCATGAGATTGTACTGGCGCTTGATGTATTGAATGATAGATTCATCCGCATCATCCCCTGCCACACGTACAGAACGGCTGGTAACAATACCGCCGAGTGAGATCACCGCCACCTCGGTAGTTCCGCCGCCGATATCTACAACCATACTTCCGGTTGGCTCCCATACAGGAAGATCTGCACCGATGGCAGCTGCAAAAGGCTCCTCGATAATATAGGCTTCCCGCGCCCCGGCCTGCTTCGTGGCATCCTCTACCGCACGCTGTTCAACGGCAGTAATTCCGGAAGGTACACAGACCATAACATTCGGATGGCGCTGGAACATCGAGCGCTGCTTCTGGGCCTGGCGGATGAAATATTTGATCATGGTTGCCGTAGTATCGAAATCGGCAATGACCCCATCCTTCATTGGACGGATAGCACGGATGTTGCCCGGTGTGCGTCCGATCATTTTTTTGGCAGATTCCCCTACCGCTTCAATCGTCTTAGTATCAGTATTAATGGCTACCACGGACGGCTCTCTGACAACGATCCCTTTACCGCGCACGTAGACAAGCGTATTCGCTGTCCCCAAGTCAATTCCTAAGTCTTTCGTAAAACCACCTAACATCTTGTATGCTCCTTTTCCTTGTGAATCTGGACAATTGTATTACATATACCCTTTTTCTTTCAAACTTACATAGCTGCTGTCTCCGATAACCAGGTGATCCAGCACATCGATTCCGACAATCTCGCCTGCCTGCATCAGCCTGGAGGTCAGGGAGATGTCTTCAGGGCTCGGCGTAGGATCACCGCTCGGATGATTATGTGCGCATATAATAGCTGCGCTGCTGCATTTCATGGCTGCCCGGAACACCTCGCGGGGATGCACAATGGAGGCATTAAGGCTACCCATGGACAATGTTTCCTGCGCAATAACATGATTCTTCGTATTCAGGAACAGGCAGATAAAATGCTCCTTCTGCAAATAACGCAGCTGTTCGGTCAGAATCTCCGCCGCGTCCTGGGGACTGCGGATAATGACCGGTTCGGTAAGCCGGGAATTCGCCATGCGTCTTCCCAGCTCTATGCCTGCTTTGAGTTGCACGGCCTTGGCGGGGCCGATGCCGTTGATTGTTGTCAATTCTTCAATACTCAGATCCGCCAGTCCGCGGAGACCGCCTGCATGGCTCAAAAGCCGCTGGGCGATATGAATGGCTGATTCACGGTGCGCACCTGTGCGCAGTAGAATAGCCAGAAGCTCCGCCTGACTTAATGATTCTGCCCCATAATGCATCATGCGCTCTCGTGGTCGTTCTTCATGGGGGAGGTCACGCAGCATAAATGATTGCGACTCCATCCCTAACCTTCTTTCTTCGGCTACCCTTACCGGTTCAGCACCGAAATGCCAAACCCGGACAACATGCCGCTTAGCAGTGACAGCGGCAGACCGACCACATTAAAATAGCAGCCTTCAATTTCTTCCACCAGGGTGGCGCCCAGTCCTTGTATCGCGTAAGAGCCGGCTTTGTCGGCAGGCTCCCCGGTCGCTATGTAAGCGGAGATTTCCTCTTCGCTCATTGCTCTCATAGTTACAGAGGTTACCCTATGATCTACCAGGGTACGTCCCTCTGCGGGACCGATGCAGGCCACCCCGGTGTATACCTGATGCGTCCGGCCTTGCAGCATGCCCAGCATTCTGGCGCTGTCCTGTTCGTCCGCCGGCTTGCCGAGCACCATTTCGTCAAGCACAACAATCGTGTCGCTGCCGATAATAACGGCATCCCGGTCTCCGGCAACAGGAATCACGGCTTCTGCCTTACGCAGGGCCAGGTTCCGTACAATAGCTTCAGGGCTCCATTCAGGCGGCGTACTCTCATCAGCATCGCTGGACAGCACCTCGAAGGGCAGGCCAAGCGAGGCTAACAGCTCACGCCGCCGCGGCGAGCCTGAGGCCAGAATAATATGCCGTGTGTTGTTGTCAAGCTCCACTGTAATAAACGTCCCTTCCTGATGCTGCCAGCTAAGGCTACAGTCTGCGGTACAGCCATACGGCTGTAATGATACCGGCAAGACTGAGCAGGCACAGTTTCAAATGGATTGTAATGTCATAGGTTATGATGTCCAAATCGGCTTGCGGCGACCACTTGAGGACAGTCGAGGCTGTAAGAAAAGACAGAGCTTGTACAGGTTCCAGCAGCTTGGCAATCCAGGCTCCAGCCAGCCAGCCCAGAATAAGAAATAACAGCAGTGTTCCTACATTTTTCTTCTTCATTCAAGTCTTCCCTCGCCATTTTTTGACACCCTAATTATTATACGGTGAAACGGAGTTCAATACAAACTCAAAATCCATCCAGGGAATGTTTACCACGTATGCAGGCTGCAGATTTCAGCATAGCTCATGATTACCGCCGGAAATACAGCAATCCCCCGCCGGGCATCTCGTCCGGTACGGGGGATCTTTCAACCTATGGCTGGCGGTGCTTTACGCTTAAGCTGTCAGCTCATGGCGGACAGCAGGCTTTTTTGGCCGGTCAGGAAGCTCATCATGGCCTCCTGCACTTCCCAGAGCAGCCCCTCCGCCTTATTCTTGCTGTATTCATTCAGCGCCGCTATTCCCCGGCTCATGGATTTCTCCAGCCCGTCAGCGGTTCTCTGCCCTTCCGGGGTCAGGCCCGGCTCCAGCGCCTTGACCGCCTGGGTCCACTGCATATGGAGATCACTTACTGCTCCTCCGCCGTTCCCGCTGCCCCCCCCGACAAGCAGGGAAGCAGACAAGCTGCTCAGCTCGCTTAACAGCTGGCTGCTGATTGTGAAATAGCTGTCCACCGCCGCCCCCGTTCCGGTATAGCGGACCTGGTTCACAGCTGGCAGGGACACTTCTCTCACATACAGCTCGATGCCCTGCCCCTTGAGGCCATTGCTGAGCAGCTTGGCCTGCTCACGGTCAGGAGACAGCCCGGCGTACACACGGTTGCCGTCGGCCGGGTCAAGGCCTGCAGCAAGGCCTGCGGTCAGCAGCTCCTGCCGGGCCTGCTCCGCTCCTGCCGGTGTACTGAAGACGCCATATTGCAACAAATAATAGCTCTGCGGTGCAACCTGAACCGGAATCTGCGCGCTCACCGCTTCTCCCGTCTGCTCAGCAGGCACACCCGTTATATCTGCTGCGGTACCGCTGTTTGCCGCATTCTGCCCCTGAGTGATCCCCGTCTTAACCGCAGCATTGCCGGGAGCTTTACCCGTCTCCCCTGTCCCTCCTGTGATGAACGACAGGGCTGCGTATCCGAGCAGAATTCCCGTTCCCAGCGCTCCAGCTATGGACAGTGCGAACTTCCACCAATACGAGGGACGGCGGGTATGGAAGGAGCCGCCGGAGCTGTTCCCCTGAGCGCCGGACTGACCATAACTGTCCGGCGCTGATTCCCGGTTATCTTCATACAGCGGATAGTACTCCTCTGCCGAATACAGATCTTCTCCGTCCGCTTCTCCATAGAAGGGATGCTCCTCCGAATCTTCACTCTGTTCCCACAGGTTCCTTGCAGAAGCAGGACGGGCAACAGAATACAGCCCCAAATCATAGTTATCCTCAGGAGCTTTCAGTTTCCGGCGGCTGGAACCCTGGGGCTTCATGTAGGCTGTCTCTACAGACCGGGGCAATTCCACCTTCTCCAGATCCACAATATATTCATCGGCCTTGGAATAGGAGGATGTCTTAACTCCCCCGCGCTGCACCTTGTCAGTGTCCTTGTCCTCCACAACCACACCGGTTTCGTTCACCGCCCGGAGGTCTGCCGTCTCCATCCGCTGTCTGCCCTGGTCCCCGTCGAACCGGAATGTCATTCTACCGTTATTCAATACCCTCACCTCGCGATCTTCAGTTCTATACTGAAAGATATGAAAGCTGCGAGAGAGATATGCTATTTTAATATATTTACACCAGGCTCAGCACCTTCGCCTTCACGCCGTCTGCTGCATAATGCTTGCTCAGTGTCCGGTAGGCCTGATCCGCGATAATGGAACCAAGCTCCGGCGTCGTCAACAGTGTGATCAGATGCTCGGCAAAGGCAGCCGTTGTTTCTGCCAGCAGAATATTCCTCCCCGGCTCGCAGATCAGCTCCTCTGAGCCCTTCAGGCTGCTGACCACCGGAGTTCGGAGGGCCCAGGCCTCCAGAATCTTGCTCTGACTGCCGCAGTCCTCGCTGCACGAGGCAACCACAGCTCTGGCCCGGCGGATATAATCGGCTGTCTGTATAGCTTCGCCGATGATTAGAATAGAAGAGTCCTTCCGGGCCGCAGCTGCAACCTCAGGATGCACTTCCCCGCTAATCACGCAGCAACGGAGATCCGGCACTGCCACCTGAACCAGCGGGTATACCTTCTTGAAGAACAACAGCGCTGCATTCTTGCCGTGAGTGGAATGCATGTCCCAGTGCAGAACGATGGAGTTATCCTTGGCAGTATCTCCGGCAGCCGCATAAGGGGGTTCGCTCAGATCAATGTACGGCGGAACTACATGCACCTTGCCTGCATCGGCAAAGGATAACGCCTTGAAGGACAACGCCTCTTCTTCTGAAGCGGCGAGCAGCAGGCTGGTCTTGTTCATGAACCGGCGCTCCTCCCGGCGCATTAGGGCATTATTCAGCTTGCGGTAGCCTGTGCTGATTCCCCGCTTGCCAGCCGCCCGGCTCTGCGCCTGTCTGCCATAGGCACGGCGCACGTCGGTGACGATAACCGCACCGGGAAGCAGCGAGGAGACCAGATCCAGCCCATTGCCGAGCATGGCATACGAAACAAACACATGGCTGTAGTCGTGCTGGCTGCACATTTCAGTAATTACCGCCCGCAGAGACTTGTCATTGCCGATCATTGAGGCATCCGTACGGAGCCTGTTCAGTGGAAAAAGCAGGCTTCTGCGGGTGGCCGCAGGCCGCTTCACCTGATGCACGGTCAGGGCCGGACTGCGCAGAATCTGCGTCTCGCGGCGGTGGTGGCAATACTCCAGCAGATCAATATCAAACCTCTCCAGCAGAATATCAAGGAAATTCTCTGTTCTTATGTCTCCTTCCCGGTCTTCCGGCGTATGACTCCGGGCAGAAAGGAACAGCATTCTCTCTCTCATGGCTATAGCTCCTTGGTTCTATGTAAAATGTGTATGAATGTGTACGAAACAAAGAGGCCGAATGACATCCAGCCCAGGAATGTGAAACTTTCGATGTAGATCTATAGTAACGCATTCCCCTGGAGAAGGTTGTCGATTTATGGGGGAAATAATTTTTTTAGCTTTCACACCCCTTCAGACCAGGGAAAGCAGCTTCTCCTTGACACTTTCCGCCTCATAATGTGCCAGCAGAGTCTCGTAAGCACGGTCCGCGAGTACTACTCCTCTTTCGTGATCCTGAAGCAGCAGTGTCACACTATCGGCAAAAGAAGCGGGATCATCGGCAATCATAATATTCCGGGAATGCTCGCAGAGCAGCCCTTCCGCCCCTTTGGAGCTGGAGACGACAGGGATCCTCAGCGCCCAGGCCTCCAGAATTTTCAGCCGTGTCCCGCTGCCTTCCAGCAGTGGAGCAATGACAACCTGCGCCTTGCGTATATAATCCGCCACACTATCCACATATCCGGTAATGACGATAGAGGAATCCTTCAAGGCCAGTGCCGCTACCTCCGGATGCACATCCCGTCCGACAATATACCACTTAATGTCCGGTACCCTCGCCTTAATCAACGGATATACCTCGCGGTAGAAGTAGAGTGCTGCGTTAATGTTAGGGAAGTAGTTCATATTACCTGGAAGGATAATCCACTGCTCTCTGGGAAAAAGCGTCTTGGTCCGGTAATCCTCCATGCGTATGAAATTCGGAATGACATGGACCTTATGCGACTGGCTTGGAGCCAGTGCCTTGAAGGACAGAGCATCCTCTTCCGATGTGGCAAGCAGCACATTAGTCTTGTCCATCAGCTTAAGCTCATCCTTGCGCGTCCATACGGCATTAAGGGAATAGTAGACCTTGGCAATCCCCTTTTTGCCGCCTGCAAGCTGTGCAGATAATCCGCTCTCGAAATTATGCGCATCGGTAATAATCACAGTGTCAGGCAGGGAGCGCTGTACAATGTCAATGCAGCAGCCCAGCAGACTGTGCGAAATAAATACATGGCTGTAGGACTTCCGGCTGCAGAGCTCAATAATCATCGCCTTCATATCCACATCGACATGGCTCATATACGAGCAATTCCGCCAGGTATATAAAGAACGGAGAAGCGCTCTGCGGTAGCTGACCGTACGCTCCACTTCATGCACCGTAAGTGACGGCAGTCCCTCCGGCGTCCCTGTCTTCCGGGGATTGGCGTAGGTGATAAGCTCTACCTCATACTTGGCGAGCAGAAGCTTCAGAATATTGCCCGTTCTCAGCTTGCCCCCGCTATCCTGCGGATACGGATTCTCTGCGGAAATGAATAGCAATGGTTCCTTCATGGCTTGTTCTCCTACTCTCCATTGATCTATTACCCGGGACTGCCCAGGACATCTAGGATCTATTACCCAAGTTCGGGTGTTTGACCACGCAGTTCCTTCCCCGCTGCCGAACTGGCGCTCAATCCTGCGATTCTATGGGGAATATAGTAACTTCGCATGCAAAAAAACGGCCCTACACTCCCTATTAAAGGAATGTGGAGCCGTTTCTGTAATCAACACGATGCTGTCTTACCGGTTCTTCAGGTTGTCTGCCAGCGCATAAGCGACCTTCCAGATATCGCCTGCACCCATGGTGATGACCAGATCACCGGGAGCAATGCGGTTCTGCAGGTCTGCCAGCACATCTTCCTTTGTCGGCAGATGCCGTGCACCGGCGTTGCTGTTCTGTACAATTAGCTCTACCAGCTTGGCAGAAGTAACTCCCTCGATCTGCTTCTCACCCGCAGGGGAGTAGATATCGGTAATAATCACTTCGTCCGCTTCGCTGAACGCGCGGCTGAACGCATCCAGCAGGAAGAAGGTACGCGTGTAGCGCTGCGGCTGGAACACGGCGATAATGCGTTTGCCGGTTGCCTTGGCGGCGCTGATCGTAGCCTGAATCTCTGTTGGATGATGCGCATAATCATCAATGACGAGAATCTCGTCAACCTCGCCCAGGACCTGGAAGCGCCGTTTGGCGCCGTGGAATTTCACAATGGCAGCGGCAATGGCTTCAAAGGAAATGCCTGATTTCAGACAAGAAATCACTGCCGCCATAGAGTTATACAGATTGTATTGTCCCGGAATAGAGAGCTCGATACGGCCTAATACCTCTTTTCCATGATTCATGGTATAGGATACCTGCCGGTCACCGAGGACAATATCAGTCGCCGTATAATCGGCTGTTTCTGATTCGATCCCATAGCTGATCACTGTACCTTTTACCTTAGGCAGCAGGGATTTCAGATTCTCATCATCTGCACACACGATAGCTGTTCCGTCCTCGCGCAGCTGATTCATGAACTGAACATAAGCATCCTTCAGCTTGCCGAAGTCGCCGCCGTAGTTCTCCAGATGATCAGCTTCAATGTTCGTAACGATTCCCAGCCAAGGATGGTATTGCAGGAAGGAGCCGTCACTCTCATCGGCCTCCGCGACGACGAATTCCCCTTGTCCCGCTTTGGCATTCGTGCCGACATTCATAATCTCCCCGCCGATAATATAGGTAGGGTCCACGCCGCAGTCTTCCATGACCAATGCGATCATAGAGGAGGTGGTAGTCTTGCCATGCGCTCCGGCAACAGCTACACCCTTCCGCTGATTCAGCAGCCGCGCGAGCATCTGCGAACGGTGCAGAATCGGAATCTTCAGCCGCTCCGCTTCCACCCACTCCACGTTATCTGCTGCAAGCGCCGTAGAATAGACGACCAGATCTGCACCTTTTACCTGTTCAGCCGTATGCCCGATGAAGACCTTGGCACCCTTGGCAATTAATTTCTCCGTTAACTCTTGTGCAGCTACGTCAGAGCCCGTAACTGTATATCCCATCTCCAGCATCACCCGGGCAATCGCGCTCATGCCATAGCCGCCGATCCCTATAAAATGCACACGTTCAGTAGTATCCAACAGTTCGTCACCAGCCTTTTTCAGAATCGGGTTGCCGTAAAAGCGTACTGCGCACATCAGAAATCAAATACAGCGTTCCGGACACAACCGCAAGGTCATCGTCCGCTGTGATCGTCTGCAGCTTCTGCAGCGCCTGGCCCCAATTACGTTCTACTATAATTTCCAAGTTGTCCTTGGCATACTTATTCCGCAGACTCTCTGCAATAGCCTGCAGATCTTCCGCGTCCATTTTCTTACGGAAATCCGGTTCGGTCAGGATGAGCGTATCCACTATAGGCAGTATATGCTTAAGATACGACTCGTGATGCTTATTTGCCAGCATCCCCATGAGCAAATTTAATTTACGGTAAGGCTGGAACTGCGGAAGACTCTTCGCAAGGCTTTCTGCCCCTTCCGGATTGTGCGCGCCGTCCAGAATAATTCTGGGTGAGGTACTCACTTCCTCCAGTCTTCCGGCCCAGAATGTGCCGCGAAAGCCCTCCAGCACATCCTCGTCCTCCAGCATGAAGGCCATATACTGCCGCAGCACCTCAAGCGCCATCATCGCCCCGGCCGCATTCTCCAGCTGGTGTTCGCCCTTCATGGCAATATCCAGCTCAAGCCCCCGGAACGGCCCGTTGAAGGTGAAGTGCTGGTAGCCGTCTCTCTGCTTAACCTTACTATAGCTGAAATCTTCTCCGGCTAAATAGAGTGTCGAACGGGTAGATGCCGCCTTGGCCTTCAATACAGCTACAGCTTCCGGCTGACTCACACAGCTGACTACAGGAACGCCCGGCTTAATAATCCCAGCCTTCTCGCCGGCAATCAGCGTAAGCGTATCTCCCAGCACATCGGTATGATCATGTCCAACATTAGTGATGACTGATATAACCGGAGTAACAATGTTCGTTACATCCAGCCTTCCCCCAAGCCCCGTCTCCCATACGACTACATCGGGATAACAGACTTCGCCGTAATAGAGTATCGCCAGCGCCGTCGCCACCTCGAACATGGTCGGTGAGCCCAGCTCACTGCCCGCAATCTCCCGGGCCAGCGGACGCAGCTGATTGGCAAGCTTCAGCAGAGTCTCCTCGGGAATATCCGTCCCGTTGTACTGGAACCGGTTCGTGAACTTCGTGATATAAGGAGAGGTAAAGGTCCCCACCGAATATCCGCTCTGAATAAGGGCCGAGGTCAAAAAGGCGCAGGTCGATCCCTTGCCGTTCGTCCCGGCCACATGAATGAACTTGAGCTTGCGGTGCGGATGTCCCAGCTTCTCCATCAGCAGCTCTATCCGCTCCAGACCCGGCCGGATTCCAAAAGGAATCAGACTGTTGATCCAGTCTACCGCTTCTGTATAAGAACTTAAGGGAGCGGCAGCGCCGCTCCGGATGATCTCTTCCATGTCTGTTATCCTCTCAGCTCTGCAATACGGGCCAGCACTTTCTCGCGTCTGTCGGAATAGTCCGCCTGCTTCGCCCGTTCCTCTTCGATGACTTTTGCCGGAGCTTTGGCTACAAAGCCCTGATTACTGAGCTTCTTCTCCACACGCTCCACTTCGTTGTTCAGGGTCTGAACTTCTTTTTCAAGACGGATAATCTCCTGGTCGATATCGATCAGACCGGACAGCGGCAGAAGCAGCTCCGCTCCGGTAACCACGGCGGACATCATTTTATCCGGCGTCTGCGGCGCAAGACCTGCTTCGAACGAAGAGGTGTTGCAGAAGCGCCCGATGTAATTGTCGTTGCGGGAAATAATGTCCAGGGTGTCCTGGCTGCCGGCTTTGATAATCAGTTCGACCTTCTTGCTCATTGGCGCATTCACTTCCGCGCGGATACCTCGAACGGCCCGGATGATATCCATCAGCAGGTTCATCTCTGACACTGCCTGCGGATTCTCAAGCGCCGCATCGTACTTCGGCCATTCGGCCAAGGTGATGGATTCGCCCTGATGCGGCAGATGCTGCCAGATCTCCTCCGTAATGAACGGCATGAACGGGTGAATCAGGCGCAGTGTGCGGTCCAGCACGTAAGCCAGAACGGACTGGGTCTTGGCCTTGGCGGCTGCGTCCGCTCCATATAGCGAGAGCTTGGCGAATTCGATATACCAGTCACACAGATCATCCCAGATGAAGTTGTAGAGCAGGCGGCCAGTCTCGCCGAACTCGTACGAGTCAATTAGACGCGTAATATCGCGGGAAGTTTCGTTCAGGCGGTGCAGAATCCAGCGGTCCGCTGTGCCAAGCTCACCTGTAATGTCGATATCTTCAAAGGCTACGCCTTCCAGATTCATCAGCGCGAACCGGGAGGCATTCCAGATCTTGTTGGCAAAATTGCGCGCCTGCTCTACCTTTTCCATCCGGAACCGCAGATCCTGTCCCGCTGTACTGCCGGTAGTAATCATATAGCGCATGGCGTCAGCGCCGTACTGATCGATAACATCCAGCGGATTGATGCCATTGCCGAGAGACTTGGACATCTTGCGTCCTTCGGCATCGCGTACGAGTCCGTGCATCAGCACATCGGAGAACGGCTTCTGTCCTGTGAATTCCATGGCTGAGAAAATCATGCGCGCTACCCAGAAGTAGATGATATCGTAGCCGGTAACCAGTACGTTGTTCGGATAGTAGCGCTGATAGTCGCTGCTGTCCCCGTCAGGCCAGCCTAAGGTAGCGAACGGCCAGAGATTCGAGCTGAACCAGGTATCCAGAACATCTTCATCCTGCTTCAAGTCGGACAGTCCGCTGATGCGACGTGCTTCTTCTTCATCATGTGCAACTACAATCTCACCGGTGGATTCGGAGTACCAGGCCGGAATACGGTGGCCCCACCACAATTGGCGGGAGATACACCAGTCGCGGACATTCTCGATCCAGTTCAGGTACGTCTTCTCGAAGCGGTCCGGAACGAAGTGAACTCCGTCTCCGTCCTTCTGTGCGGCGATGGCTGCTTCTGCCAGCGGCTGCATTTTGACGAACCACTGGGTGGACAGATAAGGCTCTACTACGGCCCCGGAACGTTCACTGTGTCCTACCTGATGTACGTGATCCTCAATGGAGATCAGCACGCCTTGCTCCTTCAGGTCCGCTACGATGGCCTTACGGCAGTCGCTGCGGTCCATTCCCTGGTAGGCGCCTGCTTCCTCATTCATCACTCCGCCTTCATCCATTACATTGATCTGTAGAAGGTTATGGCGGACTCCCATCTCGAAGTCGTTCGGATCATGGGCCGGTGTAATCTTAACCGCACCGCTGCCGAAGTCCTTATCTACATACTCATCGGCAATCACCGGAATCTCCCGGCCGATTATTGGCAGAATCAGCGTCTTACCGATCAGATCCTTATAACGCTCATCCGAAGGGTGTACCGCTACCGCAGTATCGCCCAGCATCGTTTCGGGCCGTGTGGTAGCCACCGTGATATGGCCGCTGCCATCCTTAAGCGGGTAACTCAAATGGTACAGATGACCGTTCACTTCTTTGTATTCAACCTCGATATCAGACAGCGCTGTACGGGCAGCCGGGTCCCAGTTAATAATCCGCTTGCCGCGATAGATCAGGCCCTTCTGGTACAGCTCCACAAATACCTTGCTTACTGCCTTCTTCATTCCGTCATCAAAGGTAAACCGTTCGCGGGAGTAATCCAGAGACAGGCCCATCTTGGCCCATTGGTCATGAATCGTCTCTGCGTACTGGTCTTTCCAGGCCCATACCTGCTCCAGGAACTTCTCGCGCCCCAGATCATGGCGGGAGATTCCCTGCTGGCGCAGCTTCTGCTCTACCTTGGTCTGCGTAGCAATGCCTGCATGATCCGTACCCGGCAGCCACAAGGTATCATAACCCTGCATCCGCTTGGTTCGAATCAGCACATCCTGAAGCGTGAAATCCAGTGCGTGTCCGATATGCAGCATTCCTGTTACATTCGGCGGCGGAATAACGATGCTGTAAGGCTCCGCATCCGGCCGCTTGCCGGCTTCGAAGAAGCCGTTCTCCATCCAGTACGCATACCATTTCTTCTCTGCCGCTCCCGGATCATATGTAGTCGGCATGTCGCTCTGCTTGTGATTAGCTGCGGCGGTATCTTCTGCCGCTTCCTGCTGGTTCGGCAGCTCTGCTGCTGCATTGTTATTATCAGCCATTGTGAACCCTCCACTGTTAATGTATTGAGTAGCTAGTGGTTTCTGAGAATACAAAAAGGCCCTTCGTCTCAAAGGACGAAAGGCCATTCTTTCGCGGTACCACCTTTGTTTCGCGCCAACAAAAAAGAAAACTCTGCCTTAAGTCCCCTTACAGGTTCCTGAAGCTTAGCGCGACACTTCTGCAGATAACGGCTGCGTCCGGCCGCATCCTAACCGGTCTTCAGGATGAAGACAAGCTCAGAAGGGCAACTCCGGGGCGACTTCGGGGGCTGCATCCTGCGGAAATTCACACCAATAATAATTCCGCTCTCTGAAGGGCTGACCGCCTACTCTTCCCGTTCCCAGTCTTTATGCTAGTTATTACTTAGTTCAATAATACATTCAGTATTATCCCTAGTCAACCAGCATATGCACTAAACGGCAGGCAGCAGTTAAGCCGCAGCGCTTACTCCCCGCTCCAGATCACCTGAACCACATTGAAGCCCTGGTTGCTGCCTGTTCCGGGAGCTCCATCCAGTGTTACGGCGAACTTGCTTCCAACATCAATAATGGAGAAGGCCGAGGCTGAGACCTCCTCTGTTTTGGAGGTTGCTCCTTTTTGCACGAAATAGTCCTTATACGTATTGCCGAGCGTCTCCAGACTCTGCTTCGTGCGGTAGCTGAAAGTCGCGGACGGCGTACCGGTCGCCGAGCCTTCGATCAGATCAAATATCTTCGCATCGGCCGGAAGCGGGAAGTCCGCCGGCAGACTCTTCGGACGCTTCACGGAATCCGCTGGTGTTCCTGCGGACGAGCCGCCGGAGGAGACAGCCGGGGCAGCCGCATCGCCGATGATTACCCGGCTGGTAGCAGCGTCGTAAGTGACAGCGGTGTTCAGCGCTTCGCCGATGGAGCGTACAGGCAGATAAGTAATGCCGTTGTAGGTAATCGGGGCGAGGGTTTTGCCGTTGCCGTCTTTGGGCGTGTACGCCTGGCCATTCACGACGATCCCGATTTTGTTGTTCAGGAGCGCCTTGATCTCCTGCAGATTACTGGCGGCGTAGACACCGGCCGAGACTGTGAGCGTCAAGCATAGTGCGGCCGCAGTGGCTGCCACTTTTTTCTTCATGTGAGTTATCATCCTTCCAGAAGTGGTGTACCAGCGCATAGCTGCCTGAATGTGTAATGTATGTAGGCCGGTAGTGACTATTACCCCCGGCTGAACGGTTTGTAAACCAAAAGCGGATTTCACAAAGAAAACAGGAACAGCCCCATCCATAAGGCAAGGGCTGTTCCTGTTAAGCCTGAATTCTCCGCACACCGTCAATCTCAAGGAATGTATAAGACCTGTCCCTCTTCTACAATCTGGCCGGACAGCCGGTTGTACATGGTCAGCTCCCGGGTGCTAAGCTGATATTTCTCGGCAATGGTATCCAGCGTCTCTTCCCGCTGCACGATGCAGAGCCGTACCTTGCGGAACAGCTCCGTTCCGCCCATGCCGCCGATGAACCGGCTCTTCCACGCTGTATCATTGCCGGCCTCAGGGATAGCCTCCGCTACAGAGTCAATATTGCCCGAGAGCAGCTCCTCCTGCTCTCTGTTGGCGCGGCTTGCGCTGAGCAGCGAGGAGAAGGTGAGCGGCTCCTTCTCCGCGGCTCCCGGTTCTTTTTTGCTGCCAAGGGCAACCTTGAGATCCTGCTTCTCCTCCTGGGGAGCCAGAGATTCCGCAGACAGGAAGACTTCATTGTCTGTGGCCTGAATCTCCTCTGCCGTCTCCACCTCTTCGTTCCCGGCAAACAGCGCAGCAGCATCGTTGGCAGCGGAGGTAAGCACCGGCTCCGGCTGCGTGGCGGCATGAAGCTTCGCATTGCCCCAATGATCCACTGTGTTCAAGGCAGCGGTGCCTGTCTGAAGCGTGGTGTCTTCTTGAAGCGAGCCGTTCACAGCCGCTGGCGCCGTCTTCTCTCTGGAGGTGAGGAAGTGGCCGGAGACCGGATCAGCCGCCGGCTTGCTGCCTGCCGATGAAGCCGTATCCAGGCTATGGGTTCTTACTCTGGGTTCCTTGTCCTTCAGAGGTGTGGTGAGATAGGCAGCGGGCTGGGTGTACGCAGCGTCTTCCGCATACAGCGGCCCAGCTGCAGCCTCAGCCGGATCAGCAGCGTTCTGATCTTCTTCAGAGCCCTCTGCTGCTCCTTCGCCATAGGTCCAGAGCGAATTCTCATACAGGCTATCATTCTCCGGACTGCGTAATTTCTCCTCAGCCGCCCTACTGTCTCCTGCCTCCGGCGAATACGCTACCGTGTATTCCTCCTGCTGCCAGGCCGGCTGTGCATCTGCACTTCCGATTCCGCGCAGCGAGAGCACTCCGGTAATGTTGACGGTTCGCATCGTCAGCAGATCAATATCGAAATTCTCGATCTCCACCCCTATGTCATCAAGTGAGCTGACCCGGGTCAGCGGAACAGTGATTTCAACAGGAATTGCATGCTCCAGACGCTGTGTAAGGTCATCCTCCCCCCGGTAGAGTCCGGTGAGCAGCAGTTGACCGTGCAGCTCGGCCCGGTCCTCCCGCTGGATGACCTGGATGTCGGGAACCAGCTCGACTTCCTCCAGCTCTGCTATTCCCGGAAGCTCTTCCGAAAGGTGAATGCGTTCATAAATATCAAACCGCAAGCCATGGGACTGGTCAAACACGGGAAATGTCCTCCTTCTTGGCATAATCTATCCCTGAGACAAGCCCAGAGTATAAGCCCAAAATGTTACTCCCCTCATGTATATGCTTCAATCAGGCAGGCATGACAACTTTGCCGCTTCAATTGCGGACAGCGTCTATCCCAGGGGAGGAAGGGCAGTACGTGCATCAGGAATAGTGTAGTACTGTGGAAGCTTGACACGCAGCGTTACGGCAAGCGGATTCCCCGGATCACACTCGTTAAGCACATCCGCCGGATGAAATGCTGCCGGAAGCGTACCCGAGCCCGGCTCTTCCTCAAACCGGAGGTGATCCGGAATTCCCGGCCGCAGCCTGACCGCTCGCTGGTATACATTCAGCGTACCCGCAGCCATGACATCCAGCGACCGGGTCTGCTCTGCCCACTCTCTGGCCTGGAGGCCGGTGCGTCTTCTCAGCTCCACATCCCCCAGCAGCTGCTCGATCTGCAGGGCAAGCTGCGCGGCATCTCCGGGAGGAACAATCCAGCCCGTCTCCCCCTGCCGGACCATCTCCGGCATGCCTGCGGTTCCGGCGACAATCGGCGCGATCCCGGCAAGCTGCGCTTCTGTAACCGAGAAGGGCTGCGTGTCCTGGAGGGAGGGCTGCACATAGATGTCGGCAGCCCGGAGCGCAGCCGGAATGTTGTTCAGCTTCCCGGTGAAATGGACCTTCCCCGCGATACCCAGCCGGCGGGTCTGCTCCATGAGCTCCTCCAGGAGGCTGCCGATTCCGGCCACCGCACAGATCCACTGCTGACAGCGCTGCTCTAGAATGCCTAGCGCCTCTATCAGTACATGTACTCCTTTGATATATTCAAGACGTCCGGCAAACATGATCACAGGAATTCCCTCTGCAAATTGAAGCGGCGGCGTCTCTGCAGCCCGGGCGGCATATTGGTGCAGGTCCAGCCCGTATGGCAAGGTATGAATACGGTCCGGGCTGACTCCCAGGCTCTGCGTGAGCTGTCCGATCCACTCCGAAGAGACCAGAATCTGGTCGGCCGCCCTGGCACCCAGCGTCTCAAGCCTGCGGAAATAGCTCCAGATCGGCCGCTGTTCATATTCCTCCCGGGTCAGCCCGGGCTCAAGTCCCTTGTACTCATAGAAGGTCTCCTTGGTCAATGCCCCATGAACACTTGAGACCAGCGGAACGGGACGGCGCATAATCCGCCGCAGCGCGTACGAGGCTATAGGGTCCTGGGCATGAATAACATCATATTCCTCCAGCCCCAGCACAGCGGCTCCGCCCTCGAACACATAACGCCCCAGCTCGAAGCTGAAGATGCCATGCTCCAGATGCAGCGAGGGGAACCGGCCGATATCAAGCTGCGGCAGCAGAAGCGAATAGAACGGTTTTTTATCAAAAGACTCGGTCCGGTTCAGCAAATACAATGTATTGTTCTCCACATGGCTGCCCATCACTGTAACGGAATGCCCCTGCTCGCCCAGCTTATCTGCCAGCTGCTTCATATACGTCCAAATCCCGCCCATATTGGTGAGACCCCAGTAGGTGACCAGCAATATCTTCATGCATTCCTCTCCCCGGCTTATAGATTTATTTAGAGGCACAGGAGCAGTCTGCTCCACCTTAGCCAGGATAGTATATGAAGGCTACGGGCAGGCGGAAATGGATATATGGTCATTCGATACAAATTTCAAAAATAACTTTTAATCAAGAATCGTCTTTTCGGGTATAATCGGTATAAATCCTGAAAGGAAATTTCCGACATGTCAAAAGCGAGGGTATTTGACCTTTTCCTATTTGTCGCCTCCCTGGCTATAGCCTTCATTCCCACACATGCTGTAGTCCTGGATGTTACCTATATAAAAGCATTGCTGCTATACACTGTCTTCTCCAGCATCTACTTCCAATTGCGGATTGTGACCCGGAGCGGGAATTCTACGATCGATTATGCGATCAGCTATACTTCGTCATTCGGGATTTTTGCCGGACCGCTGGGTACGCTCCTGTTCGAGACCGTATACCGCTTCATTGTCTATTTCTATAAAAAGAAAACAAAAACCGCCGATCCCGGAGAATTCCTGGATACCTTCTACAACATCGGCTCGTTCACACTGGGCGGCTCAGCCGCGTATTATCTGTACACGGCACTCTCTCCCCTGGCGGACAAGCTTCCGCTCGGATACTGGCTGCTGTTCCTGCTCGTGGTCTGCGTCACCACTCTGCTGTCCTCCACCTTCCTGGTGCTGACCTTTGCCCTGTCGGGAGATATCAAGACACGCCGGGAAGCGCGGAACCTGCTGCTGCGGAGCCGGAATCTGCTGGACTTCAGCAAGGTGGCCCTGAGCAATGCTCTGCTGCTGCGGCTGCTGCAAATGGAGAAATGGGAGATGCTGATCGCCCTGTTCGTGCTCAACTATGTAGTCAGTATCTCGTTCTATTCCAAATCGCAGAGTGCCCAGCACAAGTATGAACGCGACAAATTCGAGCAGATGGCTTACCGCGATTTCCTCACCGGCACCTATAACCGGGCACATATGGACAAGATGATGAAGGAGCTGAACCAGAGCGGGGAGTATATCGGAATTGTAGTGGCGGATATCGACCGGTTCAAAAAAATCAATGACAGCTACAACCACGCCGTTGGCGACCGTGTCATTGTTCATTTTGCCAAGACGCTGCAGAAGCATCTGCATGAGGGAGACATCCTGTTCCGTAGCGGCGGGGAAGAGTTCACGCTGTTCCTCAGGGACAAGACCTTCGAGGAATGCCAGAGACAGATTCAGGAGATGCTGGACAGCCTTCACGATCACAGCGTAAGTGCAGAATTCGAGGAGCAGGTGATCCGCGTGCCGTATTCGGCATCCTTCGGACTCTTTTACTATAAGGCAGACCCGGAACAGAAGACCTCTATGGAAAAAGGGTACGTCTACGCCGACCAGCTCCTGCTGGAGTCCAAGAAGCTTGGCCGCAACCGTCTCTCTTACCGGAATGATCTTGAGTCTTAGCCAGGCACTAAAGGCCGCTCTCCGTCAACCGGAAGAGCGGCTCTTAGTGTTCGTGATGCTGGAATCGGCTATAGTTCAGCAGCCTTGAAGGTATCTCCGCCGGCAATCGTGCCGGAGTTAAAGCCCTTATAGAACCAGCGCTTGCGCTCTTCGGAGGTTCCGTGCGTGAAGCTGTCGGGCACCACATATCCCTGCGCCCGCTTCTGGATCGTATCGTCCCCCACCGCGCTCGCGGCAGTCAGCGCCTCTTCGAGGTCCCCTTCCTCCAGCAGATTCATCCCCTGGGCATGATGGGCCCATACCCCGGCATAATAATCAGCCTGCAGCTCGAAACGGACCTGAACCTTATTGAATTCGGTCTCGCTGAGACGCTGGCGCTCTGCATTCAGCTGCTTGGAAGCACCCAGCAGGGTCTGCACATGATGACCCACCTCGTGGGCAATCACATATGCCATGGCGAAGTCGCCCGGTGCCTTGAACTGCTGCTGCAGCTCATCATAGAAGCTGAGATCGATATACAGATTGGCATCCCCCGGACAATAGAACGGGCCGACGGCCGAACTTGCGGTTCCGCAGGCAGAGTTTACGCTGCCGCTGTAGAGCACAAGCGTCGGGTCCTGATAAGTCATCCCCTGCTTCTTGAAGATATCGGACCAGACATCCTCGGTATCGGCCAGCACCACGGATACGAACTCGGATAGCTCCTTCTCCTGGGCGCTCTGTTCATAGGGAGCACCAGAGTTTGTACTTGAACCAGTTGAGGTCAGATTCCCCATAATATCGCCGATATTCCCGCCGCTCAGCAGCGTTACAATCACTATAATCACGATCCCGCTGATTCCGCCGCCGATCAGCTTGCCTCCGCCGCCGCGGCCTCTGCGGTCTTCCACATTAGAACTGCCTCTTCTGCCCTGCCATTTCATGGCCTTACCCCCAGTTATGAATACTCGCGAATGCTGATGTCTTTATACTTATTAGTGTTATACCCATAATTGCAGGGGTGCCACTCTCTTGAGCAACGAAGTCGGTCTGGAGACAAATGGAAACAGCATAGCAAAACCCCTCCACAGCCGCAGCCACGAAGGGGTTAAAATCGGTTAAATGATGGAACAGCCGTTTATTTTGCAGCTTTGGCTGCGCTTAGAATGGCTTTCAGGTAACCTTGGGTATCCACCAGAGTTGCACCGCTTACAGCGTCAACGACTTGCTCTTTGCTTTTGTTAGTCAGTGTAGCTTCAAGGGATTTAATCGTTTTGCCTGTGGCGAATTTCTCGATGGCCGCCAGGTTCTTGTCATAGGCTACTGTTGATTTGGCTTCTTCCGTCATGTGCTCACTGTAGTATTTGGCGTTGGTCTTCTTGGAGGCCAGCACCATATTAGGGTCTTTGTAATTCTTGCCGAAATCCTTGTCCGAGTTCGGTACGCCAGTGGCTACATCGGTGCCCAGGAACTGATAATCATCCAGCGAAGCCGCAACGATTACGCCATTCTGTACTACAGCAACCGCAACGGTGAAGCATTTGGTGCCATGGGCAGCCGCTTCCACCCGGCCTACCTTAAGCGGTGCGCTCGCTGCCGAAGTGACATTGTTCAGGGCGCCGCTGTTCCCTACCCCGACAAGTGCCAATGAGATACCGGCCACGAGCATAAACTTAGTAATTTTTTTCACAAAATTTCCCCCAGTTCATCAATTAGACTGCGCTTACATACTATATTTATCAATATATTGGCAGCCCGTCAGTTACAAATGTTACTAGGGATCTGCAAATATCTGGATTGTTCATAGATTAGCTGCAGTTTTGTTTGATTGTCACCTTGTCATTCGTAATAATAACTTTGGAATATCCGGATAAAGTTTCGGTGTAGGAGCATATTCCGATGGTTCTGGGAACGTCCGGTTCTCTCTTGTCTGAATACTTCAGATAAATTCCGCCTTCGCCGCTTAAGGTCAGCCGGGGCTTAATTTTTACAGTTTTTCCGCTTTTGAGTATCTTGCCAACTTCATCTACTGATGCCTCTGCTGCTGCGCCGGTTACTACTCCTGTCTCCAGAATACTCAGCTCAAAGTCCGATTGATTGTCTACCGTCACCCGGAAGCTCTGAAGCTGGGCAACCAGACCCAGTACTCCGTAGTTGTTGTTCAGTTGCACAACCACCATTATTCCGGCGGCAATCACCAGGGTCGAGGCGGCTAAGAGTCCTAACACTCTGCGATTCCATCTCAATCTCACAGCCAGATCATCTCCTCATATTAGTAAGACGGGCTTGCGCGCGGAAAGGTATCAGAGGACACGTGGGCTAACTGGTGGCTACAATGAAATAAGTGGAAAAAGGGTAACTGTTCACCAGTAAATTAAATAGCATAAATCCACTTATTGTCCGATGTTCCGGCTGGGGGAGGTCGCGCTAAACAACAACTAAAAAGCCGGGCCGCAATCCTCCAGATATCGGAGAAACGCGGCCCGGTTGAGTACAGCTTACCTTAACTTCACACAGCCGATTGGTTAATGGCTTACTTCTGATCTAGGCCGCCGATTTGCTCACGCAGACGGCACAGATCCTCCGGCCAAGGATCAGATACTTCGATCTTGATGCGGGTCCAGGGATGGGCGAAAATCAGCTTCTCGCCATGCAGCGCCTGGCGGTCGGAACTCTCCCTCTTCACCGTGACTCCCGGCTTGGAAGGTGGAGCTGGCTGCTTGCCGGTGACTTGCAGACCAGGGGTAAGCCCTGCCTTCTCCTGCTCTTCGAACCAGGCCGTAATGGCAGACTTCACCTGACCAGGCTTCGTGCGCAGCTGCTTCTCATCATATAAAGAAGGAATACCAGCGGTATGCCAGCCGGCTCCGCCGTAGAGATCATCCCCGAACAGCGGATGTCCCGCATGGCTGAGGTGGACACGAATCTGGTGCGTTCGGCCCGTCTCCAGCTGAAGCTTCACTACGGTTCCGCCGGGCAGGGCTTCGCGCCCCACAATCCGCGTTACCGCCTCCTGCCCTCCCGGGGATACCCGTCTGCGCGCTGCATGATGGCGGTCACGGCCGATGGGGGCATCGATCACCGCAAGCTCAGGCGGCACTGTGCCTTCAACAATCGCCGCATACAGGCGGGATACATTCTTCTCACGCATATCCTCATCCAGTACAAGCTGGGCGTATTCGTTCTTCGCATACAGCACAGGTCCGGTAGTATCCTTGTCCAGCCGGTGGATATGACGAACCGCAATCCCTCCGCCGGAAGCCGCATAATGTGCGGCTACGATATGATCCAGCGTCACCTCTGTGCTGCTGCCGTCCGGATGAACCGCCATGCCCGCAGGCTTGTGGACCACGAGGCAGAAGTCGTCCTCGAACAGCACCTCAGCCGCAGCTTCCTGCCACACCGGCTCTATTCCCGCTTCCCGGTGGGGGAACAGGGCCAGCCGCAGCCGGTCGCCCCTCCACTGGATGCCGTCCTCGCGGCGCAGCCGGGCGTGCAGCTTCTCCGGCATGCCGGCTACGCCCAGCAGCCAGGCATCGATGGCTGCCGGTCTGTCGGCAGCCGACGTAATGACCCGGCCAGGCATGGCTTCCAGCCATTCCCCGCGCCGGGTCCACTTGCCGCCGCCTGCGAAGGGGGCGCCGCCCTGACCGGACCGGTCCTCTGGTCCGGCCGTCATAGCGATTTCAGGGCCTGGTAATGGCCCGCAATCGTATCGTCAATATCCTGCTCGCTGTGCGCAGCGGATACGAACATTCCCTCGAACTGGGACGGGGGAACGCTGATGCCCTGATCCAGCATTTTGCCAAAATAACGCTTGAACCGCTCCAGATCACTGGTCTTGGCTGTCTCGAAGTTAGTGACCGGCTCCTCCGTGAAGAACGGACATACCATCGAGCCCACGCGGTTAATCGTCAGCGGAATTCCCGTCTCCTGCGCATTGCGCTTAAGCCCGGCTTCCAGTCTCGCACCAAGCGACTCCAGACGGGTGTAGACCTCAGGGGTCAGCAGCGCAAGCGTGCTGTAGCCCGCCGCCATCGCCAGCGGATTCCCGCTGAGTGTGCCTGCCTGATAGATCGGGCCGGATGGGGCGATCTGCTCCATAATCTCTCTTTTGCCGCCGTAAGCCCCTACAGGAAGCCCGCCGCCGATAACCTTGCCGAAGCAGGTCAGATCCGGGTCCAGCCCGAACAGTCCCTGCGCACATCCCCGGTCCACACGGAAGCCGGTCATCACCTCATCAAAAATCAGCAAAGCCCCGTACCCCGTAGTCACCTTACGAAGCCCTTCCAGGAAGCCCGGAAGCGGAGGCACCACGCCCATATTTCCGGCGATCGGCTCAACGATGATAGCGGCAATCTCGTTGCCGTAACGTTCAAAAGCAGTTTTGACCCCGTCCAGGTCATTATAAGGCACCGTGATCGTGTTCATCGCCACACCTTCCGGCACGCCCGGACTATCCGGTAGCCCCAAGGTCGCCACCCCGGAACCGGCCTTAATCAGCAGGCTGTCGGCGTGTCCGTGGTAGGAGCCTTCGAATTTGAGGATTTTGCTGCGTCCGGTGTAGCCGCGGGCCAGTCTGATCGCACTCATCGTCGCTTCCGTTCCCGAGTTCACCATGCGGACAATGTCCACCGAGGCTACACGTTCTACCACGGTTTTGGCCATAATGGTCTCCATCAAGGTCGGCGCGCCGAAGCTTGTCCCTTTGGCCGCAGTCTCCTGCAGCGCCTTCACCACCGCAGGATGGGCATGTCCCATAATCAGCGGCCCCCACGAGCAGACGTAGTCAATGAAGCTATTGCCGTCAATATCATAGATCCGCGAGCCTTCGCCCCGCTCGACATACACCGGGGTCAATCCTACGGATTTGAATGCCCGGACCGGGCTGTTCACCCCGCCGGGAATATATTGTTTTGCCTCTTCAAAAGCGGTGCGGGAAGCCTCTTCCCGGCGGTTCATCGGTATATTACCCATGCTTGTTCCCTCCTGATCCTAGCCGCGCAGCCAACCGGCTGCGTCCTTGGCGAAATAGGTAATAATCACATCTGCTCCGGCGCGCTTCATGCCGGTCAGCATCTCCAGCACAACCGCCTGCTCATCGATCCAGCCCTGCTGCGCAGCCGCCTTGACCATCGAGTACTCACCACTGACGTTGTAGGCTACGAGCGGCAGATCGAACTGGTCGCGGATCGTCCGGATTACATCCAGATAAGCCAGCGCGGGCTTCACCATCAGCATGTCCGCGCCTTCCAGCACATCGGAATCCGCTTCGCGAATCGCTTCCCGCAGGTTGGCCGGGTCCATCTGATACGTCTTGCGGTTGCCGAACTGGGGAGCGGAATCTGCCGCTTCGCGGAACGGGCCGTAGAAGGCAGAGGCGTATTTTACCGAATAGGACATGATCGGCACCTGCTCGAAGCCATTCGCATCGAGTCCGGCACGGATCGCCTGCACGAATCCGTCCATCATGTTGGACGGCGCGATAATATCCGCCCCTGCCCGGGCCTGCGAGACCGCCGTGCGGGTCAGCAGCTCAAGCGAAGCGTCGTTGATTACATCCCCGTGCACCACACCGTCCAATGTATGGGTATGCACCATGCCGCAGTGGCCGTGGTCGGTGAATTCACACAGGCAGGTATCGGCGACGACCAGCAGGTCGGGGTACCATTTTTTGATTAGCCGTGTTGCCTCCTGTACAATGCCATCCTCAGCGAATCCGGACGAGCCAACCGCATCCTTCGTTTCGGGAATGCCGAACAATAATACCGCCGGAATCCCAAGGGAAGCAATCTCATCCACCTCCGCCTTCAGCGTATCCAGCGAGAAATGATAGACACCGGGCATGGAGCTGATCTCATTCTTCACACCGGTACCATAGGTTACAAAAATCGGCTGGATGAAATCCAGCACATTCAAAACGGTCTCGCGCACCATGCCGCGAATACCGGCCGACCCGCGCAAACGGCGGTGTCTGGTTATTGGAAAGCTCATTGCTGTAAACCTCCTGTCCAGTAGTTATACACACACATCTATTCGTCTTAAGCAGTATTGGGATGTTACCGTTATCGAAGCTAATAGGCCGGACCCGATTGCAACGCTCAAAGGCAGCGCTGACAGATCTGGCAGGAACAGGCTATCTCAGTCTTGTCGATTCATTCCAGCGGCACAGCTCCTGCACTAGTCCTTCAATGGTGGCTTCTTCCGGGAGCAGTCCCGGAGTGAGTCCTGCTTCGACTGCGGTCTGCTCGGTAACCGGGCCGATGCAAGCAATCTTAACGCCCGCCAGCATTGCCAACGGATCTTCCAGGCCCATCCGCTTCAGGATTCTGAGGAAATTGCGCACCGTGGACGAGCTGGTGAAGGTCACCGCATGAATGCGCTTCTCCTCCAGCAGCTTCACCAGTTCAATATCATCCTCGCCAGTGACAATCGTCTCATAAGTATCCACTTCCGTCACTTCCAGCCCCAGCTCCCTCAGCTTACCAGGCAGCCACTCACGCGCCAAATCGCCGCGCGGAAGCAGCACCTTCTGCCCCGGCAGCAGCTGTGAGCCGAAGGATTCAATCAGCCCTTCGGCCTGGAAACGGCCAGGCAGTTCCTCGGAGATCAGTCCGCGCTCTGCAAGCGCCGCGGCCGTACCCGGTCCCACAGCGCACAGCCGCGCCCCGTGCAGGCTGCGGATATCCAGCTTCTGCTGCGTCAGATGACGCATGAAGAAGTCTACGCCGTTCGGACTGGTGAAGAACACCCAGTCGTACGCCGCAAGCCCGCCAAGAGCCGCAGCGATCTCCGCCTGCTTGTCCGCATCCCGCTGCATCACCGTCTCAATGACCGGGAACTCATACGGCTCGCCGCCCAGCTCCTCGATCCGGTCCACCAGCTCACTTGCCTGTGCGCGCGCCCGCGTCACTACAATGCGCTTGCCGAACAGCGGCAGCGCCTCCACCCACATCAGGTGCTCCCGCTGGAGCACAACGTCACCGACCACAATAACCGCCGGCGGCTGAAAATCCGCTGCCGTAACCTTTGCCTCAATATCGGCCAGCGTTCCGGTCAGCGTCTCCTGATCCGCACGGGTCCCCCAGCGCACCAGCGCCACCGGGGTCTCCGGCGGACGGCCGTGCTTCATCAGCTGGGCGCTGATGTAACCGATTTTGGCGACACCCATCAGGAACACCAGCGTGCCTGTAGCATTCGTTACTTTATCCCATTGAATGGAATGATCCAGCTTATCCGGGCTCTCATGGCCCGTAATAATCGACAGGGAAGATGATGCCTCCCGGTGGGTCACCGGAATACCGGCATACGCCGGGACGCTGATGGCCGAGGTAATGCCCGGCACAATCTCATAGTAGATGCCATGTCTGCGCAGGAGCTCCGCTTCTTCACCCACCCGGCCAAAAATCACGGGGTCCCCGCCCTTCAGACGCACCACCGTTTTGCCCTCCAGAGCGAGATCCACCAGCAGCTGATTAATATCCTCCTGCTTCATCGTATGGCGGTCAGAGAGCTTGCCTACGTATATTTTTTCACCGCCGGGCTTCATCCATTTCAGCAGCCTTGGACTGGCCAGCCTGTCATAGACCAGCACATCAGCCTTCTGGATACACTCCAGCCCTTTGACCGTAATCAGCTTCGCATCCCCCGGACCTGCACCTACCAGATATACCTTCCCCGCCATCTCCGTCATCCCCTTATCCCTATACACATGCGATTCTGGCCTGCATAAGCTTCTCCCCAACCCACACTGTTTCCCTATCTGACCCTTACCCTTATTCCCTTACATCCGCCAAAATCTTCTCCGCACCTCTGGCCACCAGCTTACGCGCGACCTCCGCACCCAGCTCCACCGGATCTTTGCCGGTGCAGGTCTCCTTCAGAATAACAGTACCGTCCGGTGTTCCGACCATTCCGGTTAACGTTATGGACGGACCCGCAGCTTCGCCTTCCGGCTCAAGGATCGCGTAGGCGCCAATCGGCACCTGACAGCCGCCGTTCAGGGCGCCGAGGAAGGTCCGCTCCGCTGTCACCGTGAGTGCCGTGCGCTCATCATTATACAGCGCCAGCAGCTTGCGCAGCTCCTCATCGTCCTCACGGCACTCAATACCGAGTGCTCCTTGGCCTACAGCGGGCAGGCAGACCTCAGGCGGCAAATATGCCGTAATCCGGTCCTGCCATCCCATCCGTGACAGCCCCGCCGCTGCCAGCAGAATCGCGTCATATTCGCCGCTCTCCAGCTTCTTCAGCCGCGAATCAATGTTGCCGCGTACCGGCTCAATAAGCAGATCCGGCCGGAGTGCAGCCAGTTGGCTGGAGCGCCGCAGACTGCTCGTGCCTACGCGCGCGCCTTGCGGCAGATCCTCCAAGCCCGCTCCGCTGCCCGAGATCAGAACGTCGCGCGGATCTTCACGCTTCGGCACCGCACCATTCATCAAGCCTTCCGGCAATTCGGAAGGCATATCCTTCATACTATGTACCGCCATATCGATGTCCTTGGCCAGCATCGCCTGTTCAATTTCCTTGACGAACAGACCTTTGCCGCCCACTTTGGACAGGGTCACATCGAGAATCCGGTCACCCTTGGTCACAATCTTATGCACCTCAAAAGTAAAATCAAATCCATGCTCTCCGCTAAGCCGCTCCAGATCGGCAATCACATGCCCCGTCTGCGTTAAAGCCAGCGCACTTTGTCTGCTGCCCACGATAATCTTCCGCATGCCCCATTCCCCCTGTTCAAGTCAGTCCCTTATCCCCGCTGTTACCGCCGAACAACTTGCCCCTGGATTCGCTCGCCTGGGCTGATTCGGCCTAAATTCAGGTGTATTTATACACCTCATTTGCTCGATTGAGCCGTTTTGGCCGAATTCAGGTGTATTTATACACCTCATTTGCTCGACTGAGCTGATTCGGCCGTATTCAGGTGTATTTATACACCTCATTTGCTCGATTGAGCTGTTTCGGCCGTATTCAGGTGTATTTATACACCTCATTTGCTCGATTGAGCCGTTTCGCCCGTATTCAGGTGTATTTATACACCTCATTTGCTCGACTGAGCCGATTCGGCCGTATTCAGGTGTATTTATACACCTCATTTGCTCGACTGAGCTAATTCGGCCGTATTCAGGTGTATTTATACACCTAATTTGCTCGCTTGAGCCGATTCGGCCGAATTCAGGTGTATTTATACACCTAATTTGCTCGACTGAGCCGTTTCGCCCGTATTCAGGTGTATTTATACACCTAATTTGCTCGATTGAGCTGATTCGGCCGTATTCAACGGCACTTTTGCCCTTGATTCGTTCACCTCGGCGGCTCAGCTACTTCCGCCGCCTATTCCTCCCGGTGGCGCGCCACCCAGGCCTCAATCTCCTCGGATGTCCATGGTATAAAGGTGCCCTGCCGCAGCTCATTCAACACATCCAGCTTCCCCAGCCGCTGCAAGAGCCGCGACCGGGTCTCTGCCGCTGGCTCCAGCTGCTTGATGGCCTTCCGCAGCTCATGCAAAAAATCCAGATACGGCTCGTATTCCTCGCCGAGCAGCCCCGCAATCTGCTGCGTAATCTCCGCAGCAGCAGACGGTCCCGCTCCCGAGGTCGAGACCGCAACCGTCAAGCGCCCGCGGCGAAGCACGCCGGGCGTGATGAAGGTGCCCGCCTCCGCATGGCTGGCTACATTAACGGGCAGCCCCAGTTGCCGGGCTTCCCCCGCAACAGCCTCATTCACCGCTCGATCGTCGCTCGCGGCGTAGACCAGGACAGCTCCCTGGAGATCCCCGGGAGCATACGGGCGGCTGATCCATTGCAGCCGCCCGCCATCAGCCATCGCAGCCAGCGTTCCGCTAAGCGATGGGCTGATGATCACAAGCTCCGCACCTGCTTCCAGTATCGGGATCGCCTTACGTTCAGCCACCGCCCCGCCGCCAATTACCACCACTCGTCTGCCGCCCACATCCAGCATAATCGGCAAATACTTGTTCATCCCACCTCACTCCCCGCCCCAGCCATGGAACTCCGACCAGGAATTCAGCAGGAAGTTAAGAATAGTGAAGGCATACCCGGCAATAGCCCAGCGGGCCATGACTGTACCGCTTCGGCGGCCGGAGAACTTCAGCACAAGGTAGACGATGTAGACGCCAAGGCCCGTAAGCGTAGTCAGTACCTTCGTATCCTGAAAAAGCGGCGCCCGCCCTTCCGCCACAATCGACAGCCCGGCAAGGATCAGCGAGGCCAGCAGCAGCGGAACTCCGGCCAGGATCGCCGTGTATGAATATTTGTCCATGGTCTCCAGGCTCGGCAGCCTGCGGACACGGTCATCCCACTTCTTATTCTTAAGCTTGGTATGCAGGAATAAGTACATTATCGCAAATACCGTCCCCAGTGTCAGTGCGGCAAAGCTCAAATTGGCCAAAATAACATGCATCGCCAGCCACCCGTGCACCGCACTCCAGCTCTGCAGCGTATGATCCTCCGCCGTCAGCCATACCCGGTTCAGCAGGAATACGCTGAATCCCGCCATACTGAGCAGCAGAACCGTGAACTCGCCGCCGCGCATATACGCCACTGCAAACGAAGTCACAACCATACTGAAGGAGAACCAGAAGAGGAAATCATAAGGCGTGAAAATCGGCAGTCCGCCCTCCTGGGAGAAGCGGATTGCAAGCCCCGTGAGCTGGAGTAGGCCCACGACAGCAAGAAGCCCTGTGCCCAGCCGCTTTCCGCCCGGATTACGCCGAAGGCAATCCGAGAAAACAAACAGCAGGCTCAGGGCATATAGCAGCAGAGCGGCATCATATATTCCGTTCAGCAGTAGCATGTTGCTCACCCGCCAAGCAGAGCGGCTGGGGTAAGCACAGTCCCCGGCACCAGGATCTCTCCGCCGGAGACCCGTTCAGCAGAGCTGCGCTTAGCCGGCTCTGCACCGCTTCCGGCCGGACCGGAATCGAGCTGCTCCTGCAGGGCAAAGATTTGGGTGAAGTACTCCAGTGCTTCATTCCCCTGCTTGCCGCCGGACATTTCCTTGATTACATTGATCGGATCATGCATCATCTGGTTGACAATGCTTTTGGTCAAGCGGCGGATCACCTTGCGCTGGTGCTCATCCAGCTCCGGCAGCTTGTTGAACAGACTGTCCATCGTATCTTCGTAAATTCCGTTTGACTTGTCCTGCAGCGCACGGATGACCGGTCTGACCCCAAGGGTCTTCAGCCATTGCTGGAATTCCGCCATCTCATCCTCAATCATGACTTCGATCTTGGCGGCTTCACTGCGGCGCATCTCCAGATTGCTCTCCACAATCCCCTCCAGATCATCAATATCATAGAGGAACACATCAGGCACACTTGCCGCTGCCGGATCAATATCCCGGGGTACAGCGATGTCGATCATGAACAGCGGCCGTGATGGACGGCGCTTCATTCCCTCGGCGACCTGGGCTGCCGTAAGCACATAGCCGTCCGCACCCGTGGAGCTGATCACAATATCCACCTCATCCAGAGACTTCAGCGCCTCGTCAATCGTGCTGGGCTTACCCGAGAACTTCTCGGCCAGCTCCATGGCACGGGACAATGTACGGTTAGCGACGATCACCTCTGCGGCACCGCTGCTGTACAGATGCTTCACCGTCAGCTCACTCATTTTGCCGGCGCCGAGAATGAGCACCCGCTTGCCGGTGAACATGCCGAAGATCCGCTTGCCGAGCTCCACAGCCGCGTAGCTGACCGACACCGCGCTTTCGCCGATGGAAGTCTCGCTATGCGCCCGCTTACCAAGCGTCACTGCCTGCTTGAACAGCCGGTTGAACCAGGTCCCGGTCACACCCTCCGCCTGGGCAGTCAAAAATGCACTGCGCACCTGTCCCAGTATCTGCGTCTCGCCGATGACCATGGAATCCAGACCGCAGGTTACGCGCAGCAGGTGGGCAATGGCCTGCTCGTCTTCATATATATACATATGCTGTGCAAAACTATCGCTTTTTACACCGAACCACTGCTCCATGTAGCTGCGGATGAAATATCCGCACATATGAAGGCGGTCCACGACCACATAAATTTCCGTCCGGTTACAGGTGGCGACCAGAACCCCTTCCAGAACGCTCTTCGTCTGCAGCAATTGATGAAGCGCAGCAGGCAGATCCTTCTCGGCAAAAGCGAACTGTTCCCTCACCTCTACGGGAGCCGTACGGTAATTCAGGCCAACGACGACAATATGCATCGCTTGTTCACCATCCTAATCTCTATTCATTGGTGTAGGCTCTGTTACTGCTTAGCAGCAGATATTAGTATCAATTTCACAAGATCTCAAATCGCTGTGTTAAGTATATCACATCAAAATACGGCATTTTACATAACCTTTGAACTATTTATGAATTACAGATAATAATTATTATAAATAAAAAGTTGGAAAAGCACCATGCTTTAGCATGAGTTATTTAGAGTTTATTTATGAATCCGCCACTTAACTGACTAATATCAAATCAAATAGAGTCACGTAACCTAACACAATAATGAAATATTGACACACTTTATTACGGATGATAGCATATAACAAATGATCTGAGTAATGTTTTATAACACAAATAACAAATCAACTCTGATTACCCCCTTCAAAAGTCACTTCCATGTCAGTTATCTTAATTATTTCTCTTGTATAAGCCCGTTAATGTGGAATGGGCGTATCTACAGGCAACCGTAAATTGCCCCAGGCTACAAGAGGCCAGACAAGACGCTGGAATCATCAGCAGAGAGCTTACGGCCAAGCCGGGCTTTTTCCTTCTGAGGTATTCTGTCTTGACTTAGGCCTCTTTCGTTCCTGGGGTTTTTGCCATCTATATAATAGAAGGAGTGAGGGCAATGAGTGCATCCTACGCACGGTTAAGTGAGTCGATCAGCCAGGCCAAGAATGTGAGGATCTACACCAATAAGGATACCGCCTATGACTTCAAGCTCTACCCCTTCGGAGAACGCGGAACGTACATCGCCCCCGAGCTGATCAGTGAGATTACGGATAGTCTGGCAGCGGCCATCACAGAGCAGTTCCCCGATTTCGATTACATCGTATCTCCTGAACCGGGAGGGCATACCTGGGGGATGCTGGCTGCTTACAAGCTAATGAAGCCGATGAATATCCTGCGCCTCAGCACGGAGCTGTATGAGAATTATGAGGTTAGTGTCCGGCGCGAGACGGCGTATAATGAGAATTATATATATTTTGACGGCTTCTCTTCCGGTGACCGTGTGCTGCTGCTGGATGATGTGATTAGTTCAGGGGCTACGATCCGCTGCATTGCCGGGCAGATGTCCGTTATGGGGATTGAGCTTGTGGGGGTACAGGCGATTCTGGCCAAAGGAGAGCACTATAAGCAGCTTGAAGCGGACATTGGAGTGCCGGTCAGGCTGCTGTCCAAGGTATGACATTATAGCAGGGGAGTGACAAGCCATGGCTTATTATTACGAGCAGCCTTCAAGAACCTTCAGTGAGTTCCTGCTGGTGCCCAGCCTGACCACCAAAGAATGCATTCCCGGAAATGTGGATCTTAGAACACCGGTCACCAAATTCCGCCGAGGAGAGACCCCGGCACTGACCATGAACCTTCCGGTGACTTCGGCGGTCATGCAGGCGGTATCCGACCACAACATGGCAATCGCACTGGCCAAAGGCGGAGGCATCTCCTTCATCTACGGCTCCCAGTCGATTGAGCAGCAGGTCGAAATGGTCCGCCGGGTCAAAAAGTTCAAGGCCGGGTTCGTCCTCAGCGATTCCAATCTGCGTCCGGAGGATACGCTTCAGGATGTGTTAGTGCTGAAGGCGCGAAGCGGCCACTCCACCATTGCCATCACGGACAACGGAGAACCGACAGGCAAGCTGATGGGCATTGTCACCAGCCGCGATTACCGCGAGAACCGGCTGCCGCCGGACTGCCCGATTACGGAGTTCATGACCCCGCTCGCTTCGCTGATCTATGCTGAAGAAGGAATTACACTGACCGAAGCCAACGACATGATCTGGGATCATAAGCTGAACTGCCTGCCGATTGTGAATGCCAGCGGCCATCTCGTCCACCTGGTCTTCCGCAAGGATTATGACAGCCATCAGGAATATCCGCTGGAGCTGCATGATGACAACAAACAGCTCATCGTTGGCGCAGGGATCAATTCGCGGGATTACAAGGAACGCGTACCGGCGCTCGTGGAGGCTGGTGCAGATATCCTGTGTATCGATTCCTCTGACGGGTATTCGGAGTGGCAGGCGGAGACCATCCATTATATTAAGGGGACTTTCGGGGAGCAGGTGAAGGTTGGCGCAGGCAATGTTGTCGATAAGGAGGGCTTCCTGTACCTCGTGGAAGCGGGGGCGGACTTCATCAAGGTCGGCATCGGCGGAGGCTCCATCTGCATTACCCGGGAGCAAAAAGGGATTGGACGCGGTCAGGCCTCCTCCGTCATTGAAGTCGCGGCCGCCCGCCAGGAATATTACGAGCAGACCGGCATCTACGTCCCGATCTGCTCCGACGGCGGGATTGTCCATGATTATCATATTGTGCTGGCTCTGGCGATGGGCGCTGATTTCGTGATGCTTGGCCGGTATTTTGCCAGATTCGATGAAAGCCCCGGACGCAAGCTGCTGGTCGGCGGGAACTTCGTGAAGGAATATTGGGGTGAAGGCGCAAGCCGTGCCCGCAACTGGCAGCGTTATGACTTCGGCAATGCCGATAAGGAGAGCAAGCTTGAGTTCGAGGAGGGCGTGGATTCCTTCATTCCTTATGCGGGCCGGCTGAAGGATAATCTCGATCTCAGCATCAGCAAAATCAAATCCACCATGTGCAATTGCGGCTCGCTGACCATCCCGGAATTGCAGCAGAAGGCGAAGATTACACTCGTCTCCTCCACAACGATCTTTGAAGGAGGCGCACATGATGTTATGCTTAAGGAAAAGGACAGATCATCCTCCTGATCACATCCTAATCCATAAGGAGCGTCAACCATGACCCAAATTACCAAAGTTCTGGTCAGCAAGGACCAGCTGCAGCAACGAGTAAAAGAACTGGGAGCTGAAATCTCGCGTGACTATGAGGGCAAGGAGCTTGTCCTTATCTGCATTCTTAAGGGCGGCGCCGTATTCATGTCCGACCTGATGCGTGAGATCACCTTTCCGGTCGGCGTCGACTATATGTCGGTGTCCAGCTACGGGGCAAGCTCCACCTCCTCCGGCGTCATCACGATCAAGAAGGATATCGACATGGATATCCGCGGCAAGCATGTCCTGCTCATCGAGGATCTGATCGATACCGGCCTGACGCTTCAGCATCTGAAGGAGCTGTTCGCCCTGCGTGAAGCGGCAAGCGTACGCATCTGCACCATCCTCAGCAAGCCTTCACGCCGTCTGGTCGATGTTCCCATCGACTACAGCGGGATTGATATTCCCGACGAATTCGTCGTCGGCTACGGTCTCGACTATGCTGAGCAATACCGTAATCTGCCAGAGGTCTGGATCGTGGAGACCGGGGACTAACACGGTCAGATTTAAAAAGTTGGAGTGGGCGCGATGAGTGGGCTCTGACGGACCTGAGAGACGCTATTCCCCGGAAAACACCGCTTTTTGCCGTTTAACGGACGGAGTGGACCTTATCGTCTCTCTACGAGAGGTTTAAGCGTAGAAATTCCAAGAATAAGCCCTATGGGGTCCGATCCTTTGCCCAAGTGGTGGCTTTCATCTGGAAAAAGCGCGCCTCAGTCCGTTACACCTGTTTAAATCTGATGATCTACTAGAACCAATAAGCAAGCACAAGGGAGCGCCGTACGGCGCTCCCTTGTGCTGCAATATTACCTCAGGCCCTAGAAACTCCATCGTCGCCCGCAAAAATTAAAGCCCGCTCAGCAAATCAACATTAAGATAGTTCGTATTTCCCAGTGCACTGTTATACCCCAATTGAATGGTGCTAGAGCCTGCGTTCAGCGGTACCGTGACCGATACCGTTCCGTATGCGCTCCAGCTGGATGTCGAATTGAACACCAGATTGGAGGCTACAACCGTGCCGTTCACTTTTACGAAGCGGGAAGCATTGCCTGCCCCTGCCGCGTAGCGGAAGGTCACGGTTCTGGTTCCGGCCGTATTCTGGTTGACATAGAAATCAATGGAGGTGCCGCTTGTGTTCCAACCCCCGACATACCCTCTTCCTGTGAATCCGGCATTGGTGCTCTCATTAATCATGCCGCCTCCGCCCGCCAGCGTCCGCGCAGCGTTCTCCGCTTCATAAGCCCCGTTACCGGCAATGTATCCGGTGTAGCCGTCAGCGGGAACGAGCTGCAGAATGGAAGCGCCCGCAGCGGCAGCCAGGCTCTGCACATAGGAAGTGCCCGTATTACGCAGCCAGTCGCTGCCGATGATTCCGTCGCTCATGCGGCGGTGATTCCAGGCCTGCGTTGCATTCTGTTGAAGAAAGCTTAAATATTGCGGCTGTCCGCCCAGCGTACGGAGACGGTTCAGATTGCGGGCAAAGACCATTTTGAAACCCGCAGCATCATTCTCCCCTTCATATAACAGAGTCTGGGCGGAAACCATTTTATTAACGGCATACCCGGCTGCATTGTTGGCATCCGTTAGGTAGGCGGAAGCTCCGGTAGCCTGGTACAGGGATACAGCCGCCCCCAGGAACGTTCCGTAATTGTAAGTGAAATCCCAATCCTTAATGAGACCGCTGCCCGTACCTTCAATATGATCATTGATTTTGCTGCCATTGACCAGGGTGGATTTGGTCCAATTATAGATTTGAGTAGCCTTGGTCAGATACGCATTATCATTGTAGGCACTATACAGCTTGACTGCGGTCATGACCATCGGGGCATTCGTGGCCATATTCTTCTGGGCATTGGCTTGGCCCGGTACATGCGCATCCCTTCTCCACCAGATGCCGCCGCCGTACGCGCCGTCCCATTCGTTGTAGATTTGGCCAAACAGGAAGCTGGAGCGGTTCAGATACTCCGTGGTTCCCGTCAGCTCATAGGCCCTTGCGCAGGCCAGCGCCCACCAGCCCAGATCATCGTTGAACGGATTCGTCATCATATCCGGGTATTTGGCGTTGAATCCGGTGTAAATGTCATCAATCATCGTGCGGTAGACATTGCTGCCCGTACGTTCGTAGGCATCCATTACGGTCTCCCAGAGCTGTGCCTCCCACCAGAAATCGGTGTAGAGCCCCCCATCCGGTCCGTGGGCATGTTCGGAATGAACCAGATGATCGCTGTTCGTATAGAAGTATTTGGCGGAAGAATCATAGAATACCTGCACGAATGAGTTCATTGCAGCATCAGCATTGGAGACGGTAAAAGCCTCGGCCGTACCTCCAGCACCTGGAGCAGGCACAGTCAGAGACAGGGACATTAGACAGACAACAGCAGCCGTTCTTACTTTCTTCCAGATGAACATTTCCGGGTACCCCCTTCATTTGTGCATTTCGTCCATAACCGTCAGTCGGCAATGGGCTAATGCTTAAGCTTGGCTGCTCCCTCAAGCAGCATCAGACCGCTGAGCTGAACACTGAGCTGTACCGGCAGCCCGGGAGCCTGCTCCCAAGAGGGTCCGCACAGCCCCAGCGTCCGGTTCAGCCCTTTCTCCCACAGCATACGGGCATTGGCCCATATGACTTCACGGACCCGGTCATTTCCGGGAAAATGCTGCTCCAGCTGCACCAGATAGCGGATCAGAATTCCCTTGAACAATCCGGTATCGTCAATGCCTTCATCAGGCAGCAGCATAGATTCAGCGTGGCATAAGCGGTCGATGCAGGCCTCAGCGGTCCGTCGGGCATCTGCGGCATAGCTGGAATCGCCGGTGACACGGCAGAGCTCGATCCCCGCTCCCATGAACACTCCCTGACAATAAGTGAATTCCCAGTCGTAATCTATCTGCCCATCCCCCTGCCGGTTGATTCCATCCCATACGAACCCGGTGTCAGGGTCAACCAGATTCGCCTGGTTCCAGCGGTAAATCCGGATCGCCCAGTTCAGATCCTCCTCATGTCCAAGCAGCGAATATAGGCGGGCGGCCAGAATAGCGGCCGGAGCATTCGCCGGCGTGTTCTTGTAATCGAGCTGATCCTTTTTCCAGGCCATCCCTCCCCCGCAGTGCTCATTCCAGGCCGTCTGAATATCAGCCCACAATTCAAGCACAGCACTCAGATATTCCGCTTCGCCGGTAGCCTGATAGGCCCGCAGCAGCGCAAGGGCAGTCCATTCCATATCATCATAATAATTATGCGTGAACGTCCCGCCGTTATAGGCGTGTAAGCTGCGGCTCAGACTACGGATGCGTTCGGCATATTTGGAATCCCCCGTCCGTTCATAAGCATCGGTCAGCGCATCAATGACATGAGCCTGCCACCAGTAGTAGAAATTGTCGCCTGCCCTGCTGTATTCCTGCGGATACCATTGGTTCATAATTCCGCTGTCCGCATTATAGTAGTACCGCCAGAGGGAGTCCTGGAGCCAGTCCGCACGTTCTGCCCAGTTCTCTGCTAATGATGTCCCGTTAGAATGATCCATAAGCCACCTCCTCCTATTTAAAATGAGGGTTGAGCATTCGGCTGCCCCGTCTCTGCAAACACAGCCATTCGCTCCAGCAGCTTGATGCCGCTCAGATGGGTGCTCAATTGAACAACGTCCGAGGGTGCCGTAGTCCAGTCGGGTCCGAACAGCACCTTGTCTTCCCGCTTCCCCTGGTCCCATAGCATCTCTGCGTTGCTGCGCAGGAAGGCCGCCGCGGCCCCGTCTTCCGGCCCGGCCAGGGCCAGCTCTGCCGCATAGCGGACCAGAATGCCCTTGAAGAGACCGGCATCGCCGCCGCCTTCATCCGGAAGTATGCCGTCATGCGGGCCAGCCAGCTCCTTGACCGCTGCGGCGAAGGTGCGCCGCGCTTCCTCAAGATAGTCACGGTTCCCGGTAATCCGGTATAGCTCGATAGCCGCACCGATATACACACCTTGATTGTACGAATATTTCCAATCCTTATCGATTCCGCCGTCACCGGTTCGGTTCATCCCATCCCAGACGAAGCCCGTGTCCGGGTCCACCAGATGGGATTGCTGCCAGCTGTACAGCGCATGCGCCCACTCCAGGTCCTGTGGATCTCCAAAAGCCTGATACAGGCGGGCGGCAAGGATCGCGGCCGGGGCATTCGCCGGGGTGTTCTTGTAATCCAGCTGCGTTTTCTGCCAGGCAATGCCGCCCCCTGAATGGCTGTTCCAGCCGGTTCTGATATCCGTCCAGAGGATAAGGACCGTCTCTTTGTATAACTCATCTCCCGTTGCCTGATAAGCGCGGAGCCAGGCCAAGGCCATCCACTCCATGTCGTCGTACAGCTCATTGGGCCATACCCCGTCATTGCGGCGGAGCAGCCCCGCATGCAGAGCGGATAGCCGTTCACGGTATCCGGCAGCCCCCGTCCGCAGCAGACCGTCCACCAGCACATCCACGGCATGAGCCATCCACCAGTAATGAAAGACCGTATTACATGCTCCATCTGGGCAAGGAGTCTCAATATCATACATTCCGATAGCTTCGTTCCAGAAGAATACCTCCAGCGCTTCCTGCGCCGAGTCCGCCCGTTCCGCCCATTGTTCAAGCTCCATTTGCTTCATATGGCCTCTCTCCCTGTATATGATTTGCCTCCGGCAGATCACTCAGCCTTTGATTCCGCTGAAGGCAATCCCCTGTACAAAATAACGCTGCAGCGCTAGAAACAGCACCAGTATCGGCAGAATTGCCACCAGCGCCCCGGCCATCATCGGCCCGTAGTCCGTCTGGAAATTATATGAAAAAGCCTGCAGGCCCATCTGAATCGTTGCCTTGTCCGGATCATTCAGCACGATCATCGGCCACAAGAAGCTGTTCCAGCCGGCCTGGAAGGTGAAGATGCTCAAGGTAGCCAGCGCCGGACGGGTAAGCGGCAGATAAATCCGCCAGAAAATTTTAAATTCTCCGCAGCCCTCAATCCGGGCCATCTCCAGCATGTCACTGGGGAGCGTAAGAAAAAATTGCCGCATGAAGAACACCGCGAAGCTCCCGGAGGCCCCGGGAAGAATGATGCCCCAGAACGAGTTCATCAGCCCATTGCCGCCCCCGCCAAAAATGTCATTGCCCCCGGCAAACGGGATATGGCGCATCACGTACACTGTCGGGATCATGGTCACAATGCCGGGAATCATCATGGCCGCCAGCAGCACGCGGAACACCGGCTTGTTCAGCCTGAATCTCAGCTTCGCAAAGGCATAGCCGCTAAGTGATCCAAAAAACAGGTTGGCCAGCACACCCGACACAGCAAGCACGAGCGAATTCCAGAAGAATAACGCAAAAGGCACCGTTGAAAAGGCTTTGCGGTAATGCTCAAAGGTCAGATGCTTCGGAAACCACTGGATCGGCATCGCAAAAATCTCATCATCCGGCTTCAGCGAGGTTAGCAGACTCCAGTAGAATGGCAGAAACATAACAACTGCTATAAGGATACATACAATATAAAAAATGAGCTTGTAGAGGCCCTGCTTCAAGGCCGAACCGCCAGTAACACCCATCCTGTGAACCTCCTTTTCCTGGACAAGCTGCCCCTAAATGATCGACTCTTCCGCCTTGGAGACCCGCATATTAATCAGCGAAAAAATAAGAATGGCTACAGCAAGCACGAAGGCCTGCGCCGAGGCATAGCCCATTTGCAGCTGATTGAAGCCCTGCTGATAGATTAGATAGACCGGGGTCTTGGTCACATTGGCCGGACCGCCCTGCGTTAGCACAAAGGCCTGGTCAAACAGCTGCAGCGCACCAATAATCGCCATCGTGCTGACCAGGAAGGTCGTCGGCCGCAGCTGCGGCCAAGTGATGTAGCGGAAGCTGGCCCATTTGTTCGCCCCGTCCAGCCGTGCCGATTCATAGAGATAATCCGGGACACCCTGCAGACCGGCCAGATAAATAATCATGTTGGAGCCCACGGATTGCCAGAGGGTGAGCATCACAATGGACAGCATGGCCGTACTGGTCTCGGACAGCCAGGCCGGGCCGGTTATGCCCACATAGGACAGCAAGCCGTTCACCAGACCGAATTCCGGATGCAGCAGCCAGATCCATACGGTTGCCGCCGCTACCGCCGAGGTCAGCGTGGGCAAATAATAGAAGGTGCGGAACAGCTTAACCCCCCGCCATGCCCTGCTCAGCAGCATCGACAGCAGCAGGGAAATGATAATATTCAGCGGAACAAAAATAATCGAGTACAAGAACACATTCTTGAACGTCTTCCATAGCAGACTGTCGTCTATCAGGCGACGGTAGTTCTCCAGGCCGACCCAGTCATTTCTGCTAAGCACATCATAGTTGGTGAAGCTTAAATATAGAGCCATCACAACAGGGATGACTGTAAATACAGCGAACAGCAGCACCGTAGGCGTAATGAATACATAGGCCGTCCGGGCTTCGTGCCGTTCCACTTTTCTCATGGAAGCCATACAACTCCCCCTCTCCTCATCCGGCAAGCTTCCAGGGCAGACTACTTAACAACCGCATTGTCCTTCAGCATCTTGTCGCCTTGTTCCTGAGCCTTCTTCAGCGTGTCTTCAATGCTCTGCTTGTTCTGCTGGTTCAGCTGAAGATTAGGCGCAAGCGCATCGGTCTCCATCACAGAATAGCCGGGATGCGCCGGACGGATTTTGGCAAATTCCAGCGTATCCAGGAACGGCTTCCACTGCGGGTCATCCTGGAAAAACGGATCTTCCATCGAAGGCTTGAAGCCCGGAAGATTCAGGCTGGTCTTAGCCCACAGCAAGGCGTTATCCTTGTTCGCTGTCCACCATTTAATGAATTCCCATGCCTCATCATGATGCTTGGAGCCCTCAGGAATAACGAGTCCGAAGCCGCCCATCACACTGCCCTTGTCACCATTAGGTCCGGCAGGAGGCGGTACAATGCCATAATCGAGATCTTTACCGTATTTGTTGTAGGTGCTGAGCATCCAGGGCCCGGAATAGAGCATGGCAACCTTGCCAGTAACGAAGGCATCCTGCCCTTCGCCAAGTCCCAGCTCAAAGCCAACCTTATACACCTTGTCTTTGTTCATCAGGCGGTCCCAGAATTCAAGCACCTGTTTGCCCTTTTCATTATTGAAATTAGTTGTGCCTTCCTCTGTAAGCATCTGTCCGCCCGCCTGCTGGAGATACATATTGAACAGGCCGAGGTCGCCCATGGAGAAGCCTGCCACTTCCAGCTTGTCGCCGTTCCACTTCGTCAGCTTGGCAGCAGCCTGCTCCAGTTCATCCCAGGTAGCCGGAGGCTGAAGTCCTGCTTCGTCCAGCAGCTTCTTATTGTAGAATAATGCCCGTGCATCAACGGTCAGCGGAAGCCCGTATAACTTATTGTCATGGGAGAGCTCGGTCAAGGACTCGCTGTAGAAATCATCCTTGGAAATGCCGTCACGCGTTAAGTACTCATCCACCGGATGCAGCACGTTCTTGGGAGCATACAGCGAGGTCCGCCAGCGGTCCCAGAACAGCACATCGGGAGCGCCGCCATTCGTAGCCGCAGTCAGGAATTTGGTGATCATATCCTGCTGCAGCACATATTTGACATGAATCTTATCCTGGGATTTGTTGAAGGCATCCACCATGGTCTCGAACTGCTTCTGGCCTTCACCGCCCCAATCGCCCCAGAACGTGAGCTCCGTCTTCTTTCCGCTGCTGCCGCTTCCGGCTTTGCCCTCATTCGCAGCATTCTCTTGTCCCGAATTTCCACTGCAGCCCGCCGCCAAGGCAGCGACCATCATCACCGAGAGTGCCGTAACCAAACCTTTTTTCATTGCTTCATCCCCTTAATTTGTATTTGTCTGTTACAGGTTCCAGGGCTGCCAGCCTCTTTGCTCCACAAGTTAATCTTCCGCCAGACCCCTGCTCGCTTTCAGTCGGAATGACCTCCTTTTTATTCAATGAAGCGCTTTCACAAATGAGTATATTGGCATTTAAATGATATGTCAATATGTATTTATAGATAATAATATACTAGCATATGAAATGCACTGTAATTGCTAGACTGCAAGCTTTACCTCCGAACCGGGACGGATCCATTTGAGCGCACCAAAAAAACCCATCCGGCGGAATGGGTTGGCGGATCACAGCAGCTTGTTGTGACGGACAGGGCCGGTCGAATTCCCGGAAACCAGCTCAGCTTCCAGCATCACTTTATTGGGGACGGATTGGCCGTTCATAATACTGAGCACATTCTCCAGGGCAATCCGGCCCATCTCCTCTTCATTCTGCCGCATATGGGTGAAGGCATAGCCGCTGCCCAGATGTGTCGGCGGACTGTCAAAGCATATAATGGAGATATCCTCAGGTACACGCAGCCCCAGCCGTTCCACCGCCGTCTTCGCGAGCAGCGCGATATTGTATTCAATGGCAAATAACGCTGTGATTGACGGATGGCTCTGCAGATGGGTTACAAGCCGTGAGATGTCCCGTTCAATATTATCTGTATTAAAAGACTTTGGCAGCGTCGAAGTTAAATCACTGACCCACAGCTCCTTGTCCACCACGACTCCCCGCTGGGCATGGGCTTGAATGAAGCCCTCAATCCGGTCCTCCACGGCAGTGGTATCCACGGGAGGCGGAGACAGAAATGAAATATGCGTATGCCCGAGGTCAAATAAATATTCCGTCGCATCAAGGGCTGCCTCCAGATTATTGGAGCTGATGGATGCCGCAGCCACTCCTTTGAGATGTCTGTCTACCAGCACGAGCGGAAACCGCCTGATGACCAGCTTCAGAATTTCTGCATTGAAATACTCGCCTTGGGCCGGAAAAATAATCAAACCGTCCACACCCAGTTTCAACATCTTCTGGATCGCCTGCTCCTCATTCTCCGGAATACCAAAGGTTCTCCGCAGCACCAGGAAGCAGTCACTGTCGCGTGAAGCCTGCTCCATCCCGTAGATCAGCCCCGTCCCGTAGCTGTTGCCAAAGTCGGTGATGATCAGGCCGACTGTTTTGTCACCGGAGTGAATCTTCATGGCAGCAGCAGGGGTTGTGATGTTCATCCCCGGGTCATGCTGCCCAGTGGAAGCATCTGCTACGAACGAGCCGCGGCCGGGCTTGCGGACAATCAGCCGTTCGGCGGCAAGCATCTCAAGTGCTTTCTTGCTGGTTATACGGCTGACCTTATAGGTTTCAGCCAGCTCTTTCTCGGAAGGAACCCGTTCTCCGGGTTTATAAGCCTCCGTAAGGATGCTCTCCTTCACTTCATCAAAAATCTTCTCATACATCGGCTTGGAAGAGGTGGATTCAGTCATAACATTCTTGGTCCCCTGACATTCATTTTTCAGTATCATACATAATAATATATCATGATATATAAAAATTGTCGATCCAGGTCACCAGAACTTATCTACCAATAACGCTGCCACTCTCCAAGCACCCGCATCAAGGCCTCACAGTAGAAGTAATCCCCCCAGAGGGTGCATTCGTCAATCCCCCAACCCCGTGGTTTGTTATAGACACCATGCAGCAGAATTCCGTTTGAATGAGGATGCTCCTTCGTTGTGTACCGCTCAGCAAGTACAGCCAGCATCTCCAGGGCAGCTTCTCTGTATCCGGCTGCACCCGGATCGTCAGCCGGTAATTGCCGGAACAGCTCCAGCAGCCCGCAGACAGTAATAGCAGCAGCCGAGCTGTCCTTCTCCTGGCCGTCGCCGTCCGTAAATATCAGATCCCAATACACAATGCCGTCTGCCGGAAGTTTTGCCAGGAAATAGTCGGCCAGCTGCCTGGAGGCATCAAGCAGCGATGAATCGCCCGTATGCGCGTAGGCAAGCGCGAAGCCGTATATGCCCCAGGCCTGCCCTCTCGCCCAGCAGGAATCATCGGCATACCCCTGATGAGTGTTGCCGTACAGCGGCTTACCCGTTTCCGCGTCCATATAATAGGTGTGATAGGAGGTATGATCGGGGCGGACCAGATACCGGGCTGATTGCCGGGCGTGTCGGTGGGCTATGGATGCCAGGGCGCTGTCCCCGGTCTCTTCAGCAGCCCAGTGGAGCAGCGGAAGATTCAGCAGGCAGTCGATAATCATCCGGCCGCGCTGCGCCGGGTCATTCAGATCTCCCCAGGCCTGAATGATTCCAGCCTCGGGAAAGTAACGGTCCGCCAGCAGTCCGGCCGCTTCCAGCGCCATCTCCCGCGCCGCCGGATTGCCGGTAATCCGGTAGGCAGCAACCGCCGAGAGGCTGTACAGAAAACCCAGATCATGCGTATCCACCGCGATCCGCTCCTCCACCCGCCTCCGGAAGCTGTCCAACTGCTCTTCTGCCGCTTCCCGGTACCTGCTGTCTCCGGTCCATTCATACGCCAGCCAGACCATGCCGGTCCAGAAGCTGGCCGTCCAGTCCGTATTCTCTATCGCAGGATAGACCAGACCTTGGCTGGCCGACGCCGGGAACAGCTCCGTATATACGGGCAGATTCTGCTCAATTTTACCTACCGCAAACTTCAGGGCCTGTTCGAAGAACAGCCGCTCATCCTCCTTGAGTTCACACAGTACTTTATGCATGGCCTTCCAGCCTCCTTTTTAAGCGGAGTGTAAGTCCGATTGTCTGCCGGCCGCCGGTCAGATTGAATCTGAGGAAGGCTAGCTTATCCTTAATCAGCTTAACTTCAGCACCGCCTGAACATGCGCTGACTTCATAGCCCGCCAGATCATCCCAGTACACTAACCCGAACGGAACAGCGCTGCTGCTCCCAATCTCATATTCAAGCTCAATCACCGTATCCGTCTTCAGGTACTTCGTCACGAATACCGGCGGAACAGCTTCTGTGAAATCATCGTTCATGTTCAGCTTGCCGATGTAATTGCGCAGCAGACGGGGCCTGCATTCTCCCTCCACGAAGGACAGCTGGCACTCTTTATCATAGTATAGAAAGGTTTCCGGCCAAGGGCCGAAGCCCACTCCGCCCAGAGTCATGGTGTATTCGTTAACCTCCGGCCGTACCGGATAATCATGGGTCAGCATATAAGATGGTGCCGTGTATTCATTCTGCTCTTTATATAGGCGTACAGCATGTGGTAAAGTCGTTAAGGTAATAGGATAGCTGGTAATATAGTTGAAAAAGAGATCCAGCATCCCTGCACATTCCTCGACATGGGAAGCCGGGAATACAGTGAACCGGTCTGTGAACTCCATCTCATGGCCTTCCTGCTGCTGGAGGAAAAACACCTGCCCGTTATGATCCGTATTGAACAAATATTCATCGAACAGATGCTTCCAGTAGTCGATATTCTCTCCCGTACACAGACCGGCGCGCAGCACATCGTTGGGATCCGTGGAATAGATGACTGGGCTGCCGGTATGGTAGGTGGCATGCAGGTCACGGGCGGTCCATTCACAGGCCACCACCTGGCCCCGGCCGGAATGCGGCACCTTGAAGCTCCCGCTGTTCACATACCAGGACCCCCAGGGAATGCCCTTATGGGTGATGCCATCCCACCAGAACTGCTCATAGCAATATCCCCACATGCCTTCAAAATCCAGTTCTTCCAGCACTTCAATCACTTCATTGTAAATCTTCCCCCTTGCGGCCACCTTGGTGGCGGCCCATGGGAAGGCCTCTTGCAGCAGCGACCAATCCTCTTCCAGCCGCCGCTTCAGCACCTCCTTAGAGGAGCCAGCCTCCTCTTCGAAAAAGGGGCATTGCAGGATGACATCATCGCCGTAGGTCGCATGCCATTCCCCGATCCGTTCCCGCAGGACCGGAATCGAGCCCCGGTTGACGATCCAGGTTACGGGAATCGCATATTTATGCGCAAGCTCCGCAGTCCGCTCAATCCCGTCAAGGGCGACACCCTTGCCCCAGTCTGCATCATAATGGGCAGCGTAGCTGACGAAGGTATAAATAAGTCGTTCCGGTTTCAACACAATCCCTCCAGATATTCATAGTTTGTTCCTGCCGGACCCTGCCCGGCGCGGCTTCTCCGCCGTTGCCCTAGTTATCTTCATACTCTCCCGGAAACCGGAGGGTTACGGCGGTAAGCTTGTAGGGCTCACTCTCCAGCTCCATCGCGGCCTTGTCCCCATAGTGCAGGCGCAGCCGGGTGTAGACATTCAGCAGAGCGTAGCCGCCATGCTCCTGCCTGCCTGCTTCGACAAGTCCGGCTTCCACCCGCTCCTTGTCGAAGCCTTCCCCGTTGTCCTCCACCTTACAGACGATGAAGGTCCCTTCCCGGTACACGCGGATGATGATCCGTCCGGTATGGCCTTCACTCCTGAATCCGTGGAGAATCGAGTTCTCCACCAGGGGCTGGAGCAGGATTTTTAGCAGCGGCTGCTCTTCCAGCCCTTCCTCCACTGTAATCTCATAGGTGAACAGCTCCTCGTAGCACTGCTGCTGCAGGCTTAAGTAACGGCTGACATGATCTACCTCCTTGGCTACGGTTGTCAGATCATGGCCGTTATTAAGCCCAAGCCGAAACAGTTGGGACAGGGAGACAATCATCTCCTTCACATCCTCCTGCTTGCGGGATTGTGATTTCCAGAGAATCGTATTCAAGGTGTTGTAGAGAAAATGAGGATCAATCTGCGCCTGTAGCGCCTTGACCTCAGATACGCGCTTCTGCTTCTCCGCCTCAGTGACGTTCTGGATGAGCTGCTCAATTTTGACCAGCATGATGTTGAAGCGTTCGCCCACCTGTGCCACCTCATCCCTGTAATCGCTGGAGAAGCGCACGGAGAGATCATTGTCACCGGCTCGGGACATCAGACGCTGCAGCCGATAGAGAGGGCGGATCAGCAGGCCGGTCATCCACTTCGACAGAATCAGTGCCAGCGGAATGAGCGCGAGAACGATAACAAGGGTGGCCCACCACATGTAACGGATATCCTTCAGCAGCACAGCCTTGGGCTGGAAGTAGAAGATCATCCAATTATCGGGAAAGGTCACCTTGGCCCAATTGACCAGATATTCCTTCCCTTCGAACCTGTATTCAAAATGATTGCGCCCCGCGTTAACCTCGCTCTGGAAGGCCGCTTCCCGCATCGGGGCTACGAAGCGGGAATGCTCATCCATCACCGGATTACCTGCTGCGTCAATGACTGCAATGCTTCCGCTGTCGCCGACCACATTCGTCTCGGCATATTCCTTGATGGCAGACTCCCGCACATTGACGACCACCTGCACATCGGTTCCCCGATAGGCCGAGATCGGCTCAATCAGCAGGCTGAGGACACGGCCGCTGTTTTCGAAGAGCCCGTCACGGTGGGCCGGAACCCACAGCGGCAGCGTCTTCTCCTGCATAATCCGGCTTAGCGGAGTGTCCGCGAAATCCAGATTCGTCCGCTTCGCCCCGGTGACAGAATAGAATTCACCGATGGGCGTGGACACAAGCACCGAATCAATGGATGGCTCGATCAGTTGCATTTGGACCAGGGGTACCTGCAGCGCGTTGTTCAGCGCGAAATAAGAATAGTAGCTGGCCTCTGTTCCCGGCGAGGCGCGGAGAATATCCTCGAAGGGCGGACTCATCATAAAGGTCAGGACCGACAGCCGGACCTTGCGCAGCTTCTCCTCCAGCGCCTGGGCCGATTTGCCGATCATCATCTGGCTGAGCTCTGCCGTCTTGCGCTCCAGAAGCCGCGAAGCCAGGTATTGTGAGGAGACGCCTGTAACCCAGATCGCCAGAATCACGATGGACACTATGCCGATCCAGAGCCTGGTCTTGAAGGTGGAATTGTGCATTAATGTCCGCAAAATCGGCTTTCTCATCCGTTGCCCTGTCTGGGCCCATAGGCCGCCCGGAATTCCGTGGGCGTCATGCCGGTCGTTTTCTTAAAGACATCGCTGAAATAGGAGCGCTCCTCATAGCCGAGGCTTTCGGCAATTTCGGCGATGGGCCGGTCACCGGCCAACAGCAGCTTGGCCTGCTCCATCTTCTCCTGGATGACGAAAGCGCCGACAGAGAGCCCGGTCACCTTCTTGAACAGGTTGGAGAAATAGCTGGTGCTCAGGTGAACATGGGCAGCATAGTCGCCAACCAGCAGATTGAGATGCAGATGCTCACGAATGTAGCGGATAGCCGCCTGAATCGCCTCTTGGGCGCTGAATTGCAGCCGGGACTGGACCTGCGCACAGCTCAGCTTGCTCAGCTGCTTCAGCGATTCGCGCAGATCGCTCAGCACCGCGCGGGGCGAGGTCAATGCCTTCATTAGCTCGGTCAGCTCCGGACTCCCGGCCAGTTCAGGCACCGCATTGCGGATCAGAGCGGCAAGCTCTACACAGAGCGCCTTCGCACTGTCCGGCGAAGGCAGGGCTTCTGTCTTCCCGGCAGTTTCCAGCAGCATCAGCAGCAACTTCTCGGCCTGCCCGGCATTACCGGAACGCAGCGCATAGACCAGTTCCTTCTCCAGATCGGCATCAGGACGCGGAAGCACCTCGGGGCGCTGCGTGATATGCTCCCAGAAGAATACACTGTTGCCTCCGGTATAGAATGTGTAGGTTAGTGCCTCTACCGCCTGCTGATAGGCAACGGGAAGCTCATCCAGCTCCTGAACCGTCCGGCTTACGCCTGCCGAGACCGTGCATTTGGAGTAACGCTCGGCGTTCTCCCGGCATTCCTCAGCGATTCCCAGTGCGCTGGCCCCGTCCCCTGTGTTGATAATGAGCACGAAGCGGTGAACCGATTCGCGGAACAGCGTTCCCTTGGCCACCCGGAGCACAGTCTCCTCTACGATGTTCTGCACGGCAAACCGCAGCAGCTCCGCATCATTGACCGGAATCTCCTCGCTCTTCTGTACGAAATGGTCAATCTCCAGCACCACGACGGCGAGCGGAGAGGACTGCATATCCATCTGCAGAAATTCCCAGCGCCTGCGCAGCGTCTCCGGCTGGGCCGAGAAGCGGACCAGCAGGCTGAGGTATTCCTGGCGCAATAACGGCATGCTCTCCCGCAGCTTCTGCTGCATGTCGCTCAGCTCCTCGCTATGCTGCCGCTCTCTCTCCAGCTCCTCCGCAGCTTTCTTCACCACTTCGGCCAGCTGCCTCGGCGTGAAGGGCTTGAGGATATAATCGAAGGCGCCCAGACGAAGCGCTTCCTGCGCATGATCGAAATCGGAATAGCCGCTGATGAAGATAAATTTGGCCTGCGGGAGCTGCGGCCGCAGCTCCCGCATCATCTCAATGCCGCTCAGCCTGGGCATACGGATATCCGTCACAATGATATCGGGCAGCTTCTTCTTAACGAGCGCCAGACCTCCCTCGCCACTGGATGCCGTGCCCACGATGTCTATCCCCAGTTCGCTCCAGTCCATATCCCGGGAGATCCCGTTCACGACAGCGCGGATATCATCAATTACGACCATGGTATATGTCCGCTTGATCATAGGTGCCTCCTCCTTCAAAAGCCTCCTCCGGCCGGAGGAGGCGGAACTGATTATTGTTGTTCCAGATAACGCGCGTAAGCCGTATTATAGATTTCCAGTACTTCATCCAGCTTCAGCTGCTTCAGCTGCTGAACGAATGCGTCATAGCTGCCCTCCACTGTCTCTCCGCCCATGAACCACTTCTGCGAAGTTTCCATCACATAAGTTTCGATCGGCGGGAACAGCTCCTTAATCTTCTTGTCTTCATCCAGGGTGAAGTTCAGCTGCGGCACCTGGTACTCCGGGGCGAAGTAGTTATTGTCCACATACATTTTCACGCCTTCCAGAGCGATCTTATTCGTCCATTGCTCTTCGTAGGCGAAATCCTGATGTCCGCCGATCGTCAACTGGGCACCGGTGGTCTTGATCAAATAATCGACTACAGCAGGCTCATTCAATACCTTCTCGGTGAATACCGGCTTGCCGTCCACCACCGTGTACGTTTCGCCTTCGATTCCAAAGTTATGCAGACGGCGTCCTTCTTCAGTCCACCAGAAGTCCAAATAGCGCAGTACAGCCGCCGGGTCCTTGGCATTCGCTGAAATCGCCCAGCCGGCATCGTTGCCCAGCGGATTGCGCTTGGTTACTTCAAATACCTTGCCGGAGATGCTGGCCGGAGGTGCGATAGGACGCAGCGAGAAATTAGGCAGAGTCGGCTGGAGCTTGTTGTTGTAATTGGCGGTGCTGGCGAACCAGTCATGCACAGAACCGCCGGTATCATTCGCAAAGAGAATATCACGTGCGGTATTGCCGCGGGTGAAGATCTCCTTATCAATCAGCCCTTCCTTGTACCACTTGGCTGTCTCGGTCGCAGCCGTCTTATACTCCGGCTCGTTCGGCCCGTATACGATCTTACCGTCCTTCAGCTTGAAGGACAGCGAGGCATCCCACAGCGGAAATAGGGAAGCGAAGCCGGAAGTGGCATTGCGGGAGAAGAAAGGCACCTCGTCCTTCTTGCCGTTTCCGTTAGGGTCCTGTTCACGGAACGCCTTCAGCACCTCGTAGTACTCCTGAACTGTTGCCGGAGCCTTCAGCCCCAGCTTGTCGAGCCAATCCTGACGGATATACCAGCCCTCCTGGGCTTCCCCGTCAGACACGAACGGCACGACATAAATCTTGCCGTCTGAGGCAGTGATAGCACTCTTAACCGCCTTGTTCCCGTCCAGGAACGCCTTGAAGTTCGGAGCATTCTCGGCCAGCAGGTCATCCAGCGGCACAAGCGCGCCCTGAACAGCGATATTATTAAGTCCGGACAGCTGGTAAGCCACAATATCAGGCAGTTCACCCGAAGCGAGCAGCAGATTCCACGCCTGGGCATCGTCGCCTCCGGTCGGAGCTACATTCTTCAGTGTGACGCCGGTAGCCTTGGCCGCTTCCTGAAAAATCGGCAAATCGCCGTTAATCTGAAGCGCCTGGCTATAATAATAGAAGTTAAGATTTAGCGGTTCCACATTTGCTGCCGGTGAAGCAGAGGCGGCAGGCGAAGCGCCTGAATCATTCGCTGATGGGGATGGGGCTGCCCCCTCGTTGCCGCCTCCGCAGCCTGATATCAGGACGGCCATAAGCGCTGGTGCAAGCAGCAGGCTTTTCATCTTTTTCATATACAATAATCCTCCCTTTTATCTAGTATATCTTATCCCTTTTCTATGCAAACAAGTACGCCTCCGGTCAAGGCTTCCCTGGCGGCACTGCTACTGGCTTCAGCCCTTGATGGAACCGATCATGACTCCGTGTACGAAATACTTCTGGATAAACGGATAGAAGAGCATCATCGGAAGAACGGCAACCACAATCGTGGCGTAGATGACCGTTTCTGCAATCAGATAGGAGCTGTCCGTGACCATCATGGAATCGCTCGGCTTCATCTGTACCACCAGACGGTTCAGCAGCACCTGCAGCGGCACCTTGTCCTCACTGCGCAGCAGCACCATGGCCCAGAAGTATCCGTTCCAGCGCCCCACCGCATAGAAGAGCGTAACTGTCGCCAAGGCAGCCTTGGACAAGGGCAGCATAATCCGCAGCAGAATGGTGGCCTCGCTCGCCCCGTCAATGCGGGCTGCCTCCTCCAGCTCTTCGGGAACAGACTGGAAGAAGGTGCGCAGGATAATAACATTAAAGGTCGAAATAGCGAAGCCGAAGATGATTGCACTCCGCGTATCGAGCATGTCCAGGCTGCGGAAGTTCATATAGATAGGGATAATGCCCGCATTGAAGACAAGCGTGAAGGATATCATCAGATTGATCGCCTTCCGGCCTTTGAGCCTGCGCTTGGACAAGCTGTATGCACCGCAGATCGTAAGTACCATGCTGACCAGTGTACCTGCGACAGTGTAAAAGAGCGTATTGGCGTACCCGAGCCAAATGGTCGGCTCCCGGAAGACCGCCTTATAAGCGTCCAGTGTCGGCTCGACGGGGAACAGAATCACCCGGCCCGACACCACCGCATCCGGAGAACTGAAGGAAGCGGACAGCACATAGAGTACAGGGAACAGGACAATGATCATCAGAAGCGTCAGGAATACATAATTGAAGCGGTAAAAAATCTTTTCGCCGCGGCTTTCTGTCATGATTTCTTCACCTACCAGAGACCGTTGCCGGTGTATTTTTTGCTGAGCCGGTTAGAGATTACAATGAGGAGCAGGCCCACAACCGAGTTGAATAATCCGACTGCTGTAGCCATGTCGTAACGGCCGTTCAAGATCCCTTCCCTGTAGACATAGCTGTTAATGACGTCTGCCGTCTCGTAGGTTGCAGGCTGATAGAGCAGAATAATCGCCTCATAGCCAACCTCCAGCAGACTGCCGATCTTCAGAATCAGCATGATCATGATCGTAGGCAGAATTCCCGGCAGGGTCACATTTAGCATACGCTTCCATTTATTAGCTCCGTCTACCACCGCCGCTTCATACAGATCCGTATTGATGCCTGCCAGCGCTGCAATGTAGATAATCGCAGAGAAGCCCATTTCCTGCCATATGCCCATCGAGACGAAGATGGTGCGGAAATACTCCGGCACGGCGAGGAAATAAATTTTCTCGAGGCCCAGCTGCTCCAGCAGAAGGTTAACGATCCCGTTGCCGGGTGCGAGCAGATTGGTTACGATGCCGCACACAACGACAACAGAGATAAAGTGGGGCAGGTAAGTAATGGTCTGTACCATTTTTTTGAACATGGCGTTCTTCACATCATTAAGCAGCAATGCCAGCAGGATCGGCGCCGGAAATGCGAATAACAGGCTGTACAAGCTGATCAGTAGCGTATTCTTCAGCACCCGCAGGAAGTAATCGCTCTGCAGGAATGTTTCAAAGTGGCTGAAGCCTGCCCACGGACTGTCCGCGATGCCCTGAAAAACGCTGTAATCCTTGAAGGCAATCTGCAGCCCGTACATCGGCTTAAAGGCAAACAGGATATACCATAATACAAAAGGCACAAGGATCGCATACAGGAACCAGTCCCTGCGCAGTGTCTTCCCCAGGCCCCCGGTCTTGACCGTTAATGCCGGCAAGCCGTTCTGACTCTCCTTAATCCGAAGTTTCATCACTTTTCTCTTCCTTCCTTGGCTGCCTGCTCGGCCGCCGCTGTCGTAACTTTATTATAAGTAGCGGCACTGCAAGCCATAAGGCAAAATCCGATTGTAAGGGACGGATATTCAACTGTAACCGGGTTCACCCGGATTGCACGAGTGATCCGAAGGCTTGTGTAAGCCACATTCTGCCCACAGCAAAAAACACCCGCAGCAGGAGAACTATCTCCAGTCTGCAGGTGTTCGGGTAGTATCGTTTCTGCCAAGATCAGGATACGCTAGAAGCTGCGGCTGTCCTGAACATGAATATAGTTAATGCCTTGCGCAGTCAGCTTGGAGCCGCTTGTATTCACGACACGGACTGCTTTTTTGCCTTTGCCGCTGAGGGAGAAGCTGATATTATTAGCCAGTTTGTTCTCCACAATCTGTTCGAGCGCGCTGTGGAATCCGCCAACCGTAATGCCCTCCAGGTTCTCCAGCACCGGTTCTTTGCCCTCTTCAATCGTCTTGAGAATTTGATAGATTAACGACTTGCTTCCGTCCATCCTGATTCGCCTCCTGCATCTATTGTGAGCGTTTACAACACATCTGCCTTGCATGCAAGCTTTTCCACCATTATCTATATTCTCTTATTCGACAGTGCAGAACGATTACCTCTTACCTGGAAATCACGCTTCAATAAAAAGTTTCATCTATATGTTTCCCGTACATGCTGCTGACCCCGACGAGTCTGAACACTCCATTTACTTTGGCATAGGTGTAATTCTGATCAGGTTCATCCTTATACCGTACCTCCGCTTCATAATCGCCCGATTTTAGGCTATAGACTCCACGGATCTCTTGAATATCTGCTGCGGGATACGCTCTGGTATGAACCAGGTACTCCCTTACTTCGCTTGCGATTTGGCTTCTTTTATACGGCAGCCCTGTAAGCGTCACATAGATCCCCCCCGCAACTATAGCGAGTACTACGCCAGCAATGATCACAGTCCGATTAGTAAGCCTCATGCGGATAACCTCCGTTCAACATTAGTTTTTGCTCTGAGTGGGAATAACATAATTTAACATGTGTCAGTTCATTTTACCACACTGATGAATGACAGCACATTGTATTCGGTTTTTAGCATACATTCTACTCTCCGGCCTTAACGCGCAAAAAAGCACCCCTCAAGGTGCTTCCTGCCACTAGCCATTTTTCCTGCCACTTTCCATCCTTATGCGTTCTGGCGGTATATGGGTGCGCCCAGCGGAGAGCTGCCCGCCCCGCCGTCAACGGCGATATCTGCGCCCTGGATATACGAAGAATCATCGGAGGCCAGGAATAGCGCTACCTTAGCCACCTCTTCCGGCACAGCCGCGCGACCCAGCGGAATCGAAGTCACATTGACCCGGAGTATTTCCTCGAAGGCGGCCAGCTCTGTACTGCCCAGCGGTGTAGAGCCCGCGATTCCTGCATTCGCATAGACCACATCCAGTCTGCCGAAGGCCTCAATGGCTGCATTCACAGCCTTCACTGCACTCTGCGGATTGGTCGCGTCCGCCTGAACAGCAACTACATGCTCCGCGCCCAACTCTTCTACCGCTGCATTCAACGATACCGGATTGCGGCCGGTAATGACCACTTTTGCGCCCTCCGCCACAAACAGCCTGGCACTTGCCAGTCCAATCCCGCTATTCCCCCCAGTAATCAATGCAACCTTCCCGTCAAGCTTCCCCATCGTTAACACTCCTCATCCAGTTTATTCGAGACCATTCGTTCTACTATACTCAAAAAAATAATCTGCTTCGTACCAGCATCTTAGTACATTCGAGAACGATCAGTAAAGTATTATCTTTACCGGGCGTTCCCGAATACCATCAGCCATGAAAAAAACAGAAAATATCCCGCAATCCACAATAGCGCCGCAATCATAATGAAGATTCCTGTGTATCCTGCCCAGCCGGGCGGTTTCCTGTAGTACTTCAACAGAAGAAGCGATACAACAATCAGAGCCACAGAGGGGATGCCTAACATCTGCAGCAGCATTATATTCAAGATATCCATGAAGAACCCTTGGAAGAACCATTGGTTCTTCAGCAGGACAAAGAGGGCCAAGCCTGCTATATTTACCACGACAGCGCTGATCCAGATTATTCTAACCGGTCTAACCATGCTTCACCCCCTATGCTATCCCATTACCCGCTAATCGAAAGTATTACACCAAAGCTAACTCCCTTCTCCACAATACCTACCTATTCTTCTGCTGCACCACAAGCAAAAACGGGTCCGCCCTCATAGGGACAAGACCCGTCTTCGTCTTCGTCTTTCGTCATTATCTTACGGACAACCTACCGTCCTGCCGTCTCAAAAGAAAACCGCGCTGTCCAGGTAGCGCCTGCATCTTTGGTAACGTACAGTGTAGAGCTGTTCAGGTCTCTGGCTGCCAGCCAGCCCCGGTTATGATCGGTGAAGGAGATGACCCCCTCGAATCCGGGAACCGCCTTCTGATTACTCCAGGTCCGGCCGTTGTTCTTGGTAAGCCCAACGCCCACCTCCTCCGCTGCCGGCTGGTAACCTGCCAGGAATGCCGTCGTCTTGCCGATCAGCACCATATTGCCCGGGGTACCGGAAGCCGGGCCCTTCTTCGCTACGGCTGCGCCGCTTCCCGGAGCCGGACCGCCGCCTGCGGTCTCCTGGGCAATCACCCGGGTCCAGCTGCCGCCGGAGTTAGAGCTGCCGTAGAGCGAATAGGAAGTCTGCGACATGCCAGAATCGCCGTAGAGCAAGGCGTACACTTGACTGTCATTGGCAGAGATCTGACCGTATATAGGATCAGAGGTTGACGATTTCAGCACCTGCTTCCAGGCTGCTCCGCCGTCAGTTGTCTTCATTACCCGATAGCCGCTGCCAGGAACGATAACCACAGCCCAGCCGTTGCTTCTGCTGGTGAATGCTGCCCCGCGTGTGTTAGCAGGTGTCTTGATCAGACTCCAGCTCTCTCCGCCATCCTTCGTATAATATGTTGATGCGCGGTTGTAGCCGAAGCCCTGGCTGCTGTCCAGGAACTCTACCCGTTCGAAGGTTACCGCCTGGTTCGACAGCCTTGTCCAGGTCGAGCCGCCGTCTGCCGTTCTTAACAGATATTTAGCCTGACCGTCCTTAACTGCGGCAAGCGCCCAGCCATGAACATTATCCGGGAAATCAATCTGCTGGAAGCTCCACTGTCCTTCATAGATCTTCTGGAAATGGCAGCCGCCGTCCGAGGTTCCAATCAGGAAGCCGTTACCGGCTGCGCGCCCGATATTCGTGTTCAGAAACTCCACATCCGAGAAGCTGAGCGGAATGCTGTCAGCTCCGCTATGCGCCTTTTGCAAATCCTGAAGCAGCCCGTGATCTCCAGTCCCGCAAGCCGGTGCTGCAACCGAAGCTGCCGCCGCCTGAACCGGTGAAGCCGCCGCTCCCCAGCCTGACAGGGTAAGTAGACCTGCGCTAAGAAGAGTTACGGTTATCTGCTGTAATCTGGTCGTTCTATTCATCGGTAACACCTCCTGAATATATATACCCTTTGTACAGAACGTTACTCTGACAGTACATGAACATGTTACTCCATCTGAGACCAACTATGTAGGTGTGAAATGGTACAAAACTGTAACCAATTTTGCTGTTAAAATTTCCTAAGCGTGTTTAATAATAAGTAAAGAGATTTACGAGCACACTGCATTCAAGGAGGAAGTGAACCTTATGATAAAACAGGATATTCAGCATGCACTTCTCTCCAATCTGTGGCAACGCGTGCACCTGATCAGCGGAGAAACCTACACCGGAGTATGCAAAATCGACCACTCCTCCGATGCCCTGCATATTGAAACGAATAAAGGGAATTTCACCGTTCCTTATTGGACCATTAAGCGTTTTGTATAAAGCGCACAAAAAGGCCTCATTCCCCGCATCCGTGGAGCATGAGGCCTTTTATATGTGATTATATCACCGGATTGGATACGAAATCTCCGCCCCGGCAATGCTTCAGGTAATTCAGCGCATGGACCTGGCCCATCATCTCCAGCTCCCCCTGATAGACGGGATCATGCCAGCCTTCAATATCAATCGTGCCCTGATAGCCGCCCTGCCGGAGAATGGTGATAATATCCGTCCAGTTCGTATCCCCGAAGCCCGGCGTCCGGTCCCACACATAAGGCTTAGGACCATGAATCCCGTACTCCTTGACAATGTCCCAGGCAATCGTCGCGTCCTTGCCATGCACATGGAAGATTTTATCCACCCACTTGCGCAGCTGCGGGATCGGGTCGATCAGCGCGGTCAGCTGATGGGCAGGCTCCCATTCCAGCCCGAGATTGTCTGCCGTAACGGCGTTGAACATTTTCTCCCAGGCTGTAGGGTTATGGGCGATATTCCAGTCACCCTTCTGCCAGCTCCCGCCCATCGCACAATTCTCAAAAGCAATCCGCAGACCCTTGTCTGCCGCCCGCTTCGACAATTCTCCGAATACCTCAGCGAATCTCGGAAGCGATTCGTCAATGGACGAGCCGGGCAGCCGTCCGGTGAAGCCGCCGATAAGGTCCGTCCCGAACAAGTGGGCATGCTCAATCAGCTGCTCCCAGCCCGCCAAGGTGGCCTCCGTCTCAGACTCCGGCCCGCCGCCAAGCGGATTGCCGTAGATGCCGACAGCAGAGATGACGAAGTGATGCTCAGCCGCCAACTCCCGGACCCGGGCTGCCGTCTCTACCAGATCAATCCCGCCTGTCGTCTGCCAGAAATTCAGTTGAAAGGACTCGAAGCCATGCTTCACAATCTGCGGAATGACCTGGACGGCTTCACCGCCGCGCACAAGCGTACCTATTCTCAGTGAATCTTGCATGATGTTGTCAACTCCAGTTGGTTTTATAGTCAGCGTCCTGCTGTTACCGGCCCTTAATCATCTTGCAAGAGCCCCGTTTGAGCAATACCGCATCATAGACAATGTGCTGATGAGAGGAATGTTTGGTAATCAGGTCGAACAGCACGCCCACACTGGACAGCGCCATTTCAGTGCCCGGCTGGCTGATCGTATCCAGCGCAGGATGATAATATTCCGCCATCTCAATGCCGTCAAATCCAATGATGGAAATATCATCGGGGATAGATAAGCCTGCGGTAAGCACAGCTTTGGCCGCACCGATGGCAATCGTATCGGAGGCCGCAAAGATAGCGGTTACGGTTCTGTCGCGGTTAAGCAGTCTGCGTGCAGCGTTGAAGCCCGAGCTGGGGCTGTATTCACAATCCTCTACGAATCCCGAATTATAAGGTATATTATGTTCTTCCAGCGCCATCTTGTAGCCAAGAAGGCGGCGGCTGCCTGTGGTGTCTTCCAGTAAAGGGGATTTGGCGAGAAAGCCGATGCTTTTATGACCAAGTGAAAGTAAATATGAGGTTGCCTTATAGGCTTCCTTGGATTCATCGATTGTTACGCTTGAGAAGATGGACGGGTCCACTTCCTGTGAGGTGGTGATCGTCGTAAGTACGAACGGGACCGTTAACTGCTTGAACTTCTCTTCGGAATGATTATAGGTACCGCCCATGAAAATAATCCCGCTAAGATTCTTCTCCTTCACCAGTTGAATCGCGGCGTTGATCTCATCGGTCCCGTCCTCCACCTGATGGATAAGGAACGGATATCCGCGCAGATTGACCTGACGTTCAATCTCTTTGATCATAATGGAGAAGAAAGGGTTAGTAATCCCTTTGACCATAAGTGCGATATTCTTGGATTGCGTTGTCTTCAAATTTCTGGCGTTGGAATTGGGAATATAGTTATATTCCTTGACGACACTCAGTACCTTCTCCCGGGTGGCATTGCTCACCAGACCCTTATTATTGATCACTCTGGACACTGTTGAGATGCCTACACCGGATATCCTCGCGATATCCTTAATGTTTACGTCCACACTACTCCCCCATTTATAGGTAAGGGAGCTATAAGATATAGCTCCCCTGTAACCTATACATTCTTTTAGTTAACAGGTGTAAATTCTGCCAATTGTTTCTCTACTTCGGCAATGACCTTGTCAACTCCTGCTTTTTTCAGCTGATCGCGGTATTCTGCTACAGCCGTTTTTGGATCTTTATTTGTTTTACCCAGCATGAGCTGAATACCAAGCTGTGCATTCACGTTCGAGATTGAGGCAATTTCAGTAGTTACATTAGCCGGGTCGAAGCTGAAGCCATTGTACGGATCATCGATCGCTTCTTTATCCCATGCAGCGAACAGGTCTTTACGGACCGGGTTATCAGTATCACTAGGAATCACGAACTTGTCGTTTCTGAGCGACCAAGCCGAGAAGCCGCCGCCGTCTGTTTTTTCATTGAAGCCCTGCGGCTGTTTCTTCACGCCATCTTCAATCACGTAGTGCTTGCCTTCGATACCGTATTGCATCAGGTTGTAGTAACTTGCATCGGTCATGAATTTCTCAATTACCATGAGTGAACGCTCTGGGTTAGAGGAGTTCGCACTGATTACTGTCGAGTTGTCTACACCCATCTTACGTTTGATTTTCTTGTTGGCTTCAGCAAAAGTATAGAAGGCTGTAGGAGAATTAGGCAGCGCCTTGATATCTCCGCCATACTGGCCGATCCAGTCCTGGGCATGAGTCAGATAACCCGCAGAGTTCGCGGCTCTGAAGTTGTCTTTGCTGCCGAGGGAAGCGGACAGAACGTCTTTACCCCAGTAGCCCTTGTCGCCCCACTCACGCATTTTCACAGCCCAATCCTCGAATTCCTGGGTGAAGGCTGGATGGAATACTTTTTTGTAATCCTCCGGGCTCTTGGTAACCAGATTCAGTTCATTCAGCGAGATACCAGGTGCGTTCAGCCACATGTCTGTAGTATCTACGAGCATTCTGTACATGTTCTGAGCATCCTCAGCCTTACCGTTGATTGGAGGGAAGGATTCTTTGGCAACCACATTATCCATGTATTTAACCATATCATCAATCGACTTAATTTCAGTCATGCCGTATTTCTTCATCAGGTCGGTACGGTAGGCATAACCGGCAGGCGTGTATTCACTGAACAGACTCGGTACGCCATAGATTTTGCCATCTACCTTAGTATTCTGCCAGGAGGATTCAGGAACCTCTGCCTTCAGCTTAGGAGCCACCTTGTCCAGCATATCGGTAATGTCCGTCAGCGCACCTTCAGTAGCCAGGGTGTAGTAGGACACAGGAGCACCAGGTGATGCATGTGACAGATCGAACGATTCGCCGGAAGCGAACAGCAGCGGATACTTGGTTGCTACGTCTCCCCAGTCAATATATTTGATTTCAAGCGTAGTATTCAGATCGGCCTTAAGCTTCTTGTTAATCTCGGCCAGAATGTCTTTATTGGTAACTCCTTCACTGCCCCACAGGTAGTACGTCAACTTTGCTTCCTTAGAAGTGTCTACGCCTCCTGTGCTTGTGGATGGAGCATTCGACCCTGCCGGAGTATTGCCATTTGCATTATTGTTCGATGAACACGCGGATAGCACTCCAGTAAGCATGAGGACAGCAGCTAGAGAAGAAGCAATCTTTTTACCTTTCATTCGGTAAGCCTCCCTTTTCTTTTCTATATTATGGATCTTGCATCTATAACAAACACCCTTCAATTGAAGCAGGCGTCCATTAACCCTTGACAGCACCGATGGTAAGACCGGTTACGAAGTAACGCTGAATGAATGGATACAGGAGAATGATCGGGCCTGTGGCCAGCACGGCTGTAGCCATTTTGATCGATTGGGTCGGCAGATCGGCTGTATTAATGACCGCCCCCGAGTTGATGAGACTGCCCATATTCGCCTGGTTGATCATGCGCTGCAGGAAGTACTGGAGCGGGAACTTGCTCTGAGTGTCCATGTACAGCATTCCGTTGTACCACTCATTCCAGAAGCCCAGTGCCGAGAACAGTCCGATCGTTGCCAGTGACGGAACCGCCAGCGGCATGAAGATCCGCCAGTAGATGCGGAAATCGCCTGCGCCGTCAATCGTCGCTGATTCATACAGGGAATCCGGGATTGCCTTCATGAAGTTACGCATCAGGAAGATCGACCACGCCCCTACCACCGCCGGGAGAATCATGGCGAACAGATTGTCCTTGAGGTGCAGATGCTTAACCATCAGAATGTAAGTCGGAATCAATCCTCCGCTGAACAAGGTGGTGAAATAGATCAGGAAGGAGAAGAAGTTACGGTATTTGAAATCCTTGCGGTTCAGGACAAATCCGGCCATGGACATCATGAACAGCCCGAGCACCGTACCGACGACTGTGATAAAGATCGTTACCTGATAAGCATCCACCAGCTTGGAGGAGTTACTGAGCAACAATTCATAGGCCTTGAAAGAAATCTCATTCGGTATCAGCTTGTACCCCTCGCGGATAATCTCCTGCTCATTCATGAAGGAGGAAGAGATCATCAGCGCAAACGGGAACACGCAAATCAGCGCGAATATGGAGATGCAAATGTAACTGATGAGCTTAATGAAAATGCTGCCTGAATCCTGTTTAATAGTACTGCTTGCCATATTAACACCCCTATTTCTTATCTTGTCTTAGAATAACGCGCTGTCCGGTTCAACCTTGCGTACAATAAAGTTAACGACAAGCACCAGAACCAGACCGAATAAGGATTGGTAGAAGCCAACAGCAGCACCCATGGAGAAGTTAAATTGTCCCACGAGCGACCGGAAGACATAAGTATCTATAATATCCGTCTGCGGATACAGCACGGAGTTTGTTCCAATCAAATTGTAGAAGAGATCGAAGGAGCCTTTGAGAATTCCGCCCATACCGAACAGGAGGAGCAGAATGAAGGTTGGCTTCAGAATCGGCAGAGTCATATAACGGATACGCTGCCAGGTAGTGGCGCCGTCCATATAGGCTGCTTCATAGAGATCATGGTTAATCCCCGTAATGGCTGCCAGATAGACAATCATACCGTAACCGGTACTTGCCCAGATCTTGAACCCTACAATGATGTATTTCCAGATTCCAGCGTCGGAGTAGAACTCAATCTTGTCTAAGCCCGTACTGGTAAGCATGGTATTGATAAACCCGGAGTTGAAATTGAACAGGTTATACGCGAACACGCCGACGATAACCATCGAAATGAAGTTCGGAAGCAGAATAACCGACTGGGAGATCTTCTTGAACCACTTGCCCGCAATCTCCGACAGCATGATGGCAAATACAATCTGGATGATGTTACCCAATGCGAGGAACACCAGATTGTAGAGCAAAGTATTCTTGGTGATATTCCAGAGGTCTCCGTTCTGAATCAGGAACTCAAAATTCTTGAGTCCGATAAAGTCACTGCCAAAGATCCCTTTGTTGAGCTTGTAATCTACGAATGCAACGTAAGCGCCAGGCATTACCGCATAATGAAACACAGCAAAATACACAATGACAGGCAGCAGCATGAGATACAGCACTTTGTTCTTCAATAATTCCCGGACAACATTTCCGCCCGATTGTACAAATCTTGCCAATGAACCCACCTCCAAATTGAACAATGCATTCTACTACAGCATAATCTAACCATTCTTCATACAAATAACCACTTCATTAACAGAATCACATCATTTAACACTTCTTTATTAACCCATATTAGCTCATATAGAAACGTTTCCATTATTTCTTTGTGTTTCCCCTGCTCAGAGCATACTCCTTCCTTGTATACGCTGTCAAACATTTTTTATTTTTAAATAACAAGTAATAAAATTACAATTTGCTGATCATAATAGATGAAAAGGCGTTTTTTTTATAGATAATTGACTTTTTTCGGTCAAAAGTCTAAACTCTGAATGGATAGCTTATGGAAACGTTTCTATTTATTCTTTACACGGACATGTTAGCCTTTTTAGTGACATCTGGTGATGAATTCCCCTATTCTGATCAATTTCATGTCCTATTCAAGCACTGGAAAGAGAGGGTCGATATGATATTCACTCAACAAATGAACATGATTACCTTAACCCGTGATGACCTGTCGTATACATTCCTGCCCACAGGAGATATCTTTGAATTCACGCAGGCTTCTACTCTTATTAATCTGTTCCAAGGCAATCCGGCAGACGGCTCTACCAATAATATCTATCTGCGCGTATATACGGAGCAAGGAATCAGCAGCTATCCGCTGCTCGGTATCCACTCAGGCTCCAAGCTGTCGGGTACGGATGACAGACTCATTTATGAAGGTTCTATAGAAGCAATAAATTACCGGGTCACCTTCGCACCGGCCAAGGACGGCATCTGGTTCTGGCAGCTTCAGCTCTCCGGCAGCGGCGAGACTGTGGATGTGGTGTATGGCCAGGACGTTGGTATTGCGGAAAAAGGCAGTATCCTCGCCAATGAGCTGTATATGAGCCAATATCTGGATCACAGCATCTGGGAAGGCCCGCAGGGCTACGCCGTATGCTCACGCCAGAACCAGCCGCAGGGCACGGACTTCCCTTATCTCCAGCAGGGTGTAGTCGGTTCACGGGCTGTAGGCTATTCCACCGATGGTATGCAGTTCTTCGGCATTTCCTATAAAGGAAGCTATGTGCCTGAAGCGCTCGCCGGCAATCTGCAGAACCGTAATTATCAGTACGAGCTGGCTTATACTGCACTCCAGACCGAGAAGATGGTCTTGTCTGCTCCGGTTGAATTCGCCTTCTATGGCCTGTTCCGTCCGAATCATCCGGCAGCTGTAACCGAGCTTGAATTCCAGGCGGAGCTGGAGGCAGCTTATGCAGAGATCGACTGGAGCGGCAAGGAAGCCGTGCCAAACCGGGATGTTCCTGTGCTGAGTGACGATATCGGCAAGCCTTATGTGTCTGCGCAGTGGTCACAGGCCGAGATCGATGCTGCCTTCCCTAACCGGAAGCTTGAGGAGACCCAGAACGGTCAGCTGCTCTCCTTCTTCACAGACGGACATGTCCATGTGGTCCTGCAGCCTAAGGAGCTGCTGGTGGAACGTCCGCATGGCCATATCATCACCTCGCTGCTGGGCGACAAGCAGGTAGACAACAACCTGATCTCTTCCACCAACTATATGTACGGGATTTTCAACGGACAGACCGTGGTGGGGAATACCTCTTTCCATAAAGGGCTCTCCACGCCGCGCGGCCTGCTGAACATTCAGCGCAATAGCGGTCAGCGGATCTACGTCCGCATGGACGGGGTCTACCGGATTCTTACACTGCCTGCGGCTTACGAGATGGGCGTGAATTTTGCGAAATGGCATTATCAGCTTGAAGACGATGTGTTGACCGTTACCTCGATCGCCGCAGCGGGTCAGCCGGATGTTGCCCTTCAGGTTCAGTCGAAGCTGGGCAGATCCTACGATTATCTGATCACGAATCAGCTGGTGATGGGCGAACATGAATTCAAGCAGCCGGTAAGGGTTGAAGAAAAGGACGGCATTCTGCAGCTTCTTCCGGATGAAGCATCCCTTCACAAGCTCCCTTATCCGGGCCTGCATTTCGATATTCAGCTGCCGGGAACCGCATATACGTACAGTGACGACCGGATGTTCTATGCTGACAGACAGCCGCGCAACGGCACCCTGCTTACCCTGTCGGTGACACAGTCCTCCGGCTTCCAGCTTGTGCTTCAGGGCAGACTAACAGCAGCGGAGGCTCTTCCGCTGGCGGCACCTTACACACTGGAGAAGGAACAGGCGCAGTTTAACGAATTCTATTCTTCGTTCACCTCCGGCTTCCAGCTTGAGATTGATGGCGCTGAGCAGGCGCGGATTAATATTCTGAACGAGACCGCTTGGTGGTACACCCATAATGCGATGACCCACTTCATCATGCCGCATGGTCTTGAACAGCCGGGCGGAGCAGCCTGGGGCACACGCGATGTCTGCCAGGGACCAATGGAATACTTCCTGATGACCCAGCATTATGAGCTGGCCCGCAATACCCTGCTGAAGATCTATTCCCATCAGCTGTGGGAGAGCAAGGAATGGCCGCAATGGTTCATGTTCGACCAGCATCCGGTTCAGGCCCATGAATGGCATGGTGACGTTGTGCTCTGGCCGCTCAAATGCATCAGCGATTACATCATGGCTACCGGTGACTACTCGATTCTTAACGAAGAAATCGGCTATCACCATCTGGCGGATGCTCAGCCAAGCCAGCAGACCGAGACCATCCTTGAACATGTGAAGGCTGCCGTAGTGACCATCCGTGAACGCTTCATACCGGGTACGTCTCTGATCAACTATGCCGGCGGCGACTGGGATGATACCCTCCAGCCTGCCAATGAAGCGCTCAAGACCAAGCTGGTCAGCGCATGGACGGTAGCGCTCGCCTTCCAGGTGATCCGCAATCTGTCGCAGGTGACTTCCGCCGATCCTGAATTCTCCGCCAGCCTGGCAGTTATGGCCGAAGAGATGAAGGAATCGTTCCGTACCCTTCTGATCAAAGACGGCGTGATCGCCGGCTTCGCTTACTTCCAGGAGGACGGCAGCATTGATTATATGCTCCACCCGCTGGATCAGCAGACCGGCATTCATTACCGGCTATTGCCGATGACCCGCAGCATTATTGCCGAGCTGGTCACACCGGAACAGGCCGCAGCCAATCTGCGTCTGATCGATGAGCATCTGAACTGCCCTGACGGAGTACGCCTGATGGACCGTCCTGCCCGCTATGAAGGCGGCGTAAGCACCATCTTCCGCCGTGCCGAGCAGGCCGCCAGCGTTGGCCGCGAGGTCAGCCTGCAATATGTACACGCCCATATCCGCTATATTGAAGCATCCGCCAAGCTGGGCGAAGCGAAGCGTGCCTGGGACGGCCTGTTCCAGATTAACCCGATCAACATCCGTCAGAGCGTGCCTAATGCCCAGCTGCGCCAGAGCAACATGTACTTCAGCAGCTCGGACGGTGACTTCCCTGACCGTTACAGCTATCAGGAGAACTTCGATCAGCTGCGTGACGGCAGCGTAGAGGTGAAGGGCGGCTGGCGCTTGTATTCCAGCGGTCCCGGGATCTATCTCAATCAGCTGATCTCAGCCGTTCTGGGTATCCGCTTCAGTGAAGAAGAGCTGATTATTGATCCGGTCCTTCCGGCCAGCCTTGACGGCCTGCGCTTCACTTATGAGTGCTTCGGCAAGAAGCTGACCTTCGTCTATCACATTAGCGCAGGTAAGGCCCGCACCCCGGAAGTGCAGGCAGCAGGCGTTGCTGTTACCGGACAGGTTCTGTCCAATCCATACCGCCCGGGCGCGGTAAGCATTGCCAAGAATCACCTGCTTACGCTGCCCGGCGATGAGCTGCATATCTATGTAACACAATAACTTTCAGTACGCTTACGAAGGAGTTAGCCATGACTAAACCGTTTATCCAGGATCTCGTGAACGATATGACACTAGACGAGAAGTTAGCCCAGCTTACCCAGCTTGGTCCATACTATTGGGGTCTGGATGATACCGTGGATTTGACGGGTCCATTCAAAGAACTTAATATCGAGCCGCAGGTGATCAAAAGCATCGGAAGCGTTCTGAACGGCATTGGTGCACGGAATGTCATTGAGCTACAGACCCGGCATTTGGAAACCAGCCGCCTGAAGATCCCGCTGATCTTCATGGCCGATGTCATTCACGGCTACCGGACCATTCTGCCGATTCCGCTCGCTATGGGCTGCACCTTCGATCTTGAGGCCTGCGAACGATTCGCTGAGGTAGCCGCCCGGGAGAGCGCTGCCGCCGGCATTCACCTCACCTTCTCTCCGATGACCGACCTCGTGCGCGATCCGCGCTGGGGACGGGTCATGGAGACCTCCGGTGAGGACCCTTACCTGAACGCCCGGGTGACCGAGAGCATGGTCCGTGGCTACCAGGGCAAGGACATGAAGGAGCCGGGGCGGATCGCTGCCTGCGTGAAGCATTTCGCCGGCTACGGCGCGCCTGAAGGCGGCCGTGAATATAACACGGTGGACATGTCCACCGGCGTACTCCGTGAATTCTATCTGCCAGCCTACAAGGCGGCAGTAGATGCCGGTGTCGCTATGGTCATGGCTGCGTTCAATACCATTGACCGCATTCCATCCAGCGGCAACAGCAAGCTCCTGCGCGGCATTCTCCGCGAGGAGTGGGGCTTCGATGGGGTCACCATCGCCGACTTCAACTCCGTGAACGAGCTGGTTCCCCACGGCGCGGCGCAAGACGGCCGTGAAGCTGCCTTGAAAAGCCTGGCCGCCGGACTGGATATCGAGATGATGTCCACCCACTATCTGAACCACGCTGCCGGGCTAGTTGAAGAAGGTCTGCTCGACCTCGGTCTGATCGACGAAGCGGTTACGCGGGTACTGGAGCTTAAGGATGCCCTCGGCCTGTTCGACAACCCGTTCAAGGATGCCGACCCTGTAGCAGATGAAGCCGATAAGCCAAGCCCAGAGCATCTTCAGGCAGCACGCGAGATGGGCGCCAGTTCGATCGTCCTGCTGAAGAACGAAGGCGGAGTCCTGCCGCTGAAGCGCGGGATGAAGATCGGCCTCGCCGGTCCCTTCGCTACCTCGATCAATGTTCTTGGCGGCTGGGCCGGTACCGAGAAAGACCCGGCGGTCTCCCTCTACACCGGCATCACCGGCAAAATCCCGGCAGCGGACCTGCTCACGGCGATGACCGGCGAGCTGGGAAGTATGCTGGAGGGTATATTCGATGTGGAGGATGAGTCCGAAGCGGCTTACGAGCAGCTTAAAGACTGTGATGTCATTCTTGCCGCAGTCGGCGAGAATCAGCAGGATACCGGGGAAGGCGGCAGTAAAGCCAGCCTGCGGCTATCCGCCAACCAGGAGAAGCTGATCCACCGCCTCAAGGCGGCGGGCAAGCCGGTGGTCACCATTGTGTTCAGCGGCCGCCCGCTGGAGCTTGCGCCAGTGCTTGAGTCAAGCGACGCGCTGGTACAGGCATGGTTCCTCGGCACGGAGTCGGGCAATTCCATTGCAGATGTGCTGTTCGGCGATTACAACCCGTCCGGACGACTCTCCATGAGCTTCCCTTACTCCGTGGGACAGATTCCGGTGTACTATAACGCTTATCAGACGGGACGTCCTTATGATCCCCAGTACCCGAATGTGCGTTATGTAACCCGGTATCTGGATATTCCGAATGATCCGCTCTTCTGCTTCGGCTATGGTCTGAGCTACTCCACCTTTGCCTACAGCGGCTTCACGGTAGAAGCTGCGGCAGACGGTAAGGTGCTTGCCTCCATCCAACTGGAGAACACCTCGGAGGTTACCGGCAAGGAGACCGTTCAGCTCTATATCCGCGATGTTACCGCCAGTGTGGTCCGTCCCGGCAAGGAGCTGAAGGGCTTCCAGCAGATTACCCTCGCCCCGCATGAGAAGCAGACGGTATCCTTCGAGATCACCAGAGACATGCTCATGTTCTACGGCCAGGATGATCAGCTGGTGTTCGAGCCTGGAGACTTCGATATTATGCTCGGTGCAAGCTCCAGCAACCACAGTACGCAGCGGATCTGGATCGGCTGACCACTAATTGAATGACACAGCAAATAGCGCCAATCCGCTCACCTTAGGGTGAACAAGGATTGGCGCTTTTATGTTGCACAGCTCCGCGTTACGATCCGGTCAATAGCTCTATATCCAGCCGGGCAAAAGTATCCTTCCATTCCGCAGAGCAGCCGCTGTCCGTCAGCACCATGGAGATATGCCCCAGCGGAGCAATCTGGGCAAAGGTTGTGATCCCGAATTTGGAATGATCCGCGACCAGAATGGATTCTTCGGCCCGTTCCATCATTTTGCGGGAGATCAGGGCTTCCTCCAGGTGGTAGTCGGTGATGCCCTCCGAGAGCGAGATCCCGCCGGCAGAGATGAACGCCTTATTCACCTTGAACTGACCCAGCAGATCATGGGCGGTGCCCCCTACTGCCGCCTGATATCCTGCATTCACCTCGCCCCCGGCAAAAATAACCTTCCCCTCAAACTGCTCCAGCGCACAATTCAGGATCGGAACGGAGTTCGTAATCACCGTCACCTGTGTACGGTCCTTAAGCGCTCGCATAATCTCAAGGGTCGTTGTCCCGTTGTCGAGGATCACCGTCTCGCCGTCTTGAATAAGCGAGGCTGCCAGCCTGCCGATGGCCTGCTTGCCCGGCAGATGCATCTGGGCACGCTTCATGAATGTAGGCTCATGACTCTCCGACCGAATCCGCACCGCTCCCCCGTACACCTTTCGCAGCCGCCCTTCCTTCTCCAGCCGGTCGAGATCGCGCCGGATCGTCTCCGTCGTCACCCCGAACCGCTCCGCGAGAAAATGCACCTGCACCTTCCCTGCAAGCTCCAGCTGGGCGAGTATCGTGTGTTTGCGTTCTTCATAGGTCAGCGACATCCATGCTTCCTCCTGTTGTTGTGGATTAATTATATAGATTGTACTTTTGTTATTTCTATGATGGGATTGGTCGTGACTCCAGAGAATATTTGGCCCTCCGGCCGCTGTTGTCCCCAGATTTCTTTGATTCAGCCGCTTCTCGCGGTAGAAATCCGGTGACAAAGGCGGACGCTATCGCTCCTACAGTTCCAAAATTCCCCTCCGCCACTTTTCCCTTTTCATATATTTTCAGTTCAAACTAGTACCTCATCAGTCTTTAAACTGTAGGTAAGGTCCGATCTTCAGGGGGTGGAGGAACAGAACCACAGCAACCGATAAGTTCCTAACGGACCGGAGAGGCGTTAGATGTAAGAAAACACCACTTTTTGTGAGTTAACGGACCGAGTGGGGCCTTATGGTCCTGTTAATACAACATTAGAAGCGGGATTTCCCGGAATAAGGGCCATGGGGTCCGCTACTTGCTCTAGTGGGGACATTCTTCCGGAATAAGGGCTCCTCTGGACCTCTGTCAAGAAAGTAGATACTCACGCAACGGATGCCGTCGTAAACTGCTTAGCGAATCGGGCGGGGGAAAGATACCCCAGCGTGCCATGCATTC
>NZ_JBHUKY010000023.1:363005-447281 GCF_042684125.1 Paenibacillus rhizoplanae | reverse complement strand
CGCTGTTCGTCGTACAACTTGTTGCTTCTCATCGGCTCCACTCCCTCTTCTTAGTGTACCTCTTACATGTCAAGGTCTCCACTTTGATTAGGGGGCTTAAGAGATCTGGCCGACTTTTACGGGAATCAGGTGTACTAATACCCTTCATTTGCTCATTAAGCTTTCTTTTCCTGGAATCAGGTGCATTAATACCCTTTATCTGCTCATCTGGCCGACTTTTCCTGAAATCAGGTGCATTAATACCCTTCATTGGCTCTCGCCTAAAGGCAAGCAATTGGAGAAACGTATCTTAATTTATGAGTTTCGGGGAAATTGGTTGAAGCAAGTGGAAAAAGGGCATTTAATTTGTTTAATTTAACCATATTAGTGATAACGTGTATAATTAAGTTTCGTTTTTCCAACTACTGTCTCAACAACGCTCATTCGTCTAGCAGCAAGTAGAGGAAATCCATCTATCAACCTATCCCCTCCACTCGCGCCTTCCTACCCGAACACCAGCAGACAAACAGCAATGGCAGCGATAAAGCCGACGATGTCCGAGAACAAGCCCACCTTAAGAGCATAGCGGCCGTTGCGGATGCCTACGGCGCCGAAATACACAGTCAGCACATACAGGGTGGTGTCTGTGCTGCCCTGTATAGTAGAAGCAATCATACCGATGAGAGAGTCCGGGCCGTGGACGCGGATCAGGTCTGTGGTATAGGCAAGTGATCCAGTGCCCGTCAGCGGGCGCAGGAGACCGAGCGGAAGCACCTCTGACGGAATACCCAGTCCCTCCATCAGAGGGCTTACAAAGCCCATGAGGAAGTCCAGCGCACCGGACGCGCGGAACACACTGATCGCCACTAGCATGCCGACCAGATGGGGGATAATCGCAATGGCGGTACCGAACCCGTCCTTCGCACCCTCCACGAAAGATTCATAGACCGGAACCTTGCGCGTGAAGGCATACAGCGGAATAAAGGTGACCATAACCGGAATCGCCCAGGCAGAGATCAGACTGATCAGTTGTAACACGGACGGTCACCCTTTCACCGAAGATTGTGGAAGCGCCCCGCTCCCGGTCGCCGGGCCTGTCCCGGTCTTCAGAACCGGCGGCGGTCCGGGCGGCCTGCGGAGCAGGGTCAGGCGACGGAACAGCCTGTCTGCAGCAATCGCTGCCAGGGTAGCCACCGCCGTCGCTGCCAGCGTGGTCCCGACGATGGCAGCCGGGTCCGCCGATCCGTAATTCAGCCGGATCGCAATCAGGGTCGCCGGAATCAGGGTGATGCTGGCGGTGTTCAGCGCAAGCAGTGTACACATCGCTGGTGTAGCGGTCTCCTTATCCGGGTTCAGTGTCTGGAGCTCCTGCATCGCCTTAATGCCCATCGGAGTGGCCGCATTCCCCAGCCCCAGCAGGTTGGCGCTCATATTGGAGAGGATGTAGCCGATTGCGGGATGCCCTTTGGGCACATCCGGGAATAGAAAGGAGACAACCGGACCCAGCACTCTGGAGATTTTCTTCAGCAGGTCGGCATCCTCCGCAATCCGCATAATTCCCAGCCAGAACACCAGCACGCTGATCAGCCCGAAGCTGACGGTCACTCCGCTCTTCGCACCATCGAATACAGCGGCGGTGAATTCGTTCATCCGTCCGTTAACCGCCGCAAAGCCAAACCCGATCAGAATCATCCCCAGCCAGATTCCATTTAACATGGTTATCCCCTCCCCCGCTTCATTTTTTATCCCCCCGTATGGAACAACGCCCGCAGTGCACTGCCGAACGCCTGCAGCCAGTTGCCCGCCGGATAGGCGGTGGCGCTCGCAGCGTTGTATTTTTCCACATACGGCGTGGTCTCCGGCGGGAGCTGGCTAGGCGTGTACACGGGAACCCGCCCGATCTCCTTATCTCCCAGCTGCAAAATAATCACACCTCTGAGCCCGAAGTTAACATCGCCCTCACTCCCACTGGCATTCACACTAGCCCTACCCGCACCTGCACTTACACTGGAGCCTACACCTGCACTCCCTGCACTCCCCGTACCCGCAGTATCGCCACCCGCAGAAGCCTGCGGATCTGCACTAAGCTCCAGCTTGTTCACGAGCCTGGCTTCCTCCCCCTGACCAAGCGGATACGCGAAAGCTTTGCCGGTCACCAGACTGTAGCCTTTGACGGCTTCACCCCGCTCGACCAGCGTCTTCAGAGGATAGTGGTTGAAGCCGAAGTCCAGCAGCGAGGCATGGTCGTTCCAGTCATTGCCGTCGTTCAGCGTAACCGCCACGAGCTGCTGCCCGTCCCTTGTAGCGGAGCTGACCAGGCACCGCAGCGCTTTTTTGGTATACCCCGTCTTCACCCCGTCCGCCCCTTCGTAGAGGCGCAGCATCTTGTTTTTGTTGCTCCACTTGTAGTCCCACTTCTCATAAGGATTGTCCGCCGTCTTCTCTTTGGTCGCTACAATCTCCTTGAATACCGGGTTATGCATCGCATAAGCGGTCAATACGGCCAGATCATTCGCACTGGAAAAGTGGCCTTCTGCATCTAATCCATGCGGATTGGCAAAATGCGTATTTTTCAAATTCAGCTCCTGCGCCTTGGCATTCATCAGGTAAACGAACCCCTGCTCCGAACCTCCGACATGCTCGGCAATTGCAGTTGCTGCATCATTACCGGAGCGCAGCATCAGCCCATAGAGCATATCCTTCAGCGTCATTTCCTCGCCCATTTTGAGGTACAGAGAGGAGCCCTCCTTGGCAAAAGCATTTTTACCAACCTTGACCTTCGACGTAATATCGCTGTTCTCTATCGCCACAAGAGCGGTCATAATTTTGGTCAGACTGGCAATCAGCATCGGTTCATCCCCGCGGCTGCTGTACAGAATTCTTCCGGATGTCACATCAATCAGCGCCGCCGCCCTGGCATGAGTGGAGATCGAACGGTTCTCTGCACTAACGGCAGACACCGGTACCAGCGCAAGCAGCAGCGCACACAACAGTAAGGACAGCATAGATTTTCGGGTTAATATCTTCATGTTCATCCTCCGGCTTCTTATCCGTTCCTTACGCAACGGTTCATCAGTCTTGCCTGGTTGTACAAGTGTATGCGGTGCAGAGGGCAGGTATGTCCTATCCTCTATCATCCGGCAAAAAAGGGATACCACCCTCTAAGGTGATATCCCCGCTAATTTGTTATTTCCTTGTATCCTAATGTGTTGACGTACCCTAATGCGCTGACGAATGATCCGATGAACCGGACCCGGTCTCCACAACGGTTTTGGTTACCTTCGAGCCGGGAATGTCTGAAGCTTCGGGAACCATGCCGGGCTGGAACATATTCTGGATTTTGTCGAGCAGGTTAGGCGTGGCATCAATGATTTTCTCGAACAGATGCGTCTGATTATCCAGCGGCACAATATGTACCCCTTCCCTGCCAACGACCAGAAAAGCGATTGGACGAATGGACACGCCGCCCCCGCTGCCGCCCCCGAAGGGAAGCATTTTGACACCGGACCCGCTGCTGTTCACGCCCGGAGCCTCATCCTCCACCCTGAAGTCACTGCCGCCTGCTGCGAAACCGAACGTCACCTTGCTAATCGGCAGAATGACTGTGCCATCGGGCGTTTCAACCGGATCTCCAACAATTGTATTTACATCAACCATGCCTTTAATATTTTCCATTGCGGTCTGCATGAGACCTTGAATCGGATGATCTGACATTGTTTGTCTCCTCCTTGAGTGTATATAAATGTACCTGCAGTATTTAGCTTGCCCACTATGGATTGGAGTATGTAGTTTTTTTAGGAATACTCACGGCTCAGCAATTTCTTCCACCGGCCCAGGCCGCCTTCCACCTTCGAGACACGGCGCAGCAGGAGTAGCCCCGCATAGAGCGCATATCCGGCTGACAGTTTACCGGCACAAACCGCTTCTGTTGCAAAAGACGGCTCATCCCGAAACACGGGAGCCACAAATATCCTCGGATTGTGCATCAGCCGGACGAAGCAGGATACGGCTCCGATTATCGTCCATTTAAAGCCCCATACGGCCCCTACCGCTGTGGCGGTTGTTGCAGCATCCCCCAGGGAGAAGTCCGTAGACCAGTCGAATTGCGAAATTTTCACATGGGACAAGGTACCTCTCAGCCATTTTTTCAGCCCACGGGTGGATTTAAGTGCAGTACGTATGTTCTTTAGCCATTGCGTGACTGATTCTTTATCGACCTGTTGTTCCTTCTCGCTGTCCCGCTTCACCGGCGCCATTCCGCTTTTCTCCACCTTGAGCTTAATTCCCTGTTCGATACTCTGGAAGACCAGCGCGGGCACCTCATAATGAAATTTAACGAGGCCATATACAGCTTTGATGTCGAATTCGATGCGGTCATCCTTGCCCAGCCTGCGTACATGGAAGTGAAAATGAATCGATGACGCCAGAACCAGCAGGAACAGCAGAATAACGAGCAGCAGCAGGATTAAGGGTATTGCTAACCATAACGTCACACGTTTAACCTCCAAGCAGCCTTTAGAATAATAAATGTGGAGCCTCTGGATTAGTATGGCAATTACGACTGGATAACATTCGGTGATTTCGCAAAAATCTCCATTTTTTCATGAAAAAATGCCGCTGCCCCGGCGGGGACAACGGCATCTCTATTACAGCGGCAATTCGCTGCGGTTATTCCGGCTCATCAAAAGTCATCTGGCTGTCCAGCTTGCTGAACAGCAGCTGGGTCTCCTCTTCCAGACCCTCGGAGGTATCGAAGCTCGACGGCTCCGGCAGCTCCTTCAGGCTGGCCAGCCCGAAGCTGTCCAGGAAGGACTTGGTCGTGCCGTACAGAATCGGACGCCCGACAGCCTCCGCCCGGCCCACCTCGTGGATCAGATCCTTGTTGCCCAGCGTGTGGATGGCCCGTTCGGATTTGACGCCCCGGATCTCCTCGATCTCCACTCTCGTGATAGGCTGGCGGTAAGCCACAATCGCGAGTGTCTCCAGCGCCGCCTGGGACAGGGATGATCTGGAGGGCGAATACGCCAGACGCTCGAAATACTGCGCATGCTCCGGGAGTGTCGCCAGCCGGTAATTACCGGCAATCTGCACCACCTGAAGCCCACGGCTCTGTGAGTGGTAATCTTCTCTTAAATCTTCCAGCGCCCTGGAAGCCAGATCGGGCCGCTGCTCGGTAATCTCGGCAATCTGCCGGACCGACAGACCTTCATCGCCTGACAGAAAGAGCAGGCCTTCAATAATTGATTTCAGCGTGTTGTAATCCATGGGTATCCTCTCCTCCTCTCCATTCCATGACAATATCCTCAAATAATTTCTCCTGGTAACAGACAATCGCCTTCATCTTCATCAGCTCCAGGATAGCCAGGAAGGTAACCACAATCTCATGCCGGGCCATCTCGTCGTGCAGCAGGGATGAGAACCGTACTCTGCCTCCGGTCCCTTTGCGCTGCAGGGCTTCCGATACCTCACGAATCCGGTCCTTGACCGAAATCTCATCCCGGGTGATCCGCTGGTATGAGGTGCGCCGGGCAGCCTTGCTTAGCGCCTTGCGGAACGCAGCGATCAGATCAGCGGTATGCAGACCCTTGAGTGTATTGTCCGTCTGCGCAGGAACGAAGGGGCCCAGGTCTTCCGGCTCCTTCGTAAAAATCAGGCTGCGCTCGCTCTCCATATCCAGCAGCTGCACCGCGATGCTTTTGAACTTGCGGTATTCAATCAGGCGCTGTACCAGCTCCGCACGCGGATCATAGCCGTCATCCTCATAATAATCGAAGTCCTCGATTTCAATGACGGGCGGCTTCGGCAGCAGCATTTTGCTCTTAATCGACAGGAGAGTGGCCGCCATCACCAGAAATTCACTGGTAATATCCAGCTCCAGCTCCTTCATTCCCTGTAGGAATTCCATATACTGCTCGGTGATCTCGCTGACCGGAATGTCCTGGATGTCGATTTCCGCCTTGTCAATCAGATGCAAGAGCAGATCGAGCGGACCTTCGAACGTCTCCAGCTTGTACAATACAGTCACGCGGTTTCCTCCAGCCCAAAAAAAGTAAAGTGCAGCGCCGCATGGACGCTACACAAGTAGAAAGATCTATGTTCATGCTTTCTTCTCATACTTATAAATAAGCACGACTTACGCTCTTTCGTCAAGAGGTGTATTATTTGAACAGCTTGTTCAGGTTCGCCATTTCGATGGCGGCAGTCGCTGCATCCCAGCCTTTATTGCCGGCTTTGGTCCCCGAGCGCTCAATGGCCTGTTCAATATTCTCCGTCGTAACCACACCGAATATGGTCGGAACACCGGTCTTAAGATTAATCGCTGCCACACCTTTGGCAACTTCGTTGCACACATAATCATAGTGTGTTGTAGATCCGCGAATAACTGTACCCAGCGTGATTACAGCGTCGTACTTGCCGCTTTCAGCCATTTTTTGGGCAATCAGCGGAATTTCGAATACGCCCGGTACCCAGGCCACATCCACTTCATCATCGGCGGCGCCATGGCGCTTGAAGGCATCGAGGGCCCCCGAGAGCAGCTTGCTGGTAATGAATTCATTGAAACGTCCTACAACAACCCCATATTTCAAGCCCTCAGATACTAAGTGTCCTTCAAAATAATTCGGCATGCTACTCATCAACCCTTCGTGTATAGGATAGGTAATCTATGATTAAATTTTGGAATCCTCATTCTGTTCGATATCGTCAAACTTCAGCAGATGGCCAAGCTTGGCCTGCTTCGTATGAAGATATTTGGTATTGTCCTTGTTCTCCGGCATCTGGATCGCTACGCGCTCTACCACCTCAAGACCATAGCCTTCCAGCCCCTTGATCTTGCGCGGGTTGTTGGTCAGCAGCCGGATCTGGCGGATGCCGAGATCCTTGAGAATTTGTGCCCCAATGCCATAATCCCGCAGATCTGCCGCGAAGCCCAGCTTCAAGTTGGCATCCACAGTGTCCAGCCCTTCTTCCTGCAGCTTGTAGGCGCGCAGCTTGTTGATTAGGCCAATTCCCCGGCCCTCCTGGCGCATATAGAGGAGTACGCCCCTGCCCGCTTCTTCAATCTGGCGCAGCGCCGCTTCGAACTGCGGACCGCAGTCGCAGCGGTGCGAATGGAACACATCACCGGTCAAGCACTCGGAATGCACACGGACGAGCACTGGCTCTTTCCCGGAGATATCGCCTTTGACCAGGGCAACATGCTCCTTGTCATCTACCTCGTTCGTATAGGCAATGGTTTGGAAATCACCGAAATCCGTTGGCAGATTCACCGCTACCTCACGGGTAACCAGATGCTCCTTCTCGTTACGGTAGTGAATAAGATCCTTGATGCTGATCAGCTTAAGATCATGCTTCTTGGAGATTTCAATCAGGTCAGGCAGGCGGGCCATAGTACCATCCACCTTCACTACTTCGCAGATCACACCCGCCGGATAAGCCCCGCACATGCGGGCCAGATCGACTGCGGCTTCAGTGTGGCCGGAGCGCCGCAGAACTCCGCCTTTTTTGGCGATCAGCGGGAACATATGCCCCGGTCTGCGGAAGTCGGCCGGCTTGGCATTCGGGTCCAGCATGGCCTTAATCGTCTGGGACCGTTCACCGGCCGAGATGCCGGTAGTTGTATCCGCGTGGTCAATCGAAACCGTAAACGCCGTACCATGGTTATCGGTATTCTGGGACACCATCGGATGCAGGTCCAGCTCCTCTGCACGCTCCGCTGTGATCGGTACGCAGACCAGGCCTCTTCCTTCGGTAATCATGAAGTTAATCACTTCCGGGGTGGCCCGTTCCGCCAGAGCAATGAAGTCTCCTTCATTCTCTCGGTCCTCATCATCTACAACGATAACTACCTTACCGCGCATTAAGTCATAAATCGCAGCTTCAATCGGGTCAAGAACACTGTCTTTGTCAGCTTGCTGGCTCATATTACTGTCCTCCTAATGGCTATACGCTTACCTGACGGCTTGCCGTATGCCTGTTCTATAGATTATACGAACCCGTTAGCCGCCAAAAAATCATGGCTGATCTTCGAGCTCCCTCCATCATCTTCATTGCCCGCGCGTGAACCGTAATGGAGCAGATGATCCACGTATTTACCGAGTACATCACATTCGATATTCACCCGGTCTCCCGCCCGCTTGTGGGCCAGCACCGTCTCACCCAGCGTGTGCGGGATAATCGACACGGTGAAGGTTGCGGCTTCCGTCTTCACAACGGTAAGGCTGATGCCGTCTATCGTAATGGAGCCTTTGGGAATGATGAACTTGAACAGGGATTTGCGGTCCGGGGCAATCTCGAACACCACTGCATTCTGATCGCGCCTGACGCTGCGGATCTCTCCGGTTCCATCCACATGCCCCTGGACAATATGCCCTCCGAAGCGTCCGCCGGCAGCCATGGCGCGTTCCAGATTCATTTTTGATCCGGTGCGCAGCTCCTTGAGCGTACTGTTGCGGTAAGTCTCGGGCATGACGTCAACGGTAAAATGATGGTCCCCGAGTGAGGTTGCCGTGAGACAGACCCCATTGACCGCCACACTGTCGCCGATCTTCAGATCTCCCATAATAAGGGAGGCACCGATATTCAGCACCATCATCTCCCCGCCGCTGGTGACGCTGCGCAGAATTCCAACCTCTTCAATCAAGCCGGTAAACATACCATCCCTCCTCCTGAATGTTCGAGTTAATGCTGAGGAACCGGGGTGCCGCTGATACACACATTATCCCCGAGCACTTCCACTTCCAATCCTTCAAGCTGGATGGCATCACGCATCAGCTCCACACCTGCGAAGTCGAAGGTTCCCGCTGCTTCCGCGCCGCCGCCGACAATCTTGGGAGCGAAGAAGAGAACCACCCGGTTAACCAGTCCCTCCGCAATCATCGCCCCATTCAGCGTCCCGCCGCCTTCCAGCAGAATAGACCCAATCTCCATTGCACCGAGCGCAGCCATAGCCGCCTGCAGATCCACACGCGGACCGCTGCCCGCAGCAATCACCTGCACCCCCGCAGCCAGCAGCGCTGCTTTGCGGTCAGGATCGGCGGCCTCTGTCGTTACAACCACCGTAGGCGCGAGTCCATCCTTGACCACAGCGCTGTCCAGCGGAAGGCGCAGCGAGGAGTCTATGATAATTCGCAGCGGATTCCGTCCGGGTACATTCAGTCTAGTCGTCAGCGAAGGGTTATCGGCAATCACCGTATTCACCCCGACCATAATCCCCTGATGGCGGTGACGCAGAGTATGTACTAACTCCCGTGCCTCAGCATTCGAGATCCACTTGCTGTCTCCGGTCCGGGTGGCAATTTTGCCGTCCAGCGTACTGGCGCTCTTGAGGGTCACGAACGGCTGCTTCGTCAAAATATACTTGATGAACTTCTCGTTCAGCCGCAACGCCCGGCCCCGCAGCAGACCTACTTCAACATCAATTCCCTGCTCGCGCAGCATCGCAATTCCCCGGCCTGCCACCTGAGGATTGGGGTCCTCACAGGCGACAACCACCCTGGCCACGCCTTCGTCAATCAGACGCTGGCTGCAAGGAGGCGTAATGCCGTAATGGCTGCAAGGCTCCAGCGTAACATAGGCCGTACTGCCTTGCGCTTTACCGGCTGCCATATTGAGCGCATGCACCTCGGCGTGCCCGGTTCCGCGCTGCAAATGGGTGCCAATCCCGATCATGGCGCCGTCCTTCACGACTACGCAGCCGACCACAGGATTAATTCCAGTCTGGCCCTGTGCCCGCTCCGCCATATCCAGCGCAAGGGACATGTAAAACTCATCGTTCATCTTATCCATGTCTTGCCTCCTATCCCAAGGCTGTATTCCTCATGTGTACCAAACCCTAAACAGAAAAACCCGTCTCAATCTCCAGGAGGAGTTCAAGACGGGATATACGAGAGGTGATCACAGCAAAGAGTATATGCGTAAATAAACGCCGGACCTTCACCATTGTGAAAGTTCGCACATAATATCCGAAAATACTGCTGCTCGGCCGCCTGTTGCAAGCGCGGCACGTGAATCTCTCCTTCTTCCATCCAGACTATACTGTCGGTCCCGGAATTACACCGGGTCCACCGTCCGTAGCAATATCATACGAAGCGGGTAGCGGACTAAGCGCCGGAACCAGCTATATTCAGCCAGCTCCAACAGCATCACCGCCGGTAGGGAATCACACCCTGCCCTGAAGGATTGATCTATTCAGTTCAATACCAAGTTACGCCTACAACAAAATTATCACTTCACTGCGGGAAATGCAAGTGTGTTTCGGAAATTTACTATATTTATGTAACTTAATTCCCTTATACTCCCGGCTCGCGCTGCTTGTCCGCTCTCAGCAGATCACGGATTTCTGTCAGCAGGAGGATGTCCGGTGCCGGAGCGGGTGTCTCCACCACCTCTACCTTGACGGTCTCCTTGCGTCTGAACCGGGTACTCAGCTTCACCACCATGAAGATGGAGAATGAAATAATGAAGAAGTCGACCACGGTCTGCAGGAACATACCGTATTTCACCGCAGCTTCTCCCGTTCCGAAGCTAAGTTCCTTCAGATCAATCCCTCCGCTGATCAGACCGATAAGCGGCATAATGATGTCAGCCACCAGCGAGGTAACAATTTTGCCGAATGCCGCTCCAATAATTACGGCCACCGCCAGATCAAGTACATTACCTTTCATGGCGAAGCTTTTGAATTCCTTCCACATGACGAACCATCCCTCCGAAACTTTGAATTTGAAATTATTATAGCATTTATTGCAACAAGTATAGCAGTTCTTTATTGTGGAGTAAGATCAACGTGAGCACTTGGATGGACGCTCCGCAAACGGACCGTTGTTCCAATCGCTGTGGTCTCCAGATTTTTTTCATTCCCCTTAGCGGTGAAAATCCGGAGACCAAGGCGACCGCTATCGCTTTTACACAATCGTTCCGTCCGCTCCGCTGTTTAAGCGGGGTACGAAATACCTAATATTCTAAAAAGCTCAAAACCCATTCATCTCAAAAGAGCGATCTTAGTACGCTCAATTTTAGCATAAACCAACTGACTCTGAAATTACGGAATGCAGCCCAAATGAGCGAATGAAGTGCATAAGTACCCTTGATTTCACCAGAGAGGTGAGCCAAGTGAGCAAATGTAGTGTATAAGTACACTTGAATTCACAAGAAGTGAGCAAAACGAGCAAATGTAGTGCATAAGTACACCTGAATTCATCAGAGGTGAGCAAAAATGAGCAAATGTAGTGTATAAACAGAAAAGCAAAGGAGCGGTCCTCCAATAACGGAGAACCGCTCCTTTTTTTCATATTCAGCTTCGAAGAAAATATAGGTTTTGTTGCCACTTATAGAATAGTTACTTTTGGCACAGTCCCTGCTGTAACCCTATTCTGCTGCTCTAATTCTGCCTAGTCCTGCTTGCGTGTTCTGCGGAATACCCGGCTGAGGAGGATGCCGCCCAGAATCAGGCCTGCACCCGTCAGGTAAATCGGCAGCGTACTGCTCTCTCCGGTCTGCGGCAATCTGCCGCTGCCGTCATTCGTACCCGAGACTGTCCCATGCGGAACCGGATCGTCTTCAACATCTACTTCCGGATTGCCAAGCGGGATATTATCATCGATTGGCGTCACCACTTCAGGTGCTGCCGGTCCCGGAGTCACAGTTGGTGCCGGAGCCGATGGCTGCGGCGTTCCCGGCAAGCCTGGTCCTGCAGGAATCTGCGACTCATCGATAATGACTCCCGGTTCGAATGTTCCGGCTGGTGTTGGTACCGGTGTAAATACCGGACCTCCAGCTGGCGATGTAGGAACAGGTGTCGCCTCTGGCCCCGTAGAATCTGTAGGCACCGGCGATGGAGCTGTAGTCGGAACTGTCGTCTCTACAGGTGTCTCGGTTGGCACTGGAGTCACAGTCGGCGTTGGTGCTACTGTCGGCGTTGGCTGCTCCGCCAGCTTATTATACAAGGTAAGATTCAGCACGGCCGATGAGCCGATCGTCACCGGATGCTCGGTGGAATCAAGCACATAGCCCTGCGGTGCTATTGTTTCAATCAGGACATAACTGCCCAGCCACAGATTGTTGAACGCCGCGATGCCTGCTGCATCAGTGGTGCGGGTATTCACCAGCACCCGATCGCTTCCGTTCAGACGGTATAGCTCATAGGTAGCTCCCGCCAGCGGTTTTGCAACATTGCCTGCTTCCAGCTTGAAAACATTAAGCGTTCCTCTGACGCCGCTGCCTGTTCCCGAACCGCTGGACACTCCTACGATAATCTCCTTGGTCGTCTCCTTGGTGATAAGCTTGACGTTATTGCCGCTGAAGCTCACGGAGTTGACCAGCTTATCGCCAGTGTTCGCTAAGATCAGCGACTGATATTCCAACACATAAGCAGAATGGATGTCACCAGGGAAGCTTAAGACGAAGGACTGTCTGCCCTGTGCATCAGCGCTGATCGTTAAGGTGTAGTCGGTATCCTTCACAAGTGCAGGACCGCTCTTCGTCACTTCGCCGTTCACGGCCGTAACCGTACGGTAGAGCTGGAAGCTGTCCGGCAGCAGGATCTGATTCGTACTTGGCACATCGGTGATCACGGCATCTTTTACATGGGACTGGGTGCGGTTGATCGCAATGGTCCAGTTCAGCTTATCTCCATTCTGCGCGCCGTCTTTGAACACATATTCATCCCCGTGCGGGATATCTACCGTGGCCTTCAAATCCTTGGAGACCTTCTTCGTACCATCCAGCAGTTTCGCTGTATTGGCTACCTTAGTTCCAATTAACTGTCCGGCCAGGCTGGTTTTGAACACGATATAATAAGGCGAATTAATGGCTTTGTCAAAATCAACCCTCAGCTCATTACCGCTTCCCACGCTATAGCTGAACTCATTGCCGTCCACCTCAGCGCCAGGACTATGCGTTCCATCCTTGGCAATATTCATCTTGTATACCTTAAGTGAGCCAGGCACCAGGGACTGTCCGTCACCCAGTATATCCGTCACTACAGGATCGGCAATGGATTTGCTGTTGTAATTGACGCCTACGGTCCAGGTCAGCTCCTTGGCAGAAGCATCATACGCCCCGGATTTGAACCCGTTGTTCTTCACCTCGGAATTAGGAATGAACTTCCCGCTGGCTTCTGTCCACTGTGACTTGTTCTGGCTGTCCTTCCAGTCAATCCGGGCCACGTTGATGAAATCATTCGTATTGCCGGTAAGCCAGTCATTGCTGAATTCCGTCTGATAACTAATGGTATGAGTACCTGTAACCGGTGATTTGAATATCACCTTGAAGCCTTCATTAGGCTGAGCTGGTGCATTCACATTCAGAGTATAGGCCGAAGGAGGAATCACTGTGCCGGAAAGAGTACGGACCACCAGTGAACCTGAGATGTATTTCTGTCCTCCCTGCGGGAAGCTGTCTGTAACTATCACTTCGTTCATTGGGAAGTTGTCGCCGTTGAATGTGATTTTCCACTCGGTGGTGTGTTTGTTGTAATTCACGCTGGACAAATTCTTATAGATAATGATAGGCCGGATCAGTTGAGTAGCGTTGCTGCTATAGGTGCTGTCAGAGACAGTGTTGGTGATCTTCGTATCGCTGAACACGCGGTCTGCGGCTTTGGTCGTATATTCGATCAGATAAGCTGATTTCACCGTATGCTTGAACTCCAGTCTGAATCCGTTGCCGGATTCACCGCTGACTGGCGTTAGCGTATAATCACTGCCTGCATTCAGAGCCGTGCCCTTGGCAGCTTCTCCGGCTGCATTCAGGGTAACCGGATAGATCCGCACCGAGTTCTCCAGGAGCACCTGGGAGCTGTTGAACACATCCGTCAACACCGCATTCTCCGGAGAGATCGTCCGGTTATTGTAGTTGTATTCGATAGCCCAGTTAATGGTCTGAGTGCCCCAGTCGTAACGGACGGCTTTTTTGTTAAGGCTGCCTCCGCGTTCAATAACCACTGTATCCGAAGCGCTTACCGGGTCACGACCATCCCCTGTGAAGGTTGCCGTGTTGGTAAAGCTCGACAAGTTGTCGCTTACTACCTGTGTTGTATACGCGATACGGTATGCCCCTGTAATCACAGGGTCCGTGAACTGAAGCTTCAGCGTCCCGCCGGAGACGCCGGCAGTATATTTGCTGCTGTCTACCAGCTGGCCTTGCGTAACTGTGCCGTCAAGCTGAACATTCAGCTGGTAGACGGCAAGTGTAACCGTGCTGTCCAGTGCCAGCCCGGCAGGAATCGGGTCGGTCACAGCAGCGCCACTTACCGCCTCCAGTCTTTTGTTCACATCGACGGTCCAGTCAATATGATCCGCGTTGAAGCCGCTGGAGATTCCCTTCTTGGTAATCGTCGAGCCTACAGTTGGCTTGAACGACACCGTAATCGTCTGGACCCCGCCGCCCACCGGGAACAAAATCTGCTGGACGGTGCTGCCGCTGATCACTTTTTTGTCAAATTGGGTATTAATACGTAAGGTCCCCTGCACATTGGCATGACTCTCGATGTAGTCGTTGAATGTCATTACTACCTGATGGGTAGCCTGGCTGACCGTGAATGTGCCTACCGTCCCTTCGTCCGATTCCAGTCCGCCCTGAATGTCATTGAAGAGCTGGAACTGCTCGGGAAGCTGGAAAGCAAAGGTGTCTCCCTGGCTATAGCCGTGGCCGTTAGGAAGCGACCAGGTATAGTCCAGCCTCACGGTGGAATCCACATCATACACACTGCCTGTCACCGTCTGTCCATCCGGGCCATATACCGCCATGGATACGCTCGTAATAATGTCCCGGTCCTGTTCAATGGCCGCCGCTGTAGCCTGCTGGGTGAAGCCCAGCCCTGAGACCAATTGCACAAATAGCATGACTAGGACTACTGCCAGGCTTGTTCTTTTTTTCACCATTTCCCATAAGCCCCCGTTCTTTCGATTGAATGATTTGAAGCATCCCTGCTAAAAAGATGGCTGCTGAACGCACCGCTAAGAACACACTCCACCTGAAGTTTCGTTATGTATACGGGCTAAGAGTCCATCTTATGTAAATAAACCAGTAAACTTGACTTTTCTGTCCCTTACATACGATATATACTTATATCACCTAAGAGTAGAACTTTAGAATCAGATATAATTAAATTTAAACAAAAATATGTTTGGTAATTTATCTCAGGATTCAAGGAGAGATTCCAATGAACCGGAATTTATTTTGGGACCGTCCCCATGACAGCGATTTTGTCATGCTCTCAGCCTCACATCTCATTGCCCTGTCTGTCATTGCCTTGTGCTGCCTGGCGCTCTTTGGGGCCCGCTTCGCCCTGCGCAGCCGGTCCGGTCTGCGATTAGGCACACGCCTGCTGCTGATTCTACTGCTGGCTGCTTCCGAGGGGGGCCTGCATGTCTGGTATCTCTCCCATGGCAGCTGGAGCCGCAGCTCCTCCCTGCCGTTGGAACTATGCGGAATTACCCTGCTTCTGTCGATCGTGATGCTGCTCACGCGCAGCAGGCTGCTGTACAGCTTTCTTTATTTTGCCGGGATCGGCGGTGCATTCATCGCCCTGCTTACGCCTAATCTGGTCTATCCGTTTCCGCATTTCCGCTTCCTGCTGTTCTTCATCGCCCACGGGTCGATCATCCTCGCATCCCTGTACATGACCTGGGTCGAAGGATATAAGCCCACCTGGCGCTCGCTGTTCTTCACCATGCTCTGCCTGAACCTTGTCGCCGCGTGCGTCTACGCCGCCAATGTGCTGCTGGACTCCAACTATATGTTCCTGATGCGCAAGCCCAGCACATTCTCGGTACTGGACTATTTCGGCCCTTATCCCTACTATCTGCTGGTTGAAGAAGGCTTCGCCTTTGTCATCTTTCTCCTGATGTTCCTCATCTTCTTCAAGCTGCCGGAGGTGTACACCGCCCGCCGCGCCTCCGCGCGCCAGAAACTCGGCAGGTAAACGGTGGGGGCTGAATTCAGGGGCACTTATGCTCCTCATTCCCGCCAAGCGCCGATGGCTACAAGTTCAGGAGCATCTTAGTTGGACAAACGTATCTTAATTCGGATTTTTTGGAGCTTACGAGGAAATTAATTGGAGAATTTTGTACAATTCACCGAACGGCAAAAAGCACCCGGCTGGATAACCCAGCCGGGTGCTTCGGCGATGCCTGAGGTGGAGACCAATCTCCCCCTCGGCGTCTTTAGAATGCTTGTATTATGCTTCTACAATTTCAACGGTTGTCATCTTGTCGCGACCTTTGAAGGCGTCAACCAGATCCATGCCTTCAACCACTTTGCCGAATACGGTGTGTACTCCGTCAAGGTGCGGCTGTGGAGCGTAAGCGATATAGAACTGGCTTCCGCCTGTGTTCTTGCCGGCATGGGCCATAGCCAGGGAGCCGCGCTCGTGCTTGTTCGGGTTGATCTCGCAGTTGATTGTGTAGCCAGGACCGCCAGTGCCTGTTCCGTTAGGGCAGCCTCCTTGTGCTACGAAGCCTGGAATCACGCGGTGGAACAACAATCCGTTGTAGAAGCCGTCTTTTGCCAGCTTCTCAAAGTTTGCTACTGTATTAGGCGCATCCTGATCGAACAAATCGATCAGCACGACGCCGCCGTTTTCGAGTGTAACTTTCGCTTGCTTAGTCATATGTAAATGACCCCTTTCGAAATGACAGATGTAGAACACTTTTATTAGTTTACTATGAAACGGAGCACAAAGCAAAGCAAGCGGGAAGTCTTCCCGCCTGCCGTTATAGCACAACCCTATAGTCTTCTTATTTTGTAACAGCCTGTTTGGCAATCCGTGCAGGCACGATATCATTGGCAACAATGTCCTGATGGGACTCACGGCGTACGACCAGATCGCTCTGCCCGTTCTGCACGAACACTACTGCCGGACGGCGGATACGGTTGTAGTTACTGGCCATGGAGTAATTGTAGGCGCCTGTGCAAGCCACAGCCAGCAAATCGCCGCTCTCCACCTTAGGCAGCTCAACATCCCAGATCAGCATATCGCCGCTCTCGCAGCATTTGCCGGCGATGGATACCTTCTCCACGTTAGGCTCAGTCGCACGGCTTGCCAGCAGCGCTTCGTACTTGGATTCATACAGGGCCGGACGCGGATTATCTGTCATGCCGCCGTCAACGGCTACATATTTGCGCACACCCGGAATTTCCTTGCTGGTTCCAACCGTGTACAGGGTCGTTCCGGCATCCCCTACGATACTGCGGCCCGGCTCCACCCAGATCTGCGGCAGCGAATCGTTAATGCCAGTGAAGTGGGTCTTCACTGCATCTGTGATGGCTGCGACATATTCGGATACCTGCAGCGGCGTGTCGCCGTCCACATAACGGATTCCAAAGCCTCCGCCCAGGTTGACTACAGGGAAGCTGATTCCCAGCTCTTCCTTGACGGTACGGGTGAATTCGGCGATACGTTCAACGGCAAGCTGGAAGCCTTCAGTCTCAAAAATCTGCGATCCGATATGCGAATGTACGCCAAGCAGGTTAAGATTGGCCAAGCTATCGGCCAGGCTGACCGCTTCACGGGCCGAGCCGTTGCCGATATCGAAGCCGAATTTGGAGTCAGTCTGTCCTGTGGAAGCATAGGCATGGTGGGCATGGGCTTCAACCCCAGGCGTAACGCGGAGCAGAATATTAACAGTCACTTCTCTGCGGGCCGCAATGGACTGAAGCAGCCGAAGCTCTACCAAATTATCGGCAACAAAGCAGCCAATGCCTGCATCGATCGCCATCTCAATCTCGTCCGGTGTCTTATTATTGCCGTGGAAATGAATACGTTCTGCCGGGAAACCGGCTTGCAGCGCAGTATACAGCTCTCCATCGGAGACAACATCCAGCGATAGCCCTTCCTCATCCGCAAGCCGGCACATCGCCATCGTCGAGAACGCCTTGCTGGCATAAGCCACCTGGAACCCGAGACCGGAAGCTCTAAAAGCGTCCATGTATTCGCGGCAGCGGCGGCGGACCAATTGCTCGTCCACTATATATAGCGGTGTCCCATACTCCGCTTTCAATTCGGTTACATCACATCCGCCGATCTCCAAATGCCCTGCATCATTGATTCGGCTCGTCCCGTGTAAAAACATTGCGCAGTCCTCCAATTTCTGTGGAATAATCCGTTCCACCCTGTCTAGTATATGATTTGTAGCCCCGATGCGTTCCTGAAACAGGTGCTCAGAATACAGATCCGGCTTATTGCGGGGCTGTTCAGTATATTCAGTATAACAGACAGAGGGAACACCATTGAATGGACTTTTTTGCAGTTGATTTGTATTTTCCTACGACTTGCGCGGGGCATCCTTATTCTCAGGCATCCGGGTGTTATCTCTTGTTTTGTTGAAGGATGGCCTTGTTTTGGAGCTGAGCACCGGCTGGCGCAGGAGGATCTCCGCCATGGCTTTTGCATTAAATGGTATAAACGGCCACATGTATGGGGAGTTATACGAACGGTGTGTGGTCAGCAGCACCACCAGCAGTGTCGTCCCGATCATGAAGCCGGGGATGCCATAGGCAGCCACCGCCAGCAGCAGCGCAAGCCTGACAATCCGGTTGGCCAGCCCCAGCTCGTAGCTCGGCGTAGCAAACATCCCGATGGAGGCCACCGCCATATAGAGCACCACTTCATTGACAAACAGCCCGGTCTGTACGGCGATATCCCCGACCAGAATGGCAGCGATCAGCCCCATCGCGGAGCCGAGCGGCGTCGGTGTATGCACCGCAGCCATCCGCAGCAGGTCTACCCCGAGCTCAACGATCAGGAACTGGGCAATGAGCGGGAGATTGGCTGATTTTTGCGGACCGATGAAATCAAGCATGCCCGGCTTAAGCTCCGGATGAAGCACCATCAGCATCCACAGCGGAAGCAGGAACATCGATGCAAAGATCCCGATGAAGCGGACCCAGCGGAGATAAGTCCCCATAAAAGGCGTCTGGCGGTTCTCTTCCGCATGCTGGCAGAGATCAAAAAACGTCGTCGGCAGCACCATCACACTCGGGGAGGTATCGACAAAAACAACCACCCGGCCCTCCAGCAGATGGGAAGCGACAATATCCGGCCGTTCCGAATAACGGACCAGCGGATAAGGGTTCCAGCCGCCGCCGACAATCGCTTCCTCCAGCTGCTTGTCCGCCAGGGGAATGCCGTCGAGATTGACGCTTTTCAACTTGTCCGTAACGGCCTGAACCTGGGTCTTATCCACGATATCATCGATGTAAGCTAAGCAGACATCTGTCCGGGTCCGCCGTCCAATCTGATGCATCTCCAGCTTCAGCCCAGGGTCGCGGATACGTCTTCTAACCAGAGCCACGTTACTTAGCAGCGTCTCTGTGAAGCCGTCCCGCGATCCGCGGACCACCCGCTCAATCGACGGCTCATCCGGGCTGCGGGAAGGATACGAACGGGTATCCATGATGATGACCTGCGTCTCTCCTTCAATGAAGAACGCGCTCATGCCGGCTAACACTTTGTTGATGCTCTCGCTGAACAGCTCGCCTTTCTCCACCTGGACATGGGGAATATATTCACTCATGAAGCTGGCGAGTACATCTGTCGATACATTTTCGGGGGTCAGATACGTCAGGCGCTTCAGAATTTCATCGATAATCGTATCCTTGGCGAAGCCGCTGATGCAGAGCAGCGCCGCACGTTTCCCGCCGAAGGACATTTCCCTGAACACAATATCGAAGGACGAGCCCAGCCCAAGCACCTCGGTCAGTGTATTCTTGGAATCCGCAAGCGATTTCGGTATCTTGTCATTGCCCTGCCAATACGTAATCGACTGCTCCAGGGAATCAGAGCGTTCATTGTCCCGTTTCTGTTGCAGAGGGTCCTTGGGCTTGCTTGCAGAATCCGCTTCCTGACCAGCTTTGGCCTTCTTGGGAGCGGACTGCTTGGAGGCGGTTTGCTTGGGAGCAGACTGCTGCGGCTGCTGTTGTTGACCAGCTTCCTGACCGTACTCCTGCTCCTCAGGCTCTTCATCATCTCCAAATAATCTGGCAAAAAAGCCTCTATGGCCCTTATCCTGCGTCTGCGCCCCCAGCTCGTCCGAGGTCTCCATATCCTGTGACTGGCCTCTGCCGTCTTCACGGGCTCCCTGTCCCGCGCCGGAATCCGCAGCTGAATTATCCGTTCCCGAATTATCTGTCCCTGAATTATCTTCACCAGTCTGCGCTGCTCCGGTCTGCTCGGGTGTGCCGCTTCCTTCGGAATCTTCTGATTCCGGGCCTGCAACACCGGCGGAGGCAGAATCTCCTGAAATATTCGCTTCTTGCTGCGAGTCGTCTGCTGCCTGGTCTCCGGTACCGGATTCCGCAGACTTCTCCTCCGGCTGGCCGGACTTGCCCAGTTCATCCGCAGCTTCCATCTCCTGATTCTTTGATCCGTCCATATTCGCGGAGCCATCCCCGGCTTGCTCCTCCGGCCCGGAATCATCGCCGAACAGACTGCTGAAGAACCCTTTGATGCCTCCGCCGGACGATTCCTGATCGTCTGTGCTATCGGCAGCGGCATCGTCCTCGGTGCTGGCCCCAGCATCTCCAGCCGCTGCGTTCTTACCGCCGCTATCCTCACTTTCTCCAGACGCAGCATCTTTCCCGCCACCAGCCCCGCCATCTCCAGATGCAGCGTTCTTACCGCTGCTATCCTCACCTTCTCCAGTTGCTGCGTTCTTACCGCCACTATCAGACGGAGCAACATCCAGGCCAGATGGGCTTTCCTGCCCCCCCTCAATCGGGCGCGTCACCGCACCCAGCTCCGCTGACGCCTCCAGTTCCTGACCCCGGCCACTCTGAGCCGCCGGTTGCTCTTCCTGCTCCGGCGACTTCTGCTGCGCAGAACGGTCTTGCTTGTTATCCGACTCTACCTGATCACCGCTATGAATATACCTCACTCTCTAGCCCCCTTTACTGTCGATATACAAACCAGTCGAACAACGAGCCTGCCACTTTGCCGCATACCATCGCCATTAAGAGACCAAGCAGCAGATGGGTCATATGCAGACGTTTGGCCAGGATCGGCAGGACATTGAGCACCTCCGTCAGAGCAGCAGCCAGCATGCCGATGAATATGCCGTTGAACAGGCCTACTCCCAGCTCAATCAGCGGGCCCGCCGCCATTTTCCAGTTCCAGAAGTCGCTAACTGTCCCCAGCAGGGAACCGCCGACCATCGCTCCCTCATACCAATGAACCTTGTCATAGGAGGAGGTGAGCTGTGCCAGCCGGGGGATGATGTCCAGCACTACGAATAGCGCGATCACCCCGCCGCCCACCGCGATTCCCCCGGCAATCCCGAGCAGCAGATGAAGTCCGAGCGACAACGGTGCCGTCATGCGCCCCCCTCCCGGCTGCCGGGTGCTTCGTCACTGCGGCGTTTCATTTTGCGGTACTCCTCATTAATTACGTATTGATCGATATTTTTCTGATACAGGAACATTTCCACCTCAAGGGGAGTCGGCTCCTCATTCCATTTCTTTTTGAACAAATGATTGAAAAAAATCACCATCCCAAACCCAATGCCCAGCGAATAGGCGATCTGAAACAGATAAGGATGCTCGTCCCTGCGGCCGGTCAGCATCTCTACAATCCGGATCTGTACCTCCAGCATGCTAACATCAGCATGGAAATTCATAATCGTCAGCGCCGAGCCGAAGAACAGCAGCAGCCAGACCAGAACGAACAGGGCAATAGAAGGTTTTGCAGACGTTGCCGGACCTTCAATCTGTACAATGGTGCGGCCTTCGCCAATCGGCTGAATCTCCGCATCGGGGTACACCTCCTGAATCCGCGGAATGACGGTCAGCAGATCAATCAGGATCAGATTGCCGTCACCCTCTTGCGGCTGAAGCACAAGCAGTGAATACAGCGGCTCCCGCCAATGCGGCTCGGTGATCAGATAAGCAACATCGCGCAGCAGTACCCCCTTGCCCTTGGGCACCGTCACCCGGTTCTTGAGCTGGATATACACGGCCGGAGCCGGGGAGTCAGTGTTCATCTGCGGGGCCTCCTTAAGCTCAGGTATGAAGCGGTAATGCAGCAAGAATAACGGTAGTATGGGAAAAAAGGCTTATTTTTACTCTTCCCCTGCGCAATTCATCGTGATTAAGCAGGATCACCGAAACTTTTCCTGCACCAGCGCCGTCTATAATTACAGTTATTTACACTGAGAGGATGGAAGTTCATATGAGAAAAGCACTGCATCAATCCTTACGGATGGTTCTATCTGCCTCTATGCTTCTGGCATTCGCCGCGCCGTTTACAGCACATGCTGCCGAGAAGATGGAGGTATACGATTCCTATGCCAATAAGAACAGTAATGTGCAGCTGTATTCAGTGAGTCAAGTGGAGGGGAACCAGTTCATCAACGCCGTTATTGCGCGGCAGCCGGATGGGACATATAGTAAATGGCCGGAGGCTTTTCAACATTTCCGGAAGTATGACAGCGGGAACTTGCAGTTAACGGGGATGGATGATCCGGAGCAAGCCTATGTATACGATACGCAGAGCCAGTCCATTATGCGCAAAAGCGAATACGCCATCTCCCCTGACGGCCGCTGGGGTTATTTGGAGCGTTCCCGTTATGGTTGGCAGCCAGGGGATGTACCAGGCAGAGGGTATACCGCAAAATTCAATGATCAATATCTGAGAAATACGGTGACCGGTAAAGTCTCTGTATATCATTCTACTCAGCAGTACTACAATGCACGGTGGATGAACCAGCACATGCTGCTTGAGAACGGATATAATGAGGCCGCCAAGCAGAATGTGATTAGCACGTATGATCCGTCCACTGGAACGCGGCAGGAGCTGCTGAAGGGAACCTTGAACAACTTAAACTTGTCGAAGGGACTGCTGCAATATGTCAAAAACGAGCCCAAACGCCTCCCCTGGATCTACAATCTGAAGGACGGATCGTCACGGCTGGTCAAAGACACCCGCGAGCTTGAAGCCTTGTTCCCTGCCCCTCCATCTTCCAGACCAGAAGTCTCTTTTCCTAAGGATATGGCGCTGATGGACCTGCCGGTCACTGACATGCCCATCACCTTAACCTACGAACACAACCTGAACCTGGACGGGAAAAGTGTCGATGTATCCACCGTATTCACTAAGGGCGGACAAGAGTGGATACCAGTGAAGCCGCTTGCTGCGGCACTTGGCTGGAAGATCGAAGTGATGAACCTCAGCGCAACCGGCGATCCTTCTGCCGCTTATATCTATAAAATTACAAACGGCAGCAAGGATACTGTCCTTACGCCTGTGAACAGCTTCAATTCAGCAAGCAGGCTGTATATCACACCGGCGCAGATCAAGGAGCTTGGGTATAAGAGCATCCAGGTCACTCCGTATCTGAAATAATATCACTCCAGTGGCGGACCCTTGCCCGTCTGCTATACAACAAAGAGGATGTTCCCGGACGGCGCGGCCGTATAGGAACATCCTCTTTGACTGTGATGCGCTGGGTCCTGGGGCCTTATCCTCTCAGACTGTAGCGCTACGAAGTTAATTCTGTTTGGCCGGCTGGAGCTGATCCCTCTGTTGACTGGAGATGAAGAACAGGGCCATCCAGATCAAGGCGAAGCCGACAATCTGCGGCAGGGTCACAAGCTGCCGATATACCACCCAGTTAATCAGAATACCGGTCATCGGGAAGCTGAGTTCGGCCAGGGTTGCTACCGAAGCTTTGGTCGTGTTCAGTCCCTTGTAGTAGAGCAGCATGCTGAGCAGTCCGGGCAGCAGCGCCTGCAGCAGCAGGTTAATGGCAACTGCCGCCGAGCCGCTAACTCCGCCGCTCATCTGCCACGGGGCGCCTTCCATGCTTGTAATCACAAACAGTAACGGGAGCGCAAGAATGAAGCGCAAGGAGGTTACCGTCTCATATTTCATCGAGCCCAGCAGATAACGGCCCATGACTGTAGAGCCGCCCCACAAGGCGGCAGCGCCCAGCGCCATCAGGCTTCCTACGCCCATGAAGCTGTTCACATGACCGAAGGGAATCGTCCAGCCGAAGGTCAGCAGGTAGGTTCCGGCCAGTGCAACGATAAGCAGCGGTGCAAAATTGCGCGGCAGGCGTTCTTTTAGAATAACAGCGGCAAGACCAATGGCGAACAAGGGCTGAAGCTTTTGGAGCAGCAGCACAGCATTGAAGTCTCCGCTGGATAAGGCCTTAGTGAACAGAATGGTCGCTACAGCTGATCCGCCCCATGATACCACGAGCAGCGCTGCGGCCTGGCGCAGACGGATACCCTTCAGCTCCGCGCGGGTGCGCCACAATACCGGGGCAGCCACCAGGAAGAGCACAACATGCTCAAGCAGTACTATCTGGGACGAAGTCAGGGATTTCAGCAGGATAATGCGGAACAGCGGGTCAACTCCCCATAAGGCCGCCCCCAGAACCACCAGCCAGAATCCGCTGCGCACCGGTGCGGTACGCATGCCTTGGGATGAAGCAGATACATTACTCATCTTTCATTCTCCTTGTCGATACAAACCCTCGATAGAGACCAAAAACCCCCATGTCTCCTGTGAACAGGACAAACATCGGGGGTTGTTATCAATAAAGACATGCGGAATAGACCCCGCCCGCCTTTATCTTATGATCCTCTCCCATCCGGACTTTACCGTCGGCTCTGGATTGTCACCAGATCAGTCGCTTCCTCTTGTGATAGAGTAACGAGTCGCGGGCTTAGTTCTCACGAACATCACCGCCGGTCAGGAATTTCACCTTACCCCGAGAATCTTGTATTCTGTTATTATTTTCACAATCCCAGAATACCTCTGATTCTTCATTTCGTCCAGTATTATATGAAAAACAATCATTATATTTCATTGAGCAATCATTAAAACAGTCATTCTGGCAACCAAATCCGTGTCCTGCATCCAGGTTCTGGTTCGTTTGGCAGAAACGGCAGCGTGCGCTACACTATAGTATGAGCATTAATCATCCCTAATATAGAGATTTTATTTGGAGGTCATCATGAAAAGAAGCTTTCTGACCAATCTGCTGTATTCCATCCTTGCTCTGGCCGGCCTGGCCATCATCGGCTTCATTACTTTCTTTTTTGTCTCTTTTACCGGAGGGATGCTGTTCTATGGTCCACTAGTCCTGGTCGTTGCTTCCGGGCTGGCTGTACTCTCCATACTCAGCATCTTCGGTTTGTTCAGCAGAAAGACACGCCGGATGCTCCTGGCTGCTTTTGCCGGAATCTGTGTGCTGGCAGCCGCAGGCCATGAGATCAGACAAGCGTATGTGAACAGCCTTGCAGAAGTCAGGGAACCAGAGGTGAACCTGTACCAATACGCCCCCTTTGAGGTGAATACCAAAGCTGCTTCTCTGGAGCACAAGGCAGCCTATCAGCTTACGGAGCAAATGCCCCGTCTGGATGGTGCAACGGCGCTGTATCCGCTGTATTCCGCTTTTGTCCAGGCCGTGTATCCGCAGGATACCTATAACTCCAGCATTGAGCTGACCGGAAATGATCTCGTCCTGTGCACCAGCACTTCCGAGGCCTACAAGCGTCTGATCGCCGGGAACGCTGATATTATCTTTGCCGCAGCCCCTTCGCTGGCCCAGACGAAGCAGGCGAAGCTAGCGGGCCGGGAGCTGAAGCTCACGCCAATCGGGCGCGAAGCGTTCGCCTTCTTCGTCAACAAGCGCAATCCGGTGGACAGCTTAAGCATCGATCAGATTAAGGATATCTATTCCGGCACCGTCACGAACTGGAAGGAGGTAGGCGGCAAGAAGGCGTCCATCCGGGCTTTTCAGCGGGAAGAGAACAGCGGCAGCCAGACGAAGCTGCAAAAAATCATGGAGGACCGCCAGCTAATGGCTCCTCCCAAGGAGAATGTGGCGGATGTGATGAGCGGGATTATCAGCCTCACCGCCAGCTACCGCAACTTCAATAACGCGCTCGGCTTCAGCTTCCTGTTCTACGCCTCACAGATGAATGCCAGCGAGGAGATCAAGCTGCTGGCCATCGATCAGGTGCCGCCCTCCAAGGAGACTATCCGCAGCGGCGAATACCCGCTCGCCGTCGAATTCTACGCTGTAACGGCCGGCAGCACCAACCCGAACATCGAGCCGTTCCTGAACTGGATTCTGTCCGCCGAAGGCCAGGAGCTGGTTGAGAAGACAGGTTACACTCCGGTGAAATAAGCAGAACACCAGCATCCTAATGGGGTAAGCGGATGCTGGTGCCTCATCGCTTTCTGATGGCATAACATGCAGCCAGCACACCGCCGCGTCCGCCCATTGTAATCGGTTTTTTGATTACATTTGGCCCACGCGGCGCGCTCCCAGTCCCATTGTGGTCGGTTTTTCGATTACATTCCGCCCTAACACACACGCAACGTCCATTGTAATCGGTTTTTTGATTACATTTGGCCCACACACCACCGCCATTGCCCAATGTATGCGGTTTTCCGCATACATTCTGAAGCGATCTCCTTCTCATTCCGGCGCTCTGCCTAACTCTGACCAATCTAAGAGTTTTCTCTCTCAACCGCTTGTATAGAGCAGCATTGTTGCACTTTTTACAGGATTTCTCTATAACTGTTACTGGCTGCGGGCTCATTGTTGCATCATTTGCAGGAATTATGGTGATTAGAGTAAATTAGCGCTGGATTTGTTGCTTTTCGTGCAGGATTTCAGCATAGGGCGATTCTATTGAGCAGTATTGCTGTAATTCGTGCAGGATTCCCCAATTAATGTTACTGGCTGTCGAGCAATGGGGCCTTCCCTTATCGCAGCACCCGGTATTTCGATTACATCCGGCCCACACACAAGCAGCAGCCCTCCCGGAGGTCTTCCTCCGGCGAGGGCTGCATTTGTAAACTTATCCTGTATAATGCTCAAAAATCCGTCTGCGCTTCTCCCCGTCCGGGTCATTCACCACACGCGAGGATTGGTCAAAGATCATCGTTGCCCGCGTCTCTGGTGTGTACTGCGGCCAATCCAGTCCCGGCGCTGCCGGATCTCCCCCATGGGCGAAGGCGGTCCAGGCAGTCTGCATCGCCTCGGCCACTGCCTCCATCTCCGGCGTCACGCTCAGGCCATACTGCTTCAGCAGCGGGAGATTGTTGAAGACATATAGAATCTCCGCCCCGTGAATGGCTTTCTCCAGCAGCGGATGCCCAGACACCGTCCAGTCGAAGCGGTACATCCACACGGGGCCATGCGCCTGCTGCTTCTCCGCGAATGAAATGGAGCTGGCCCAGAAGAACAGGTCGGTCAGCACCTCTGCCTGTCCTTCCCAGGTATGGCTGTAATCCGAGGTCAGCTCGGAGAGGTCATCTACTCCCATCAGCTGCTCCAGCGCCTTGAGGGATTGCTCGAAGCTATCCGCCTTCTGCCCCTCGCGGAAGAACAGATTGCCTTCATGCAGATTCGTTCCAATCAGCACGGGAATGCCGCTGGCAGCTCCCGCCGCAATCGCCTGTACCGGTTCAACCGACAGGGTGCCCGGCTCAACAACCGGCTGGAAAAACATATTCATCGAGTCTCCGGACAGCTTGTACGCCATCCGGCCTGCGGCTTCCATGATCTCTCCGGCTGGGAGCGTATGCAGAAGCTGCGTATCCCCGCCAGACTGAAGGCCCAGCTCGGCTAGCAATGCGGCGGCAATCTGCCTGCCCTGCTCCCCATTCAGCGTCTGCGCCGCCCCGCTCTCCATAATGGCCCTGGCGAACAGTCCCTTCGCTGCTGGCATCGCCAACAGCGCGGCAATGCTCATGCTTCCTGCCGATTCACCGAAGACCGTGACTCGCGCCGGATCACCGCCGAATGCAGCGATATTCTGCTGCACCCATTCCAGGGCAGCAATCTGATCCAGGAGGCCCAAGTTGCTGCCCAGCCCTCCGCCCAGCGGAGACAGGTGCAGGAACCCGAGCGGACCCAGCCGGTAATTCACTGTAACCACCACGACATTCCCGGAGGCGGCCATATTGCTGCCCTCGAACATCGGCTGGCTGCCTGCGCCGGTAACGAAGGTGCCTCCGTGAATCCACACCATCACCGGCAGCGCCTCGGTCTCCGCCACTACCGCCGGGGACCAGACATTCAGATATAGACAGTCTTCATCGTAGACCGGGGTGGTACCACCGAAACGCGTCCCGCTGGTGCTTACCGGCTGCAGGCTGACCGGTCCGAACTTGATGGCCTCCCGTACGCCACTCCAGGACTCCGGCGGCTGCGGTGCCCGGAAGCGCAGCTCTCCGAGCGGCGGGGCAGCGAACGGGATACCGCGCCACACGTTCACGCCGTTTCCCGCTTCTCCCTTCAGTTGCCCATAAGCTGTATTCACCAGTTGTCCTGTCATTGCACTCATTCCTTTTCGCTTTATTCCTCAGTCTTTTCTTCAATGACTCTGTAGAGCCCGGAGCGGAAGCGGAACCACTGGAAGATATGGGTCATGACCACCTTAAGCACGGCGTAGCCCGGAACCGCAAGTATGATACCGAGTACACCGAACATTTTTCCGGCAAAAATAATCACAAAAATAATTGTAATCGGGTGAATCTTCAGCGATTTCCCCATGATCTGCGGCGAGATGAACTTTCCTTCGATCAATTGGACTGCGGTCCATACAATGACCATCTTCAGCAGCATAAACGGTGAGGTAACCATCGCCACAATCAGCGCAGGGGTAATCGCAATGACCGGTCCCAGATAAGGGACTACAGCCGTACAAGCGGCAACGATCGCCAGAACCAGCGAATACTCCAGCCCGATAATCAGATAGCCGATATAGAGCAGTGCTCCGATACAGCAGCTGACAATAATCTGGCCGCGGATATACGATGCGATCTGATTGTTCATTTCCTGCATCACCATCCGGGACTGCGGCCGCAGTGCGGTAGGGATGAGTCTCATGAGGTAGTCGGGCAATCTTTTGCCGTCGCGCAGGAGATAGAAAAGAATGAACGGTGTAGTCACTACAGCCAGCACAATTTCGGTAAGCGTTCCTACGAAGCTGCCTACGCCGCTGACGGCGTTATTCAGGAAGCTGGTGGCCCAAGTCGTCACCTTGCTCGTGATATCACTAAGGTCCGTGCCTACGCTCGACTGAATCTTGTTGAACAGTTCACTGCCGGTAAGCTGGACGAACTCCTCCTGAATCTGCTCACTGTAGACGGGGAAGTTGTCAATCAGGCCCATAAGCTGGGTACGGATGATCGGGATGACCATAAGCAGAACCAGGGTAATGATCCCCATTATGATCAGATACAGAATGACAATGCCATACGCCCGCTTCACCCGGCTTCTCTTCTCCAGACGGTCCACCAGCGGATTCAGCAGATAATAGGCGATCCCTGAGAGCAGCAGCGGCGCTGCCACCGTATGCAGCAGCACAGACAGCGGCTTGAACACAAACGGAATCTTTGAGAATACGAGTATCGTTAAGCCCACCAGCAGCGCAATCAGCAGACCTACCACAAACTTGTTGTTCAGAAAAAACTTCTTGAATTTATCCGGCCATACCTGCCGTCTCTCCATATCCTGCCGCCCCCTAGCTGCAACTCTTACCTGTTAAGTGTGATTATTTGCACTATGTATAAGCATAGTAACCCCGCGGCTGCAAGTCAAATCATGGACAATCAACGCAAATAGCAGCCATTGTTAATATCAAAGGTGGCTCCTGTATAAGCTCTGGCTCTGCTGCTCAGCATAAAAATCACCGTATCGGCAACATCCTCCGCCAGCAGCGGTTCAGGATTTAACTGGTGTTCCCGGTATTCCTGCTGCCTCCAGGCGGGGATATGTCCCATCATCGGGGTGTCCGCCATGGTCGGAGCCACTGCATTCACGCGGATCAAAGGGGAAAAATTCATTGCGCAGCTCTTGGTCAAGCCAAGAATAGCAGCCTTCGTTAGACCGTATACTGCATCGGAGCTGCCTTCCTGGCCGGAGACTGATGACATGTTGACGATGACGCCCTTTTGCTTCTGCCCCAGCAGCATGCGTCCGAAGGCCTGGGAGAAGTAGACATACCCTTTGATATTGATATCCATCACCCGGTTGATCTCCTCCGGCGTATACTCCAGCAGGCTGCGGCCCAGATAGATCCCTGCATTGTTAACCAGCCCGCTCACATCGGCATGCTCTTGCTGAAGAGCTGAGAAGAAGTGCTCCACCTCGCTGTAATCGGCGACATCCATGCGGTAAGTATAGAGCTTATCCGAAGCAGCCTCTTGCTTCAGCTCCGCCAGACGGGGACCATCCAGGTCACAACCGATGACCTCAGCTCCCGTCTCCAGACTATGTCTGACAATGGCCTTACCAATACCTGAAGCAGCACCGGTCACTATTATTTTCATTCCTTGCAGCATCCTTTGACATTCCTCCCTTTGTAATAGACTTAATAATCACAGTCTTACTGAAAGCGCAAATCAACAATACTCCCGGTCCGCTTGAAGCCAACCGACTGATAGACCTTGTTCGAATCAAGGTTCGCCGCATCGGCATAGAGCATGGGCGTCACGCCCTTGCTGAGCAGTTCGGCACACAGGGCAGCTACAGCTGCACTTGCATACCCGTGCTTGCGGAACTCACGCGGAGTATAAACCTCATTAATCCGCGCTTGCCTGGCAGACTGATGGGCCAGATTAACCATGGACACCGGCTGGTCCCGGTCGATCCATAGACGGAGCTTGCCCGACTCCGTAACCGCTGCGGCATAGCCCAGATGATCCTCCGGCGCACTCTCCATACCGAAGCAATCCTGCACGAATCCGGCTAAATACCCGGCGATGAGCGGAATATCGCCTGGCTCCGCCTGCTGCAGCTTCCCGCTGATACCATGCGGCATCTGTACCTGCGGGCAGTGATAGGCCTCCATCATCATCCGGACCTGATAAGCCTTGCCGGTAAGCTTGCCGTACGCATCGGCGAACAGCTTCCCCGTCTCCGGCGTTCCGTTAACCCCCGGCAATTCGCGGTCCTCCAGCATTTCCGCCAGCTGCCGGACAAGGGAACGGCGTCTCTCTTCTGCCAGCTCCGGCGATAACCATAACCACGAGTTATGCCCGGCATTATGGGCGAAGATCAGATCATTCTCCTCTGTCCTGATCCGCAGCGCTTCCTCGTTCTGGGCAACCAAATGGATGAGATTATATTCCACCTCTTCCTGCATGAACAGCCTGCTGTGCAGCACAGCATCCCCCGGCCCAAAGCTTACGAACATCCCGCTTCCCCCTCCTTGAGACTTTTCTATCTATTGTAATGCTCCCCTTGGAAAAAATAAACAGCCCGGAGCCGGAGAATTCCAGCAGCGGGCTGCAATGATCACTATACTATCATTTCTTCTTCTTACCTTTGGCACCCTTGGGGGTAGCGGCCTTGAAGCCTTCTTCATACGTATAGAGCAGATTCTCTTCGAGCTGTTCTCCCTTCAGCACCTTGCGCACCAGGCTTTTGGCAGACTTAGGGGTGACATCCCTGTACCATACGCCTTCGGGGTAGGAGATCACGACACAGGCATCCGAGCATCTTCCGTTGCAGCGGGTTACTGTTGTATGTATCAGCGCATCTGCCCCTTGCTTCGTAATCTCATCCTCAATCGCTTCCGCTACCTCTTCACCCTTATGCTTCTTGCAGTCACTTCCGTTACAGATCAGCAGATGGCTGACCGTTCCTTGCAGATTCCAAGTCGTCATGGACTTCCCGCTCCCCTCTACTACAACTATACCCTGCTTGGCTCTGACCCTAAACTTACCTTCCTATTCGAGGATCGTCAATAGCAGGAAAGACTGTTATACTATTACTGAGAATGATTATCACCTATGAAAAGAGTGACTCCAAACATGCACACGCCATATTCCGGCACTACATTGTCCAATCCTCACAGCTTCTATATCCCTGTAAGTGTAACGGCACTGGATCAAGCCACCTTTAACCGGGAAAATGCCATTCAGCCCTTCACTTCTCTCCTTGCAGTGGTCACCGGAGGCAGCGGAGCTATAACGTGGAATGGAGAACGTATCCGTCTATCCGGCGGCCATATCTTGTGCAGTGACAGCTCAGAGGATATCAGCCTGCCCCGCAGCCATAAGCTGGAGGGTGTGTGGATCGAATATGCGGTGATCTCCGGCAATAGCCGGCCGTTCAACCCGCTGAACCATGGTCAGCCGGTCAGAAGCTGTCCTCCTCATATAAGTGCGCTTGCTATGCAGCTTCTAAGCGGCTGGAACCAGCCGGAGCAGCGCCCGCCGTTTGCCTTGCAAGCTCTGTTCACAGAGCTGCTCACGGAGCTGTATGACAGTGCTGCGGAGTACACAGAGCCGCCGGCTCAGTGGATTGACCGTGTATTTCGGCATATAGAGTCTCATTATAATGAAGATCTGACAAGAGGACAGGCTGCCGGACTTGCCGGAGTCACCCCGGAGCATTTCTCCCGCGCATTCCGCAAATCCACGGGCCAGACCTTTAATGAATATGTAACTCTGCTGCGCATCCGTAAGGCCCAGCAGCGTATCCTTACAGGAGCCCCTAATCTGAGTACGCTGGCGCTTGAGGTTGGTTATAGCGAAGGAACCTATTTGAGCCGCAAATTCAAGCAGGTTGTAGGAATTTCTCCTTCAGCCTATCACCGTAAGAGCAAATCCATAGTCTCGCTGAACTTCAATCATACGGCCAGCCTCCAGGCGCTTGAAGTGGTCCCCCAGCTGGGAGTCTATTCGGCCTGGATGGAGAGAATGGAGCCCGTTCCCTCCAGGAAGAAGCTGCTGAATGAAGGGATCGGCTCCGCAGGTCTATACGAACGTCTCTCGTCGGCCCGGCCGGATGTCATTATCAGCTACTCGTTGCCTGACAAGAGCAAGCAGCTCCTGACCTTCGCCCCGGTGATTGAGATTCCCTTCATGCAAATGGACTGGCGGGAGCAATTCCGGCTGATTGCCGAGGTGACCGGGCGCAAGCCGCAGGCTGAGTCCTGGCTAAATATCTATGACTGGCATTGTCACCAGGCTAATCAGCTGCTAGACCAGCGGATCGGTGACCGGGGAACCGCCATGGTCCTGGAGCTTGGCGCAGAGACAGCCTACTGCTTCAGCAGCAGCTATGGCCGGGGGGCGCAGATTCTGTATCATGATCTTGGCTTTCGCCCGCCGCTTGGCCTCGTTGCCGAGGGACTGCTGGATAAGGGCTATCTGGAGATTGCCTTCCATAACATCGCCCGCTACCCCGCCGACCATCTCTTCATTACCTCAAGTATAGAGGCTGCTGAAGCGCTGGACCCGCCGCAGAGCTTTCTTCAATCCTTGAAGCAACATTATATTGATGACTCTTTAGGCGGAAGAATCTACTTCCTGAATCAGGCTGGCATGTTCTACGGCTTCGATCCGCTCTCCTCCGAGGCCCAATTGAAGGTCCTGGTGCAGGCGCTGACATCATAAATTTACATAGCCGAACATCACATTCAGCCATAGTCTAAATAGAGCAAACTCTGTAAAGTGTTATTGAGAATGATAATCGTTCTACATTAAGGAGGCTACATCTTGAAAATCACGTATTTACGCTCACGCCGCATTCACCGGAAAGCTTGGTTTGCCATTTCTCTGCTTCTGGCTTTGACGCTTATCGCCTCGGGTTGTGGAAACAACACTTCTACTAGCAGCAATGCTGCTGCTTCAGCTAAGGCTACCGGAACACCCGCTTCCTCCCCTCAGCCCGAGAAGGCTGCTGCAACCACAGCTCCCGCCTTCCATACTGTGACAACTGTGAATGGAGATATTGAGGTGCCGGCAGCACCGCAGCGGATTGTTGCCGAGGAATATCTGGGCAGCTTAATTGCACTGGATACCATTCCGGTCGGTGCACCCGGGCTTACACTGGAGAATATGTACTTCAAAGAATTCCTTACAGGAGTCGCCGATACCGGCACATACGGTAAAATGTCACCGGAGAATATCATCGCGCTGAATCCCGACTTGATTATCTCCGGCAATGCAGACAGCTATGCAGCGCTCAGCCAGATTGCTCCAACGGTCATTGTGCCATACGGCGATTTGAAGAATGCGCATGAAGAGCTGACTTATTTCGGCAAGCTGCTGGGCAAGGAGCAGGAAGCAGCTGCATGGCTGGCAGATTATGATAAGCGTATTGCTGACGCCAAGGCCCGCGTGGATGCAGCTATTCCAGCCGAGGCCACCTTCAGCATTCTCGAACATGCAGACAAGTCCACTTGGGTCTATGGGGACAACTTCGGACGCGGAGGACAGCCCATCTATCAGTCGCTCGGGCGCAAGCCGCCGGCAGGAGTGGCTGCTGAAATTATGGAGAAGCAGTGGGCAGAATTATCCGCTGAGACCCTGGGCAAGTATGCGGGCGATTATCTGGTCATTACTGACAACACCCGAACTGCCCAAGACTTCCAGGCAGACCCGATCTGGGGCAGCCTGCCGGCGGTCAAGAACGGGAAGATCTATGTATGGAAAGAAGAGCGCTCCTGGTATTATGATCCGATTGCCGTTCTGGCTCAAACGGAGGAGTTGGCCGATTGGTTGACCGGGGCACAACAATAATGGAGTAATAATCAAGCTGCCCGGAGCCTTCAATGGCTTCCGGCAGCTTTTGGCGTTTACCCTATCGATTACTCGGAGATAATATCTGTAGCCCGCCTTGCCGGAACCGGCAAATCATTCTTGCGGTGCATAAGGAGACCCGCCATGAAGATTATCAGTATCTATGCCCTGTTCGCTGTTCTGACGCTTACATTAATAGTCATCATTGATGTGATGGCCGGAATCAGCCTGCCTGCATCCCTTCATTCGCTCACAACCCTCTTTGCCACAACTACACTACAGGAAGCCATATGTATCACGATCTTCCTGCTTCTCCCGTTCATCCAGGTAGCCGTTCATGCCTCTAAGAAGCGTCAATCCCGCCGGAAACCGTCTTAATTCTGCTAACGATACAAGCCGAACTTGCGCCGGACACGATGAATCAGGAACAGCAGGATGGGAATCACCGCACAGAATACCGGCAGAATCGTCTCCAGAAAGGTCTTCCCGTCATTCATATGCTCCGGGTAATTCTGCGCGCTGACAAAAGAGCTGAACAGCATAATCACACCTGCCGGAATGACCAGCCTGCTTGTATCGTTAACCTTGAACAGATCGTTCGCTATCGCAACTGCAGCATAACAGTAGACGGTCAGCTTAAAGAACGCCCCGATAATCAGTGTGAGGACGACAAGGGCATCCATCCGCTGTACGAAATTGGCCATATTCACCAAGGTAATGGTCGTAAACATGGGAAAGGCGGTCCGGCTGTACAGGTCCTCTCCAAGCACAGACATTTCGATTGCATGCGTGAAGCTGAGCAGACAGGCGCTGACAATGATGGCTGTGATTCCGGTTTTCTTAATTTTCCGGGATTTGTTGAAGTGGGGCAGAATGGTAGTGAAGCACATCAGTTCGCCGAACGGAAAGATCAGGATGTTGGGATAGGCTGATTTCAAGGCTTGGATGTAGTCATTCATATGTAGCGGGAATAGATTCTTATACTCCACCAGCCCGGCCGAAATTATAGCGATAATACAGATACACCCCATAAAGATCACGATCCACAGGACAATCTCGGCGGTCCTGGCGAACACTTCTATCCCCTTGCTCAGGATATACATCACGGCAATAATCATGATCGAATTAATGATCAGAATCGGGGTTTTGTCATAGAAGGCCGAGATCAGCAAATCTCCCGCTTCCCGCAAATTTCTCGAGCCGTTATAGAGAATCACCGGCAAAAACAGCAGACTTACGGGCCAGCCCAGCCACGGCCCAAGAATGGTGCGTGTATACCCGCTTATAATCTGGTCCGGGAACTGGAGATAGAGATGTGCGAATACCAGATACAGCAGGATGCCTCCGGGAAGGGCAAACAGAATAGCGAGCCAGACTGAATGGCCGCTCTCCAGACCGATGGGGACAAGCACGGCAGTCCCCAGCTCAAACAGGATGATCAACGCAAGCAGCTGGCTCGGGCCGACTATTTCTTTTTTCATAACACCAATCACCTGATTTCTGCCGTTAAGCCGATTATTTACCTTTGGGAATATAGGGTTTCAGACTCATGCCGGTACTGCGGATGTAAGCCTTGACTTTAAGGTCCAGCTTGCCCTGTGCGAAGATCCGGCCCCAGTCCCTGTCCATCGCCGCCCATTCCTGCGGATTCGTGCGCTTCAGCTCATTGCCGAAATTGAAGATATCACTCTCCAGCTGCTGTCCCTTCTGAAAAGCCTGCATGACTTCCAGCCTCGTCTGCTTCTCCAGCTCCTGTTCAAGCTTCATGATTTCTTCCCGCTTGCTGAGGTCCACGAAGCTCTCCGTTTCATTGATGCTCCCCTCCTCGGCAATCGTCACATGAAACACCGGAATTCCGTTCTCAATCGTGGTATTCAACTCCGTTCTCGAATAGATAATATTGACGGCTATAGCCTCTTTTTTATCATCCGAATCAATATTGAGCACGGTTTCTTCTATCTCGTTAAGCAGCCACTCGGTTCCCCGTGCTTCTGAGTCCTTCATCCAATAGAGCAGCTTCCCCTTTCTGAATACTCCAAGCCCGTTCATCATCGTTTCCGTCAGGGTCTCAGACCCCTCCAGATTGCTTTTCTTCTTCCCCTCCTCAGCATCTCCCTTGATCTTCACCGCATTGATCGTCAGATCACCTTCCCCAGTAATGCCTTGTATGACATTGAATACGCTGATGGGCCTGTTCTCTCCCCAGACGCTGGAGGTATTCTGCGCTTTTTTGACCAGCCCCAGAGCCGGGAGGCTCTCTACAGGGGTCAGGAGCTTCAGGACAGAGGCGGCATCGCTGCCACGGGCTACCAGTACTTCTGAATTGAGCCGAAGCTCATGGGACCGCTCGAAGATGTCGAAGATATCGTTAATACCGTCCCGCGCCAGGGGCTCCCCTAGTACAATTAGCTGGGTGTGGGCAAAAAAAAGCTGACGGGTCACATGCTTCGACGCCCGCCGCAACGCGCCGAACATCGTTTTGTCGGTGGCCGACACCACCACTATAGCAGGCTTACCGCTTCCGGGAGAGTTACTTGTCGATGTTGAAGACGGATTGACCAATTGAAAGGTGACCCGATATTCATCTGTCTCCGGAACGAGATCCATCCCTATACCGCTAACAATAGCCAGCTCATTCAATTCCCGGCTGTTCCAGCAGCCGCCAAGCGGCAGGACCAGCACCGCTATGGCGATCAGGCGCAGCAGGCCCTTACCGTTCATTGGATTCACCCGTGGAGGCCCCTTTGCCTGCGGAAGCGGATGCCGAGCTCCCACCGTTGTGGACCAGACGTTTTCTGAGCTTCATGAAGCTCTTAGGGGAACGGATGAAGGTATCCTTCAGATTCCCCGGAACAAAGGGACCGATGGGAGTCATGTAAGGAACACCGAGCGAGCGCAGGCTGCACAGATGGGCAATCAGCATAATGGTGAATATGGCGATGCCATACAGACCCATAAATGCAGCGATTGCCATCATGATAAACCGCAGCATGCGGATGGAGAGCGCCATGTTGAAGGCCGGTGTGGCAAAGCTTGATATCCCTGTGAGCGAGACCACGATAACCATGGCCGGAGAGACGATCCCCGCCTGAACAGCCGCCGTCCCCAGCACCAGACCGCCGATGATCGATACGGTCTGGCCGATGGGTGAAGGCATACGGACCCCAGCTTCGCGGATAATCTCGAAGGTAATCTCCATCATGACCGCTTCTACAAAGGCAGGGAACGGCACCCCCTCCCGCTGTGATGCCAGATTGATCAGCAGCGGAGTCGGAATCATCTCCTGATGGAAGTTCAGCGCAGCGACGAAGATCGCCGGACCATACATCGAAATGACCAGGCACACAAAGCGGAGCATCCGGATCAGCGAGGAGATATCATACCGCTGATAATAATCCTCTACGGTATGAAAGAACATGAAGAAGGTGGTTGGGGCAATCAGCACAAACGGGGTACCGTCCACGAAGATAGCAATCCGTCCATCCAGCAGATTGCCCGCCACACTATCCGGGCGCTCTGTATTGAATATCGTGGGGAACGGGGAATATTTATTGTCCTCCACAAGCTGTTCAATATATCCCGACTCCAGAATCATATCGACCTTAATCTCCTGAAGCTTATCCTTGAATGCCCGAATCGTCTCTTCGTCCGCAATGCCGCGGATATACATAATCGTAATATCAGTGTGGGTGACATCGCCCAGCTTCATCGTTTCGGTCCAGAGGTCCGGGTTCTTGATGATTTTGCGGACCAGGGCAATATTCGTGCTGATGGTCTCCGTGAAGCTTTCTTTGGAGCCGCGAATGGCGATCTGGGTACCCGCCTCAGTAACCGCCCGGGACTCCCCGCCGCAGGTGCTTCCACTGACGCCCCCCTTCACTCCGTTAACCAGAATAACCGTGTCTCCCGACAGCAGCGCTTCAAGCAGCCCGTTGATATCCTTAACCAGCTTCTCCTTGCCGATGCTAAGGGCATTCTCTTTAATATAGCTGTAGACTTCCTCCGGGGTTACCGCAAGCCGCGCACGGTCATTCAGAGCTTGAAAGGACATCACATGCGAGATGTAGTCATCGACCATCACTCTGTCGGTAATGCCGGCGATATAGATTGCAGCCACACGGGCTGTTCTATTAATTAATTCATAGGTGCGTATGACCAGATCGGGACTGTTCCCGAGTCTTGCTTGAATGGTACTGATGTTGTCTTCCAGCTTAGGGGAGACCGGTGAATTTATATTCTCCATATCCGCACCTCCTGGCTCTTACTATTCGCCCGCTATCCTTTTTTTATACAGCTTATGGAATGTATGAGAAAAGGAAAAAGCCGTCCCCTGTATGGTATCACCGTGTAAGGGACAGCTTGTGCAGATACAGCTTATGGTATAGCGCCGGTACACCGGGCGTTATCTCTTAGGGGGATGCTAGTGGTTATCTACTACGCCAAGCGCCTTGTTCTTCTCCTTGAACCGGTCATTATGCGAGGACACGTAGGCCACCTTCTCGGCCGTAGGGTCCATATACAGCTTCGCGCTGTTCAGGGCAAGCACCGCATCGGTGAACGTGCCGGCAATGAGTCTTACCTTACTCTCATAGTCCACGAAGTCTCCGGCCGCGAAGACGCCGGGCAGATTGGTCTCCAGCTTCCCGCTGACGTTCGCACACCATTCTCCCATGTCCAGCCCCCAGTCCTTGAGCGGACCGAAGTCGCTTCTCAGCCCGTGGTTGACAATGACGGCATCGACTGCAAGCTGCTCATGCTCCCCGGTCTGAATATGGCAGACGGTCACCTGATCGATCTGCTCGCCGTCACTGCTGTGCAGTTGGCTTACCGCACAAGGCACGCGCACATCCACGGAGGAAGCTTTCATCCGGGCAATATTCTTCTCATGCCCGCCGAACTGCTCCCGGCGGTGCACCACGGTTACACTCGCAGCAATTCCCTCCAGCTCATTCGCCCAGTCTACTGCGGAATCGCCGCCGCCCGAGATCAATACCCGCTTGCCGCGGAAGGGCTCCAGCTCCTGTACCGTGTAGTGCAGGTTCGTCACCTCGTAACGGTCCGCGCCTTCAATCTCCAGCTTCGCCATCTGCAGAATACCATATCCGATGGTGAGAATGACGGTACGGGTCCAGTGCTGCTCGCCTGTTGCCGAGGTCAGAATATACGTTCCGTCCTCCTGGCGGGCCTGATGAACAATCTGCTGTCCGAAAACGAGGGTAGGATCGAAGGTACGCGCCTGCTCTGCCAGCTGATCAATTAACTGGCGGCAGAGAATAGGTGTTACTCCTCCGACATCCCAGATCATCTTCTCAGGATAGATTAGCATTCTGCCGCCCAGCTCATCCTTCGCTTCAATCAGCTTGGTCTTCAGATCCCTCATTCCGCTATAGAACGCTGTATACATGCCTGCGGGACCCCCGCCAATAATCGTCACATCGTATAATTCCATTGATTCGTTCATTGATATCCCTCCAAGGTCTGGTTGTATTTAAGATTTGGTACGGGCCAGAAGATACAGAAAGTATGGAGCGCCGATTACAGCTACCACAATGCCGGTAGGAATCTCGGACGGCTGCAGAATCCACCGCCCGATCGTATCTGCCGCAATGACAAGCAGCGCGCCGATCAGCGCCGAGGCGGGCAGCATCAGCTGATGCTTCGGTCCGACCAGCCGCCGTGCCAGATGCGGGCCGACCAGCCCGACGAAGCCGATGCCGCCGCTGACCGCTACGCTCGATGCCGCAAGGCCGACCGCCGCTGCCAGCAGGCGGAACTGCTCTTTGCTAACATGGGCGCCGAGTCCGGTCGCCGTCTGCTCGCCCAGATTAAGTACATTCATCACCCGTGCCTTGTAGAAGACATAAGGCAGGAGAATCACAATCCAGGGCAGCAGGGACAAGACAAACTTCCAGCTTGTGCCCCAGATGCTGCCGGCCAGCCACGTAGCGACGAATTGATACTTGTCCGGGTCAAGGCGAAGCGTCAGCACGATCATCGCCGCGCTCATGCCTGCCGCCACTGCGACCCCGGTAAGCAGCAGCCGGATCGGCGCAATGCCCTGATGCCGCTTGTAGGCGAGGCTATAGATCAGAGCGGCAGTGCAGGCAGCCCCGGCAAAAGCAACAACAGGCAGCAGATAGACCGGTGCCGCCGAGGTCGTCGGATAGAAAGAGATCAGCAGCATGACCATCAGCCCGGCCCCGGCATTAATGCCGAGAATGCCCGGATCGGCCAGATCATTGCGGAAGACCCCCTGCATCACCGCGCCGGATACGGCAAGTGCAGTCCCGATCAAGAGAGAGATGACAATTCGCGGCAGGCGGAACTGGAACAGAATCAGCTCCTGCTTCTCCGTCCCCTTGCCGACCAGCGTATTGAGCAGCTCAAGTGGAGTAAGCCTTATGTATCCTGTATTCACACTTATAATGAACATCATCACAATCAGAACGGCCAGCACGCCAATCACCTTCAGGCCGTGCTTACGCCTTGTATCTTCTGTAGAAATTATCTTATGGCTCTGCATCTTTACAGCTCCCTTCTTTCTTTTCGGGCCAGATACAGGAAGAACGGTACCCCAATCAACGCTATAATCGCACCCACCGGCGTTTCATGCGGCGGGTTGATCATCCGGGCCGTCAGATCGCCCCCGACTACCAGCAGCGCACCCAGCACCGCAGAACAGGGAATGATCCATCTGTAATCCACGCCGACCAGATAGCGCGTCAGATGGGGGATAATCAGGCCGACGAACCCTACGGCTCCCACTACAGCTACCGAGGCTCCGGCCAGAATCAGAACAACTAGAGTACCGGCCAATTTCACCAGCCCCGTACGTTGCCCAAGCCCCCGTGCAATATCCTCACCCAGGCTGAGCATCGTAATCGAACGGGACAGCACAATGGCTCCGAGGAGAGCCGCGATCACCCAAGGGGCCATAATCTGAAGCTGGAGCCACTTCGTTCCGGCCAAGCCGCCGGCATACCAGAAGGCAAGATCTTGTCCGATCCGGAAATACAGGGCGATGCCTTCACTTAAAGCCGATAGCAGCGCACTGAGGGCAGCACCTGCCAATACCAGCCTGGCCGGGGTTAGCCCGCCCTTCGCCAGCGAGCCTACACCGTAGACAATTCCCGCTCCGGCTCCGGCACCAACGAAGGAATAGAGAATGAGATACATGAACGGTAATCCCGGAAAAAAGGCAAAGCAGACGGCCAGCGCAAAGCCTGCTCCAGAGTTAATGCCCATCAGTCCCGAATCCGCGAGCGGATTACGGGTCATCCCCTGCATAACGGCTCCAGCCACAGCGAGGCTGGCCCCCACCATTACGCCGCCGAGCACACGCGGCAGCCTAAGCTCGCGGATGATCTGATGCTCGGTAATATCGGGATTGAAATGAAAGACTGCGGTCCAGACGACAGACAGCTTAATATCTGCTGCCCCAAACGATACGGATATAGCTATGCCAAGCGCCAGCGCAATCAGACCGCCGATAAGAATTAATGTTGCCGTCCAGGGACGGGACCGCAGCTTCAGTGGTTTTGCCTTTTGATCCAGCCCGCTCCCGGACACTGCCTGATGATTCATGAATGTCACCTGTTTCTTTGAAATTGATTCTCATTATCATTATCATATTGTAAAGGAACAGGCCAAGGTTTGGCAATGGACAAAAATAAATAACAACAGCCTATGCTCCCCATTCCATCCTGTTAGAGATGAATCTGGAGCATAGGCTGTTAAGTTGGCTGTTAGATGAGTGCTACACATTCTGAAGCGTACCGCCGAATATTTTGCGGATATACCCTTGCAGCTTGCCGATATGCGGCACGAAGAGGCTTTTGTCATACACATAATTGGATTGGGTTACCAGCTGTGAATAGAGCAGGAAGAGAATGGCTGCAAGCTCCCGGTCAATCTGCCGCTCATGCTCCAGCAGGGCATAGGTCTCATCCAGCGCCTCATACAGCTGAAGCAGAGCCGCTTCGTTAAGGGTCTTGCGGCGCAGCGGTACAAGGATATCTGTAGCAATAGCATCAATCCGCAGAGTAACAGCTGCCAGTCTCTCGTTCACACGATCGCCTCCTGCAGTGACTGAATGGTTAAGTGCTTGCTTACTACCATCCTATGTCTGCCGGACCCCTGGCATGCCTGGGCTGCGGGATCAGCTACCTCTACCTCGTGTAATCCTCGTATTCGTCTCTCCTGTTCAGCTTGGAGTACATATATTCATCATTCTTCAGCTTATAGAGCTGGCCCATGGCACCAAAGATCAACAGCAGTACTACAATTAGACCATAGGCATAGATAAACTGGTTGAAATAGAAGCACAATACAATGGCTGCAAAGGTCATAAGCAGCAGTGCAAGTGCGATCCGGCTCAAAATTCTCTTCATCAGGGTTCCTCCGCAGAAATTTTTAGTCTCAATCTATCATAATCTGCGGATGAATGTTGTCGAACGCTGTCATTTAGATTAATTTAGAGAGTACTGTTCCCGCCAGCAGCTCCCCGAGCGTCTTATCCAGCGGCAGCGGCTTGTTGCCCAGGCAGGTGCGGAGCGCGGTCAGCAGCACCCGTACATCATATTTGCTCGGATGGACGGGAATCACCTCTTTGTCCAGCGCCAGCAGATTGTAGACGGCCATCATTGCGGAGCGGACCGAATATTCCACGGTGAACACGCAGTCGTCCGGCACTTCGGCGAACTGGCCGAGGAAGGCCAGATTCACACTGCCCTGCGGCACGACCTGCGGACGGTCACCAAGAACGCGCGGCATGAACTGCGCAGTGATATAAGGCATCATACAAGGGATGACATTAGTGGTATGCTCCAGAATCTCGGGAATGCGGTCCGCAAGGCCCATATGGTAGCACAGTTCCTCCAGCAGCTCGCGTCCGGTGCAGTCGCTCATTTTTTTCTTGATATAGTCACCTTCGGCATCCGGGAACAGGCCATACGCCCACAGCACCTTCACATTGTCCGGCTGGTTGATGAAATGAGGCTGCTTCGGTGCGGTCCAGGACATCATCCAGCTGGAGTCTTTGATCGTCACCACGCCGCCCATGCCGGGAGCATCTCCCGTCAGCTCCAGCAGATAAGGGAATACAATCTCATCATCGGTAAAAGTCATCGTGAACGACAACCATTTGGACTTGTCGATATCCCCGCAGAACACCTCGGGACGGCCGAAATCCGGGGATTTAGCAGCAAGCTTACCCCACAGGCTCCAGCAGCCGCGTTCTGTAACAGACCGGTTCAGCACAGCCGGATGGTTCAGATCGCCCACAGTAGAATTCTCTGTCATTGAGCCGTTCGTGACCATGATCAGATCCCCGCGTGTCACCGGAATTGTCTTCGGGGAGCCGTTCACCTGCACCTGAATCGCGGTTACAACTTTCTCCTCACCATTGATGCTAAGCTCCAGATCCGTGACCTGATGCCCTTTGTCAAAATGAACGCCCTCACGCTCCAGCCACTTCATCAGCGGCAGGATCAGCGAGTCGAACTGGTTGTATTCGGTGTGCAAAATTCCTTTCAGCTGGTTCATCCCGGAGATCAGGTGCATGAACCGCTCCATATAACGCTTCACCTCCACTACGCTATGCCAATTCTCGAAGGCGAACATGGAGCGCCAGAAATACCAGAAATTCGTCTCCAGGAAGCTCGGGTCAAAAAACTGCTCAATCGTCACCGCGCCCAGTCTCTCTTCGGTAGCCAGCGTCAGCTTGCCTAATTGCAGCGCATGTGCGGTTGAGAGTCCAAGCGAGGAGAAGTCGGCGGGGGTGCCTTGCTTTTCCACCAGACGGCAATGCGATTCAATCGGTTCAGCCAGATTCAGCTCCCGGAATTCATCCAGCACTGTCCGGTCCGGATTGGTCAGGGAAGGGATGAAGCCGAACAGCTCCATGAAGCACTCGAAGTGCTCTTCAATCTCGCGTCCGCCCCGGGCGCTGTAACCGTCCTTGGCATTGCCCGCCCCATCCATGGAACCGCCGTATACAGCCGATTGCTCCAGAATATGAATATTCCGGCCGGGCATATGCCCGTCGCGGATCAGGAATGCCGCCGCCGACAGGGAGCCGATTCCTCCTCCAACGAGATAAGCCTTGCGTGAAGCGATGCCTTCCTGTACCTGCGGATGAATTCTTTGATATATACCCATGTGTCCTCTTCCTTCCATGATCAGGGGATAAGTGCCTGCTAACTGCCTTCACTATACCCGCCGCGAATCAGGGATTCTATGGACAGCCGGACGGTACTGTCTAGGGATTACACATCCGCCGGATATTGTGTCATGAATTCACCGGATGAACCGCAGACTGATAATGCTCAAGCCCACGGGCAATGCATCCGTCCATAATCCGCGATACTTTGTCCACTACCCCGGCCGGATCTGTATTCGCCCCTGCTTTGAGCCAGTGGATCACCTGTTCAAGGATGGCCAGCGTGTAGAAATCGGCTATATCCAGTCTGGCCTGCATTCTCACAGGCTCTGGAATCTGCTCCTGTCCGGGCCACGACTGCCCGTCCAGCTCCTCCACTACGTTGATCATGACGCGGTAGATCACTCCGTACAGGAACTCTTCCAGATGCTCGCGTCCCAGCGAATGGAAGGTATTCAGACAGATGGTTTTGTTATTTACGGTGTAGCGCAGGACGCTTAGGAACCCTTGCTTCCAGCCCGCCCAGCAGCAGTATTGGTCCAGTCCTTCAATCACTTCTGACTTGTAGATCCAGCCGAGCAGCTCATAGATATCCTGAAAATGATTATAAAACGTATGGCGGGTCACCCCGCAATCCGCCGTGAGCTGTTGGATCGTTATTTTATTCAGCGGCCTTGTGAGCATAAGCTTCTTCAGGGACCGGGCTAACGCGTTCTTCGTTAAAAGGGAATTGGACATCTCTTCCTCCTGAACATTCGGATTTAATATTCCAATTATAACCATTTGCGAGTTTGTTTTCATCCGTCTGCTCCTCAGCTCTCGTTACTCCCGCTCGCCGAGCCGGACCGCATAGGTCTTATATCCTGCTTCGCTAATCTCCAGGCAGTTCAATTGCTCCCCGTACACACAGCCGCCGTCGATGCCTATTTTATCGCCCAGCGGACTGAACCAGACTCCTGCGCCGTCCTGCAGATCTACCGTAGAGGTATGGCCGAAGACGACCGTCTTCTCCGTAGAAGTAACAGGATGATTGTAGAAAGGCTCCCGAATCCAGATAAAATCATACTCCCGCTGGGTCCGCCAGTCGGCAAGGGAAGGATCAATGCCCGCATGAACGAAAAGATGGGTCTCCGTCTCATAGTAGTAGGGCAGCGAACCCAGAAAATCCAGATGCTCCTTATACTCCGTACGCATGAACCGCTTCATCTCCGTATAATCCCTCCAGCCTGAATCCGGGTGCAGCAGCACCGAATCCCGGCCTCCGCAATAGCTCAGAAGGGTATGGAATCCCCCATTCGTAATCCAGTGGGTATCCCGCTTGTCATCCTCTCCCGCCAGCGCATCGCAGGCCATCTGATCATGGTTCCCCCGCAGCACAATAACCCCCTCTGCTTCGGCAAGCCGCTTCGCCTGTTCCACAACCGCTCTGCTGTCCGGCCCCCTGTCCACATAATCGCCCAGCAGGATCAATTGATCCCTGGAGGGGTCATACTCCGCCCGGCGGAGCAGCAGGTTGAATTCCTCTATACAGCCGTGAATGTCACTGATCACTAATGTTCTGATGCCGCTCTCCCCCTTCTTCAGATGAAACTATTATACTATATAAGCATAAGGCGCACTTCATAAGGCATAAGACACACGATTTCCTAAAAACCAAAAAAGAGGTTCACCCGCCAAGCGTTCAGCTTAGCAGGAAAACCTCCTGGTTACATTCTATTCCTTCCGCGCGGATGACGGATGCTGTACTGGCTGTTCCGCAGCGCGGTCCCAGCGCCAGAGGGCATCATGCCCCACCAGATGCAGGCCGCCGTACCATTCATCGATACTTTGCAGCTGTAACCGGTCGGCTGCTCCGGCCAACACCTGCTCTCCCCATGCAGTCAGCGTAACGCTGCGGTGCAGGAATTCCGGTACTTCCCTGTAATCTGTTAGTTCTGACGCACCATCAATCTCAAGCAGAGGCTGCTTCCCGGCCGTAAGTGTGCGCAGGACCTTCCAGTATTCCGTATCGCCCATGCCAAGCCGGTGCAGCTCATCCGTAACCTGGCGGAACAGCTTAAGCGGCGTATCCATACCATTAGCCACAGCTTGGAGGGTGGTTTGTTCGACAATACCGAGTCCATTCTCTGCGGAAGGCAGACGGGAGAGATGGGCCTTGAAGGCATCATAGGCATAGCTAAGCGCGCCCCCCGCAAGCTCCTCCCTCTTCGCCAAAAGCAGATCCGCCAGCTCGCGGGGATCGGCAGCGGCGTAGGCCTCCCACAGCAGGCTCCCAAGCAGTAGCTCCTTGCGGCCAATATTCCGCCAGGTTCCCGCTAGGGTGCTAAGCTGAGCTTCCGTCAGCTGTCCCAGACCATGGAACAGCTCAATCCCGGGGAATTTTCCGATGCAGAGCAGGCTCAGCTTGGTGTTGCCCAGCTTTTGCCCATTGAACCAGTGTAATAGATAGGCCAGCATACTCTGGTCGAACAGATCATGCTCGAACCACAGCACCACCTCATCATACTGGCGGAATCCGCTAATCCTCCGCTCCTGCTCCGCACAGCCCGCCAGATATTCAGCTGCCGGAATGCCCATCGTGGCCTGTAGCACCTCAGCCCGCAGCAGCCGATTCTGCTGTGCCGCCGGATCTATGAATATCGGCCCCACCGAATAGATTTCTCTCCACACCAGCACCTCCCCCTGGACAATTCCCTGCTTCAACTTATCTCCCACAGTGTCACCATTCACAATATGCAGCATACGTGCTCCCCCTTCATGTAATAGATGAAATGCAGCAGCCAGATCGGCAACAGGTAAAGCGCCCTTCAGCTTGCGTCTGCCGTCATACAGCCTTTTCTTCAGCGTAGCGACGGGAAGGCCCAGATACACGGAAATCTCCTGAAGCGAATACCCGTAAAAGTAGAACAATTGCAGCGGTACCCGCAGCTTGGCGGATAATTCCGCCACTGACCTGTGCAGCACCTGTGTCCATTCCCGGTATTCAACAATCTCCGCAGCGCCGGGTGATGACCCGGCAACCTGCTCCGCTGCCTCCAGAGGCAGAATTGTCTCTGTCTTGCGCCGCAGCAGGCGGTGGCATTGTCTGACCACGATCGTTTTGAACCATCCCGGGAACGCGGCCGGCTCCTGAAGGCTGCCAAGATTCATATACGCCTCCAGCAAGGCTTCCTGCACCGCGTCTTCCGCAAGCTGCACATCGCTAAGCATATCGTAGGCCACTACGTAAGCCATCCCCCGCACATGCCCGCTAAGCTCCCGGAAGGCTTCGGCATCGCCCTTCTGCGCTTGTTCAATCCACTGTTGCATCCGTCTACCGAACCTCATTTCTGTAAGTGTTTATCACGTTACATTACTAAGTGCCATGCAGGGCGAAAAAGGTTACAAATAAGGCTCCAGATCAGAACAAATTCACCCGTTTCACAGCCTAAATTAATTGACCAGTGTTAGGTTTATATTTTGAAAAATTAAATTTTCAAAAACTAAATTTATTTAAATTAATTTTTAATAATATGTGTTACTATTATTTCATTTAGCCAATACAAACTATCAGGAGGCGTTACATTGAACCATAGACCCGGCAAGCTTCTTCTTTCCACACTCATGATAGCAACCACACTATTCACTCCGCTGGGAACTGCTCTCGGTGCTTCGGCACCTTCGTTAACAGGCATCACAGGCCACTGGGCACAGGGCGAGGTTACAGATTGGGTTGAAAAAGGCTTCATTCAGGGATACGCCGACGGCAGCTTCAAACCGGACAACAGTCTGAAAAGATCAGAATTCATGGCGCTCATCAACCGTGCCTTCGGATTCACCGAGACGGCACCTGTGGCCTATAAGGATCTCTCTGCAAGCAATTGGGCCTACACCGAGGTTGCCAAAGCGGTAAAAGCCGGATATATCAGCGGATATTCAGATGGTACCATCGGTACCGGCAAGACGATCAGCAGACAGGAAGCCGCAGTAATCATCCACCGGTTGTTGAAGCTGGATGCCGCTAAGACCGGTGCTCTTTTCAGTGATTCCAAGGATATTGCCGCCTGGGCACTGGATTCTGTCAACGCCGTGGCTGCGGCAGGAGTCATGAAGGGTTACTCCGAAGATAACAGCTTCAGACCTGGCAGGGATATTACCCGCGCGGAAGCCGTAGTGTCCTTAACACGCACCAAAGTTATTGAAGAGGCTCCGGCTATTACTCCTGGGAATGGTGGAGGCACACCTTCAGCAACCACTTCACCGACAGTTAGACCAACCGTCACACCAACTGCTACACCTACCCCTGTTCGAAGCACCTTTGTCCCTGCCGATCCAACGTCTACGCCTACAGCTACACCAGTAACGACACCAACACCTGAAGTTACACCTACACCAGAACCTTCACCAGTTCCTACGCCAGTTCCTACACCAGCACCTACTCCTGATCCGGGTGATACGTCAGCCCCTCTACTTACCAGTGTGACCCTTGGAGCGGTTACTGTAGGAGATAATGTATACGGAACAAGCAACGAAGCGGGTTATTTGTATCTGGTCCCCTCCACAGTTGTCGGAACTACAACTGATCTGGAAGATTCTGTTCATGCTGCTCTGGGTAAAAAGCTGGCGGTCACCGCCTCCGTCTATTCCCCGCTGAATACGCAGGGTCTGCCCGCCGGTCATTATGTTGTGTATGCTGTAGATGGCTCCGGCAATATCTCGGCCCCTTCCAGCACGATTGAGGTTAAAGCGATTGAGCTGACTATAGGGCTTCCCGCCTCCTTGACGGAGTCCAAAACCTATGACGGCACTGCCTCAGCAGCAGTAACCGCAAATTCGCTGACCGGTGTGCTTGGCGGTGACGATGTTGAAGTGCAGGCCTCTGCTACCTACAACAGTGCAGCGCTTGGGGTGAACAAGACTATAACCGTTACCTACACATTAAGCGGAGCACAAGCAGCCAGCTATCTTGCACCCGCTCCCTATATCGTGAATACGGGCAGCATCGCACTCCATCCATTAACCATCGAAGCTCCGAATTTGACCTTGGCGAAGTTCAAGGACGGAACCACGGCAGCAGCGGTGACTCCCGGACAGCTTATTGGGGTAGTTCCCGGGGAAAATGTCACTGTGAGCGCCGTTGCCAACTATGACACATCATCCATTGGGACGAACAAGACCATAACTGTAGTCTATACACTTAGCGGAGCAGATGCAGGCAACTATATTGCACCTGTGAGCTACATCACCACCAATGGCGAGATTGACCGGGATCAGATCACACGCTCCAGAGTCTATGACGGAACTACCGCAGCGGCAGTGGTTGCCGGTGCCGTAACCGGAATTTTTGAAGGGGATGATGTGACCGTGCATGCTGCCGGAACCTATGACACTCCTAACGTAGGAGTGAACAAAATCATCACCATCTCCTACACCTTAACAGGAGCAGATGCAGGTAACTATTATCCACCTGTTAGCTATACCATTAACACAGGTATTATCACTGCCTTGCAGCTCGACATTACAGGACCAGTGATCACAGAATCCAAGACCTACGATGGAAATACATCGGTCCAGATCACCCCGGGTACTCTGACCGGAGTCATTCCTGGCGATGATGTTACAGTCAGTGCAACAGCAACCTACAACGATGCTGCTGTCGGCAGCGGCAAACTCATCACTGTGGTCTACACCTTATCCGGCGAAGACGCCGGGAACTATTTTGCACCCGGTAATTATATGATTTCAACAGGTGCGATTGTAGCGCCTTAGGCAGAGATCTGTGAACACATGGTAAAAGATAAAAGCGTCCCGCGAGCCGTGAACTGGCTGGTTGGGGCGCTTTTGTTATGGTTGGCTGTGGCTGGTTAGTGTAGGCTACAAGTCAGTAATGAATTCGGGCGGAATATAGTCCGCGAGCCAAATATTATGATTTCCGTGGTAGAACATGATTCCTTCCTGTGCGGCCCGCCCGGCATCGATAGTTAAAATCACAGGGCTTGAGTCCTTGCGTCCTCCCACCAGCTTGGCTGTATCCGTATCCACCGAGAAATGAACATACTGCCTCTTCATCGGTTTCAGGCCTTCATGCAGAATCGTCTCCACCCATTCCCTGGCTGTTCCGTGGTACAGAACGGGTGGCGGCGTTTCATTTTGCTTTATAATTTTTTGCGGGACAGAGTGACCATACAGCGCCCTTATTCTGCCCTCCGCAAGCTCATGCCGCTGCTTGTCCGATGCTGCGATCATCTTGTCCAGATCCTCTGCACCGACCGATTCCCACTTCTTGTCCTGATGCAGCGAGTGGAGCAGTTGTTCAATATCCACCCATCCTTGTTCATCCAACTCCAGTTCATATTCCCACGGTGCGTGACGCAGGGCGTAGGAGACCTCTTTGCTGAGCTTTGCATAATCCATTAGGTTTAGCCCTCCATATTCACTTGGCATTGTTGTTAGTTGTCCCAATCATCGATTGTTACGAGTTTAGCCTAGTTTAGCATATGGGGAGCTTCCGGCATAACCATGAGCATGGGCAGCTTATAAGGCGGATATGCCGAAGCACGCGGACTCAGAAGCCGCTATGTAACCGGATTCCGCTTGATTAGGAGCCGAAAAGACGCAAAAAGCCGCCCCTCTAGGGGGCGGCCCGCCTTGCACCCGTCACTGTACATCACATACTTAACCTCGCTAAGCACTACAGTTAACCCGACTGCTGTATCGAACTTACTGAGCTGCGGCAGTATCAGCCGAGACGCGCTGTAACTTCCACCCTTACTGCGCAATCTGCTCGCGGATGTTCGCGAGGATCTTCTTCTCCAGCCGCGACACCTGCACCTGCGAGATGCCGAGGCGGCTGGCGACTTCGGACTGGGTCTGATCGCGGTAATAGCGCAGATACACGATCAGACGCTCGCGCTCGGTTAGAGCACCGATGGCCTCGTTCAAGGCCAGCTTGTCGAACCAGCGCTCCTGCGACTCGTCGGCGATCTGGTCGATCAGCGTGATCGGATCGCCATCGTTCTCGAAGACGGTCTCGTGGATCGAAGTCGGCGGCTTGTTGGCCTCCTGGGCGAAGACGATTTCTTCGGGCGTGACGCCCAGCGCCTCGGCCACTTCACCGATGGTCGGGAGGCGGTCGAGCGTTTTGGACATCTCATCCTTCATCTTACGCACCTTGTTGGCCATTTCCTTCAGCGAGCGGCTGACCTTGAGCGTACCGTCATCGCGGAGGAACCGCTGAATCTCACCGATAATCATCGGCACCGCATAGGTGGAGAACTTGACCTCATAGCTGAGGTCGAATTTATCAACGGACTTCAGCAGTCCGATACAGCCGATCTGGAACAAATCATCCGGTTCATACCCGCGGTTCATAAACCGCTGCACCACCGACCAGACGAGGCGGATATTGCAGTTGACCAGCGTGTCGCGGGCCGTATGGTCCCCGGCTTGACTGAGCGCGATTAGACGTTTGACCTCCGCATCGTCCAAATAGGTCGGCGGAGCTTTTTTCGACTCTGCTTCCATGGCTCCAACCCCTAATTGTATAAAGCTTTTTTCGAGACGATGGTTTTCTTCATGGAGATTGAGGTTCCGCGTCCCGGTTCACTGGTGACCTCGAAATGATCCACGAAATTCTCCATAATGGTGAAGCCCATACCCGACCGCTCCAGCTCCGGCTTCGAGGTATATAGCGGCTGCTGGGCCAGCTCCAGATCCTCAATGCCCCGGCCCTTATCCTCAATCGTCAGATGCACGGTCTCATTGTCGAGCGAAGCGGATATGCTGACAATGCCTGTGGAATCGCTGTCGTACCCGTGGATAATACAGTTGGTGACGGCCTCCGAGACTACCGTCTTCAGGTCATTCAGCTCCTCCATCGTCGGGTCGAGCCGGGAGACAAAGGCGGCTACCACGACACGCGCGAACGATTCATTCTCCGACAGTGCGGCAAACTGGACACTCATGAAGTTACGAGCTTCGCTACTAGTCATAACGCAACCTCCAAATCCGAGAGTGCGGCGCTCTCGTCGTCATATAGGGGCATGATTTTGAACAGGCCCGACATTTCCAGCAGGCGCTTCACGGGTGCGGTGGCATCGCAGACTGCCATCTTGCCGCCCTTGCTGCGGATCAGCTTGTACCTTCCCAGAATGACTCCGAGGCCCGAGCTGTCCATGAACTGCAGCTCCTTCAGGCTCAGGATCAGATGCTCCACCTGACCCCGCATAATCGCTTCATCCATATCCATACGTACATAATCGGCTGCGTGATGATCCAGTTCCCCGGACAACCGGACAATCAGCACACCCCGGTGATGCTCCATCTCCACATGAGAATTCATACTTGCCACTCTCCTCTTCGTTGCTTGGACAACCGCCCTGTAACAATTTCTTTCCCCTACAAGGACAAGGTTTCTACACCGCAATTGAGGATTCCTGCCTCACGACAAAACTAGAAGAAAACCCCTAAGAACTTACACGAAGCTCGGGTTCAATCTACAAAATGCAAGAAATTAATCATTCGTAAACATAGCACCCGTTGCCCGCTTGAACAGCTTCCACCAGCCTGCCTTGGCGATACTCTCTCCTGCCTTCAGCTCATATTCCTTCAGAATACCGGTTCCCTGGTAGACTACCAGCTTGCCGACCGTCTGGCCTTCGGCCACCGGAGCCTTCACCTGCTCATCCAGCACCAGCTCATGACGGATACCCTCCTGGGTAATTCCTTTGCGGAGCAGCACACTATAGTTCTCCTTCGCCACCAGCGGCAGCTGCGTCTTCACGCCCTTCTCGATCCTCACCGTGCCGATGGTGTCGCCTTCCTTGTGAATCGTATGCAATTTATATTGGGAAAAGAGGTAATCGAACATCGCCGAGACCTCGCTGTTGCGGGTCTTGGTGTTCGGCTCGCCCAGCACCACCGCTACAGCACGCAGGCCGTCTCTGGCCGCTGTCGCGGACAAGCAGAACTTCGCTTCGGACGTATATCCCGTCTTCAGCCCGTCAGCCCCCGTGTAGAACCGCACCAGCTTGTTGGTGTTGACCAGCCAGAACGGCTTGGTGGAATCCTTGCGCAGGTAATCCTGATAAGAGCCGGTGTATTTGATAATCTGCTCATGCTTCAGCAGCTCCCGGCTAATGACGGCAATGTCATGCGCGGAGGAATAATGATTCGCAGCCGGCAGGCCGTTACAGTTGGCGAAATGAGTATCCTTCAGGCCCAGGTCCTGCGCCTTCTGGTTCATCAGATCGACGAAGGCGCTCTCCGAGCCGGCGATTTTCTCCGCCATGGCTACGGAAGCATCATTGCCGGAGGCCATCGCGATGCCCTTCAGCATATCGTCCACCGTCATTTCCTCACCCGGCTCCAGAAAAATCTGCGAACCGCCCATCGATGCCGCATACTCGCTGGTCCGCACCTTGTCGGTCAGCTGCAGTTTGCCCTCGTCCAGCGCCTCCACCGTCAGCAGCATGGTCATAATCTTGGTAATACTGGCCGGCGGAAGTTTATCATGGCTGTTCTTCTCGTAGATGACCGTGCCCGTGCTGGCATCCATGAGAATGGCAGAACGCGCCCCCGGCGCCAGCTCCGCAGCCGCCCCTCCGGCATTGCCGGAATTTGCGGTGCCTTTGGCTTTTTCCTCGGCCCAGGCTCCTGTAGCGCCTCCCAGAACCGATACAGCAATGCACAGCATAAGCGTAACATAACGAATTTTCCTCACAATGGTTCCCCTCCTGAACTTAACCTTCATTTCACAGGTACTGTGTTCCAGTTTCGTCAGAATGGCAGGAAATTATTCCATTTCACGCACAAAAAAAAGGACTTCCCCCGGTATCTTCACAGATACTTGAGAAAGCCCCTTTCCGGTACTGCTATGAAAAGCTTAGCCGCCGATAGCCAAAGCGCTGAAAATAACAGGTCCCACCACTGTGGCAACGGAGCCGACATCCTGGTTCTCTACAATCAGCTGATAGTTCTGGACACCGGAAGGGACGTTGATATCTACCATATGCAGCGAAATAATGCCATCGTCATTGAAAGTCTCCTCCAGCTCTACCCGTGCATAGAAGATTTCGGTGCCTGCCCGCCAGATGCGGACCAGCACATTGGGCGTATCCAGAGTAACATCCACGCCGATCGTAGCTTTCAGTTCCACCTTATTGGGGAAATGTCCTGGTACTGCAGGATCAATATAAACCGATGTTCCTGCAATCTGTATACCTGCCGGAGAAATAGGGACGGGGATGGAGACCCCGTTAGTAATAGGTGTAACTACGGATGCGTTATAATCCAAAAGTGTTTTGGCCATGCATTATCACTCCTTTTCATATTCTACTAAAGTATATGAAAGATATGAAAAAGAGCTTGTGCATTTCTATTACTAGTTTCACCTATTTATTAACGTGCGTTGCTATAATTCACTGCGGGACGGCTCCCGCCCTTATGCCCGAGATAGAGTCTGGAGAGTACCGGAGAGCGTACAGCCCAAATGGCCACGAGCAGCGGCACGCCCACCCCGATCAGTGTAAAGGGAATCAGCCCGTAATCCGCACCAAGCAGATATTTCAGGCTGTAATTCAGCGGCAGATGGAGGTACATGATCGCAATAGAGTTGCGCCCCAGGCTGCCCATCCAGTCCAGCGGAACAAGCTTCGAGAGACGGTAGACAGCGGCGCAGATAGTCAATGAGATGAGCAGCGGCACGGCCAGATCGAGCAGCAGCGAAGTATACTCCTTGTATTTCATATTCAGGCTGTATTGAATGATTCCCCTCCGCTCCAACAGCAGCACCAGTCCGCTTAACGGGAGCAGCACCGGGAGCGCCGAATAGCGGCGGATCAGCGCAGGGATCACCTGTTTGCCGTAGAATCCGATCGCATAATAAGTAATGGCGAGCAGGGACACATCTGCATTCCAGGGAAGATTGAAGTTCCTGAGCGCAGTCAGGGAGATGAGATGTGACAGGAGATAAGCAGAAGCGATCAGGAGAAATTGTGTGCGGCGGGAATAACGGACAATGTATCCGAAGAGCAGCTGGGTGAACAGCAGGCAGGTGATGAACCAGAACACCCCGTAAGGTCCCGTGAGCGATAATCCCCCGTAGAGCAGTCTCGCTACATTCTCGGCGAACCCCCGTACACTGAAGTTGAACAGCAGCAGCACTGCCGCAATCAGGAGTCCGTAGGCAAAATAGGGAGTCATCAGCCCCTTGGTCCGTTTGGCCGCCCAACCCAAATACCGCCCGGGTTCAACCGGCTTAAATACAAGTCCGCTAAGCATGAAGAACAAAGGCATCCGGAACCAGGACAGATAATGATTCGCTGCCGCATCGCCGGAGTGGCCCATTACTACAAATATAATACTGAATCCCTTGGCGGCATCAATCCATAATTGTCGTGGTTTGTTCACGTTCTCCTCCCATCTCCTCCCATATCAGTTTTAATTTAAAGTAATTATAAAAGGGTTTGCTTTCATTTTCAAATTTCGATGAAATATTTCAGCGTTATTTCTGAAAGGATATTCACTTAACAACGGAGCAGACTCTGTAAAAATAAGTCATTCTTCCTAGACGGGGGACGCCGTCCCATCCGGGTAAAAAATAGGGCTAAAGTCCGGCGGTGTTGCCGGTGACGTAGCGGGCAGGAAAAGCATCTGGTATGGTTAGTGCGTTAGAATGGCGTGGCATCAGTAGCCTGGCAGACAGCGCAAGGGCCACCCGCTGCCGGATGGCCCCTCCTCACTTATTACTTAATATAAATGACAGGCCACCTGATGGCCTGAATCCAGCTCCCGCAGTACCGGCGCTTCCGACTTGCAGCGGTCCATCGCATGCGGACAACGGGGGTGAAAGGCACAACCCGTGGGCGGTGTCTCCGGGTTCGGAACATCCCCGGTCAGGACGATGCGCTGCTTCTTCGCTCCCGGATTCGGCACTGGAACGGCAGACATCAGCGCCTGGGTATACGGATGCAGCGGCTTCGCGAAGAGCGCCTTCGTTGGCGCAAGCTCGACAATCCGCCCCAGGTACATGACGGCCACCCGGTCGCTGATGAACTTCACAACCGACAGGTCATGCGAGATGAACATATAAGTAAGGCCGTATTGCTCCTGCAGATCCTGCATCAGATTCAGCACCTGGGCCTGGATGGAGACATCCAGGGCTGATACCGGCTCATCGCAGACTATGAACTTCGGATTCAGCGCAAGCGCACGGGCAATCCCGATCCGCTGCCGCTGGCCGCCGGAGAATTCATGGGGAAAACGGAGGGCCTGATAGGGGGACAGACCCACCACCTCCATTAGCTGTTCGACCCTGCTTCGCAGCTCACCGGCGGGAGCCGATCCGTGGGTACGGAGCGGTTCCTCCAGGATGCGCTGGACGGTCCAGCGGGGGTCGAGCGAAGCGTAAGGGTCCTGGAACACCATTTGCATATCGGTACGGAACCTGCGGAGCTGCTCGGTATTCAGGCTGCGCACATCGGTGCCGCCGAACATAATCTCGCCTTCTGTCGGCTCAATCAGCCGCAGAATGGCCCGTCCGGTGGTCGATTTCCCGCAGCCGGATTCTCCGACCACAGCCAGCGTCTCTCCCTGCTCAACGGATAAGGTAATGCCGTCAACGGCTTTGACTGCGCCGACCTGCTTAGAGAAGAAGCCTTTGCGGATCGGATAATGTTTCTTCAGATTACGGACTTCCAGTAATGTGGTCATAGAACCCCCTCCTGCTGCAGGATACAGCGGCATGTGTGGCCCGGCTGCACCTCAAGCAGCTCCGGGAGCTGCTCCCGGCAGCGGTCCACCGCTACCGGACAACGCGGCGCGAACCGGCAGCCGGGCGGCAGGTTCGCCGGATTCGGCACCTGGCCCGGAATCGAGCTGAGGCGGTCCTCATCCCCCGCCAGCTGGGGCAGCGAAGCCAGCAGCCCTTGAGTATACGGGTGCAGCGGCTGGTTATACAGGGTAGCCACATCCGTCTCCTCGACAATCTGACCCGCATACATGATTACGACCCGGTCGCACATCTCGGCAACGACGCCCAGATCATGCGTGATCATCAGAATCGACATGCCTTCATTCTTTTGCAGATCCCGCATCAGATCGAGGATCTGCGCCTGAATCGTCACATCCAGCGCTGTCGTCGGCTCATCGGCAATGAGCAATTGGGGACTACAGACCATCGCCATCGCAATCATCACCCGCTGCCGCATCCCGCCGGAGAGCTGATGGGCATACTGCTGGGCAATCTTTTCCGGGCGGGGAATCCCCACCTTGCGCAGCATTTCCACCGCCCGCTCAGCCGCTTCCTTCTTGCTCAGCTTCAGATGGTAACGGGCGGATTCGGAGATCTGGCGCCCGATCTTGAACACCGGATTCAGCGAGGTCATCGGCTCCTGAAAAATCATCGCAATCCGGTTCCCCCGGATGCTCCGTACCTCTTTTACCGACATCTCCAGCATATCCTTGCCCTCAAAGCGGATGTGGCCGGAAGCAATCCGGCTGATCCGTTTGGGCAGCAGCTGCATGATGGAGAGTGAGGTAATGCTTTTGCCGCAGCCGGATTCACCTACAATGCCCAGCGTCTCTCCTTTGCGCACTGACAGACTGATGCCGTCCACCGCACGGATCGTACCCGCCGCTGTCTGAAATTCGGTGCATAGCCCTGATACTTCCAGCAGTTCTGTCATGATTGCCCCTCCCCCAAAAAAACTCCCCACAAAGTGATGCTTAGCTCCGATGATTACTCAGATACTTTGCGGGGGCCCCAAACTAAAATCAACTCTCTCTATCTTCCACGCCCAGATACTTAAGTGCCGTTAAAGCATACACCTTCGCACATTGGATAATCTGCCAGACGGGCGCTTTCTCATTGAAATTATGGATCGTAGACAGCTCGGCCGGGCCGTATTGCAGAACGGGAATGTTATGCGTCCGGAAATGGCGCGCGTCGCTGGAGGCCCATTGCAGCACACCGTAGGCTTCTTCCCCGCTTACTTCGCAGATACTCTCCACCAGATCCTTGACCACCGGCTCCTCATTGGAGGTCCAGTTGGCATTCCCCTGGAAGCCGAAGCCCTTCACTTCCGACTCAATGCCTGCCTCAAGCAGCAGGGAGCGGGCACGGTCCAGCACATCGCGGTAATCTACCCCGAACGGGACGCGGGAATCGACCTGAATCGTGCAGCGGTCCGCCACCACGTTCACCTTGGTTCCGCCCTGAATCGTTCCAATGTTGACCGTCACATGGTCGAATACCTGATAGGCAAGGGAATCTTCTTCTTCGCTTCCCTTCACATAATCCTGCGAGATGCGGATAATGTCCTGGACTTCCTCGGGAATGTCCACTTTAATATCCCATAACCGCTGCAAGGCTTCAATCCCTTTGGCCGCCTTGACAATGGCACTGTCTCCGACCACCGGCGACAGGCTGCCGTGACCCGGCGTACCTTCCACGGTGAATTCGAACCAGCAGCTCCCCTTCTGCCCGATGGTCGGGTTCAGCGGGCCGGAAGGCTCGGCAATCACAGCGGCGGTTCCGGTGATGAGGCCGCGCTCCAGCACCCAGGGCACGCCCAGATGACCGCCCGTTTCTTCATCAGGCACGATCAGGAGGGACAAGTCGCCTTTGAGCGGAACGCCAAGCTTCGATAACAGAGCGGTTACGTAGATTAGCCCGGCCAGGCCCGCCTTCATATCTGAAGCCCCTCTGCCCAGCAGATAGCCGTCCACGATATCGCCGCTGAACGGATCGAAATCCCAGCGCGAGCGGTCTCCCGCCGGAACGACATCGGTATGTCCGCAGTAAATCAGCTTTTTGCCGGTGCGCTCCTCCGCTCCTGCACCCAGTGTGGACACCAGATTGAACATCGTTTCGGTGGCCGGATAGATCGCGGTATCGATACCAGCCTCTTTCAGATAACCAATAATATAAGCGCTGATCTCCCGTGAATCGCCCGGCGGATTCTCCGAAGGGTAACGGATCAGCTGAGAGCAGAGCGCGAGCAGTTCCTCCTGCCCGGCATCAATGGCCTCCAGCACCTTGCTTTTCCAGTCCGTCATGGTTACGAATTCTCCTTTGTGTTCCCCTCTCCGGGGACTGCTTGAATTTGTGACAAGAAGAGGGACAAAGCCTATGGCTTGTCCGCTCTCTTGCCGCCAACCCTGCTTATTCTGTAATCGACAGCGGATAGAAACGGATCACTTCATCCGGGTAGAAGGCGTAGCCGCTAATCTTGTTGCTCATCCCCACAATGCGGTTATATTCGTAGAGATACGCCCAAGGTGCTTCTGTCGTGATGATCTCCTGAGCCTGCTTGTAGAGCTCTGTGCGCTTCGCTGTATCTGTCTCCAGGTTCGCCTGCTCCCACAGCTTGTCTACTTCAGCATTCTGATAGTTGATGTAGTTGGAGGAACCTTTGCCGTACAGCAGGAAGCCGAGGTGGTAGCCGGGATCATTGACGAATGAAGTCCATTTAGAGATATAAGAGGTCAGATTATTGGTCTTCTGCTGCTCCAGGAACTGGGCGCGGGCCAGCTTGTTGATCTTCATGTTGACTCCGATTTTGGCCAGCTCAGCCTGGATCAGGACCGCATCATCCTCCCAGTCATCGAAGCCGGAGCCCAGCGTGAAGTCGAAGTCAAAGCCCTTTTCATAGCCTGCTTCCTTCAGCAGCGCCTTAGCCTTGTCCAGATTGTACTCATACACATAGCCTGCATCGGTGAAGCCCGGCGTGTTGCTCGCTACCGCACTCTTCATCTGCTTGGCCTGGCCGTACATCACCCCGCTCAGCAGCTGATCGTAAGGAATGGCATAGTTGATCGCCTGACGGACTTTTACATTATCGAATGGCTTAACTTTGTTGTTCATGGCGAAGAACAGAATCCGGTTGCTCGCATTGGAAGCGACAGTCAGCGCCGAATTGCTCTCTAGCGTGGATACATCTTTAGGAGGAATCTCAATCGCCATGTCTACATCGCCCTTACCCAGCAGCAGCACGCGGTTCGAGGCTTCCTTGGTGAACTTCAGGGTTACCTTGCCGAGGCTTGGCGCACCCTGCCAGTAGCTGTCATTAGCTGTGAAAACAGCTTCGGTAGCCGGGTCCCACTTCGTAAGCTTGAACGGGCCGGAACCGGCGGCATTCGTCTTCAGATAGTCTGCACCCTGTGCTTCTACCGTCTTCTGGTCCACGATGGAGAAGGTGTACATCGCCAGAATCTGCAGGAAATTATGATTGGCATTCGTCAGGGTAACTTCAACGGTCGAAGCGTCTTTTACCGTAACCGATTTAATTGAAGCCATACCGTAGAGGAAACTGCCGGAGCTGGACTTCGCCACACGTTCAAAAGAGTACGCCACCGCCTCGGCATCCACCGGATTGCCGCTCTGGAAGCTCACGCCGGATTTCAGCTTGAACGTATACACCGTGTTGTCAGCATTCACTTCCCAGCTCTCTGCGAGCATGGGCTTGATGTCTTCGGTATTGGCGATGCTGGCGCCATTCTCGGTCTTGATGCCGTAGGTGACCAGCTGATCATAGGCGGCCAGCACAAGCGTATCGGAGGTCAGATCATTAGCTTCCGCCGGGTCGAGCGTGGTGCCGCCCTCGGAATAGGCCACCGTCAGGTTCTTCTTGATTGGGGCAGCCGTTGCTGCGGTATCTGTTCCTGCCGAAGTGGCAGCAGGGGTCTGCGGATTGGCGCTGCTGGCGCATCCGGCAAGCATGATTGAAAAAGCGACGAGTGTGGACAACAGTTTAACTTTTTTCATCGATATTTCCTCCCTTTTCTATATCCTGCCTGCATAACAACTACTTGTGCTGCTGATGATTGTCTGCCGCATGCGTTCCAGCTGACGGTAATCTATCTATCTCTATCAGGGACAAGGCGGTCTTGGGGGATTCCCCTGCTCCGCCTCATTTCCCCGAGCGCAACCGCGGGTCAAGCACATCCCGGAAGCCGTCTCCGAGTAAGTTGAAGCCTAAGATGGAGGTGGCAATGCCGAGGCCTGGAAAAGTAACCAGCCACCATTGCCCGGAAATGATATATTCCCGGCCTTCTGAGATCATCGCACCCCATTCGGCAATCGGGGGTCTGACCCCCAGCCCCAGGAAGCTGAGACTGGACGCGGTGAGGATGGCGAAGCCCATCCCGAGCGTAGCCTGCACCATTAGCGGCGCCAGAGCATTCGGCAGAATATGCCGGTACAGAATGACTCTATCCTTCACACCAATGGCCCGGCTGGCTTCGATATACTCCTTCTCCCGCAGCGAGACTGTCTGGCCGAACATCAGCCGGGCGAATTCGGGAATGCCGACAATGCCGACAGCGATCATTGCGCTGCTGAGTCCTGCGCCGATCGAGGCGGCAATCGCCATCGACAATACCAGTGACGGGAAGGACAACAACACATCCATGACCCGCATGATGATGGTTCCGGTCCGGCCGCCGTAGTAAGCGGCAATCCCGCCCAGCGGCATCCCTATCAGGAAGGAGATCGAGACCGCGATCAGGCCGGTCCAGATGCTGATCCGTGCGCCGTACAGCACCCGGCTGAGGATATCCCGGCCGAAGTTGTCGGTTCCGAACCAGTGGCTGCCGGAGGGCGGCTGCAGCTTGCTCGCCATATCCGTGACGAACGGATCATGCGGAGCCAGCCAGGGGGCGAAGATGGCTATCACGGTCCAGATCAGGATGAAGGTCAGCCCGATGGCTGCCAGGCGGTTGTGCAGCAGCAGGGATAATAGGGTTCTGGGCTTGGCCGGTGCGGGCTTCGCCGGGCTGCCCTGTGCTGAATGTGCTGCAGTGCTCACAAGCAATCTCCTCCTCTCACACAAGCTGTTCTATTCATAACGGATTCTCGGGTCAATGAACCCGTAGATCAGGTCGACCGCCAGGTTAATTCCGCAGTAGAGCACGGCACTGACCAGGGTGAACGCCTGGATCGGCGCGTAATCCGCCGCCAGTATAGAGTCGGTGACATAGCCGCCGATTCCCGGCCATGAGAAGATGGTCTCCGTGATGACCGCGCCGCCCATCAGGAAGCCGAACTGGAGTCCGAGCACCGTTAGCGTAGGAATCAGCGCATTGACCAGTGCGTGCTTATAGATGACGGCCGATTCCCGCAGCCCCTTGGCCCGGGCGGTGCGGACGAAGTCCTGATCGACCACCTCCAGCATGCTGGAGCGGGTCATCCGGGCGATGATCGCCATCGTACCGGTACTGAGGCAGATCGCCGGAAGCACGAGATGCGCGAGGCTGCTTTTAAGTGCAGCGGTGTCGCCGGAGAGTATACTGTCCAGCACGTACAGCCCGGTGATATGCACCGGCGGGTTAAGATCCCCGCTGATCCGGCCCATCGGTGCCGGCGCCCAGCCCAGAATGGAGTAGAAGATATAGATGAACATCAGTCCGAGCCAGAAGATCGGCACACAAGCACCTATCAGGGAGAACACACGCGAGATGTGATCCAGCAGGGATTCCTTACGGGTAGCGGCCACAATGCCTACGGGAATGGCGATCAGAATTGCAATCAGGATGCTGGCCAGGGTCAGCTCAATCGTAGCCGGGAAGCGTGAGGCCAGGTCACTTGCGACCGAATGTCCGGTGTGATAGGCATAGCCGATGTCGCCTTGCAGCAGCTGCCCGATGTAAGCGAAGAACTGGATATACAGCGGCTTGTCCAGCCCCATATCCTGGCGGATCTTGTTCACAATCTCCTCTGGAGCCTGCTCTCCGGCCAGCATAATCGCAGGATCACCCGGCAGCACTCTCGACAGAATGAAGGTGATGACGATAATACCAAGCAAGGCAGGAATCATCTGCACGAGTCTTTTTAATGTATAAGCAAACAATGAATCAACCCCCTTACAAATTCGACTTCTGTGCCTCTGTGACGGAATTCCGCTCTCATGTCAGGTAATACGTGTATGCTTTGTCTTATTAAAGTGTTGAGCTAATTCTACATAGAATTTCACAGTCACTCTACGTCCCGTTCAGCTAAAAAAATGCACAACCGTTTGTCGGTTGTGCACTATCAACCCATATTAATGTTAGATTTACTCACACGGCATTCCTGAAATCTTCCAAAGCGCCCTATTTTTCCTGGAGGTAGTAGTAAATCAGGCACAAATGGCAGACAAACTGCTCACGCGGATCATTCAGATCGAAGCCGGTGATATCCCGAATCCGCTCCAGCCGGTATTTGACGGAGTTGCGGTGGATATAGAGGCTGTTCGCCGTCTCAATCAGACTGCCCCGGCACTCCAGATAATGATAGAAGGTCAGCAGCATATTGCTGTCATGCTCCTGGTCGTATTGCAGCAGCTTGCCCAGCTTGCGCTCGAACAGCTGCTCGAACCCCGGACCGCCAAGCCCCTCCAGCAGATGATAGACCTCCATCTCTTCATAGCGGGTAATCCCGCCGGGGCCTTGTCCCAGCCTTCTTGCAATCGACAGCGCTTTGCGCGCCTCGTTATAGCTGGTGTGGATGTCCCACAGGTATTCCGAGGTACCGATGCCGCAGCGGTAGCTGCTTAAGCCTTCTGCCTTGTCCTGCAGCCAGCCGCTCAGTGTCTTCTCCCACGGCTCCTCTGCATCTCCTCCCGGCGTGAATCTGCGCCCCTCATGCGTAGGCAGGAACAGCACCGCCCGGCTCGAACGGTATTCTACGTGCGGCGTGACTCCGCGCTTCTTCGCCTCCCGTTCCAGCAGCCGGTTCACCGTCTCCTCACTCGGCGCCGTCTCTCCTTCGATGACGGCCACCTCCCACTTGTGCTCGGGGTTCATCCCAAGCTGGCGGGCCCGCCGCTGCACCTCATGCCTCGACGGCAGCGGCGGGGTCAGCAGCTCATCGATGAAGTTGCCGCGCAGCCGGAATTCCGTATCCTCGGCTACTTTACGCCGCATCAGCTCCAAGGCGAAGACGAGCCTTGCCTGCTCAATGCCCACTTCCTCCATGTCATCGAGCTGCTCCTTGTCAACGAGCAGCCGGGCAACCGTCCGGCGGTCCACATGGATGTTCCAGCTCAGCGGCGCAGCGCTCTGCGCCCAGTCATAGTCTGCCGGGGAGGATACAATTATCTTCCGCTCCGTATCCACGAGTGCCACCGGGGCCTTAAGGAATTCGGCCACACTGTCACTGACCGCCTGAATACCGCTGTTCTCCAGCACCATGGTGGTTAGCGTGCGGTAGACCTCCTCGGCCCGGCGCAGCAGCATCGCCTGCCGCCCCAGCAGCAGCTCCATCACCGGCTGGGTGATATCCGTATATGGAATCTCGGGCGGGATCTCCACAATCGGCAGACCGCAGGCATTGCTGGCCTCAATGGCCCCTTGGGGGATCTCCTTCAGGAAGCGGGCCGGCTTGATCGCCAGCGCCGCTGCGCCCAGATTGTCGAGCGTATAGATCAGCTCGGTCAGCAGTGAAGGATCATGACGGATTGAATAGGCTGTAGTCAGTAGCATCACCCCTTCGCTGATCCAGCCCTTCAGATCCGGGACCTCCATAATATCCACGAACCGGACCACCCGGTCCAGCCCCTGCTCCCCGCTGATGACCTTCGCTTTCCCAAGAACTGAGAGCTCCATTAGCTCCCGCAGCGTAATTCCTCGTGTATTCACCCTTCCGCCTCCCTCTGCTGTCTTCAGTATTTCGTGATTTTTCCTGAAATATGCCACATCTCTGCCACCAGCCACTTTTTGCGTTCCCGCTAGTTTATCAGAGATTCATGCCAAGCCACAGGAAATAGATATCCAATTACGGCATATTTTCGGTTGTAAAAGCGCTTTAGGAATAATATGGAAGGATATAGATGAACGAAACCGGTACTATAAATTTACTAGGTCCCTCCCCTATCTAACTTTTCAAATCCGCAGGCTCACCACAACTATTCAACTGACCTTTAACTAACTATATCTCTGATTTGTCTTCTACCCCATTCACTGAAAACAATAAAAATGTAATTTCACTCCTCCACCCCCACTTTCCTGCTCCACCAAAGCTATGCTCCCGCCACTACTCCCCTCCTGGTCCATCCGCTGAATTCAGGTGCACTAATGCTCCTCATTCACCACTCTAGCCCGTTTCTGCCGAATTCAGGTGTACTAATGCTCCTCATTCGCTCCTCTAGCCCACTTCTCCCGAATTCAGGTGCACTAATGCTCCTCATTCGTTCCTCTAAACCACTTCCGCCGAATTCAGGTGCACTAATGCTCTTCATTCGCCCAATTGGTCTCCCGAGCAACAGATCAGCACCGGTATTCCAATGGTTGTTCCCTCGCCAATTGCTTATCATCAAAAAAAGCGTTCCCCGGCCTTAGCCAGGAAGAACGCTTAACAAAATACAACCTCAATGATTAGCCGCTGAACTGTGCGACAGCCTCTTAGCCCACCTACAGGCCAACGCCTACGACCGTCGCTCTGCTCTCGCAGCCAAGCCAGCACCTACACCCGAGCCAGTGTATCTACACCCGCCTCGCTGCTCCCGCAGCCGTGGCGGATGCTGCCGCACCGAGGCAGAGGATGGGGTCGAATGCGCGGATGCCCAGCCGCTCTTCCAGCTCAGCCGCCAGCCCGATCGTTGCGAAGCCGGTGCAGGCCAGCACCAGGACTTCGGCGCCGCGCTCTACCAGCCGGGCGGCTCCCGCCAGTGCGCCCGTCCGTCCGGCAGGCGCACCCAGATCCAGCGTAGTTGTAACGCCGTCAGGACGGTCCATGCCCAGATAAGCCCCGCCGAGAATGCTGCGGATCAGTGGCGGCACCTCTTCCAGAATGGTCAGCACACCGATCCTGCTGCTATAGGCCAGGGCCATCAGGGCTGCGCAGGAGCCCGCCCCCAGAACAGGAACCCCCACCGCCGCCCTCGCCTCCGCCAGCGCCGGGTCAGCAGCACAGCTGATGCCGATTGCCGTACACCCCTGCTGCTCCAGTTCCCGGGCAAGCGTGATAATTTTTGGAATAGATTCCGCCTCTGTCTGCGCATCATACACACCCCGGGGCTGATCCGGGATGCAGCGGCTTATCACCGGCAGACCGTACCGCCGCTCAATTAAATCCCCATGTAACTGGATTGCAGAGCTCTCCTGCAATGTAATGACACGTATGATTCCAAGCATCCTGTCTCCCCCTGCTCCATTAAAGTGCGTGAATGTCTCTTGCAGCAGTAACAGCAGTTACAGCAATTCCCCAGCCTGCATAATCAGCTTGTCGTCGATGTACACATCCGGCTTCATGACCACAGCATCAATATGTACGCCAGCCGCAACGACCCCGCCGAAGGTATTATTGCTGCCAAAAGCCACATGGATCGTCCCGTATACCTTCTCATCCTCCAGCACCACACCTGTAATCCGGGCCTTGTTGTTGGTCCCGATGCCGAATTCGCCCAGCAGCCTGCCATCGCCATCGCCAAGCATGTCAAGCAGCTTGCCGCCATGCTCCCCGCCGGCATGGATCAGCCGCCCTTGCTCTACAGTCAGCACCATCGGACTATCCAGTGCGCCAATCCCCGCAACCGAGCCATCCACCTTAATCTGGCCGGTAGCAGTACCTTCCAGCGGCGCAATATAAGCTTCACCGGAGGGCAGGTTGCCCGATTCGCCCGGATTGAGGTATAGCCCGGTGCTGAGAATGCCATCCCGGCCGTCAATAGAGAAACTAAGAACTAGCCCCTCCTTCTCCACACGCACCCGGTTGCCCGCAGACAACAGCGCAGCTACCTGCTCGGTCAGCGCCTTCACCTGCCCATAGTCCGCAGTGATCGCCCCGTGGCTGAACATATCATCGGTGATCCCCGGCATGGTCGCTACCCGGGTTCCCGCTGCGGCTGCCTGCTTGCGCGCCGCCGTATGTGTCATCGAATGGGTCGTAATACATACGGCCACATCCGCCTTAGCCATAGCTTCGGCTACCGGAGCCGGAGGCTCCTCCCCCGATCTGCTCCGCGGCTGCATAACCAGCAGCATCGATTCCGCTCCCAGCCGCTTGCCCGCCTCATAGACCGACTCGGCCAGATCACGCTTATCATCGTCGGCTACTACAGCCAGCAGTTCTCCGCTGGCAAGCCCGAGACAATCCTTAAGAACATTCATGCTAATCTGTATTCTTTGCTCACTCATCTTCATTTCCTCCCGGGTTATACCATTTCTGCTACCAGCTTGCCCATCAGGGCATTGGACAGCACGGCAGGCACTCCTGCGGAGGCCGCCCACTGTCTATGCTGCTCCACATATCCCATACAGTCAAGCACGATCACATCCGCGCGATCCTTCAGACGCTCTGCTGCGGCGCGAAAATCCGCTTCCGTACCCGTATAAGGTGAAGCTGCTGCGAACGGCAACCGGGCTCCGGCACCTGCGAATTTCTCAATCATTGCGTCCTCCTGCTCGGGCAAAGGACCAATCAGTCCCAGACGGCGCCCGTCCAGCATCGCCTGCACAACCGGAGGAATGATCCGGTCCGGCTCAATCAGATGGGCAACAGACGTATGCAGCCCCGGAAAAACTCCCGTGCAAGCCAGCAGGATCGTCCGAATCCCGGCGGCTTCCATAGCATCAATCTTCCCTTGCAGAACAGACTGTATCCGCTCCCGGGAGATGACGGCAGCAGACCCGTCTGTCATACGGGTGGTCAACACGTACTCCCCCGGGGCTGGACTGTAATACTCCTTAACCTGTTCAGCCGTGAATCCGTCCAGCACCCCGGACTGTACCAGTCCCGCCTTGCCCTCCAGATATTTCTCAAGGATAGGCGCAACATCCTGCCTGGGTGCTTGCCCAATCGTAATCAGCCCGATATTCTTCATCTTTGTTCCTCCAGACGCTATGGGTTACAGCCAAGCTGTGCTAACCTGTGCTAACAGAGCAGGCGCTGAAGGAAGCTCAGCGCCTGACTGTAATCGTACATCCGTTATCCTGTTATTGAGAAGTGACTGCCGGTTTGCCCAGTGTCTGCAGCACGCTCATGGAGCCGTACAGCTCAGTAATTTTGGCAAACTCTGCTTCGTTGTAGAAAGAGCACGTTCCCTGCGTTACTTCCTTGGCCGTCTCGATAGCAAAACGCACCGCCTGAGCAATATCCACCTCATGACTGGCGCCGGTACCGCAGCCCGGAACCATAGACTGGGCAGTAATCGCCAGACCCACCACCGGAGCAGAGGTAGCTACCGCAGGCTGAAGAATGGAATTGATATGATACAGCCCGTTGCCGTAAGGGGTAATATCCTGAGTCGTCACCGGAAAAGTAACCGGGTACTGTCCTGTCGTCATCTCCTTGATCCGCAGTAAATCTTCACTCACCCGCAGAATGTATCCTTCTTTGACCGTCGGCGAGATGGCGATCCCTTTGTGATTAACCACACGGTTGCCTTTGGTCGTATCAATGGAGAGAACCGCTTCCATCTCCGGCAGCACTTCATGCTCATTCATCTGCAGAATATCCACAGGGGAATCCATGAAATCCACCGGCTCGTGCGGCAGGGTCGGAGCATCCGGGCAAATATGGGTGGTCACCAGAACATCCCCCAGCAGCACATCCCCTTTGGTCTGCATGTCTGCCAGCTTCAGCGCAGAAGCAATCGCCGCTACCGCACCGTCTGCATCAGAGACCAGGCCAATCCGGCTGGGGCGCGCCCCGATACCACCCAGTCTGCCGACAATGCCGAACGTAGGGGCAGAGCCGCCGCCAAGCTTGCCTTCGCTGCCCGGGATCGTGATTTTGACGAATTCTGTGCTGCCCTTCTCCCCTTCCACCTTCTGAATCTCAACCTTAACCGCAGGATATTCTGCGAATAACTGCTTGACCTGCTTACCGTTAACATAAGCGCTGTCCAGTGCGTTCAAGACTGTAATCGTTTGATGAAGTGCCATTCTAATTCCTCCCCGGATGCATGCTCATGTTTGTGATGTTTGCATTTATACTATCTCAAACCACAAAATGTCCACAATGTACCGCCCTGCCAAACGTAGACAGCATTTCTTGTCCTTTGCAGATAAACCTTACGTCCGAGGACACTCTTCTTCCAAATGCCTGAACTCTGCCTTAGTACAAAGCAACAAATAAAGGGAATGCTATCCAAATCCGCGAATATAAGAAAGGTTATACCATCAAAATCTAAGAAAAGAGGTCAGTACATGAAGCGGGAACAGATAGTAGAGCCAGAACGGCTCGATACACTCATCGGCGAAGAAGCCCGGCGCTCCGGGTTCTCGGGGGTGGTGCAGGTCTCGCACAAGGAACAGACTCTCGCAGAAGCGGCTTACGGCCAGGCCAATATCACGGAGGAACGGAGCAACCGGGTGGATACCCGCTTCGGGCTTGCTTCCGGGAGCAAGCTATTCACAGCGATAGCCGTCTGCCAGCTGGCGGAGCAGGGCAAGCTTTCTTTTGACAGCAAAGTACTGGAGATCTTGCACGAACTGGAGTTTCCTTTGTTTGACCCGGAGATCACGGTACATGAGCTGCTGACGCATAGCTCGGGAATTCCGGATTATTTTGATGAGGAGACGATGGAGGATTTCGCTGCACTCTGGAACGATACCCCGATGTACACACTAAGGCGGCCCGTTGATTTCCTGCCCATGTTCGCGGCACTGCCGATGAAATTCAGTCCTGGCGAGCGGTTCCACTACAACAACGCGGGTTACATTATGCTTAGCCTGCTCATAGAAACGGTCAGCGGGATGAAGTTCACGGATTATGTGGAACAACATATTTTCCGGCCTTGCGAGATGCAGGATTCCGGTTACTTCGCCTTTGATGCCCTCCCGGCCAACACAGCTCTAGGTTATATAGACAACGGTAACGGTCAAAGTATCAGTAACATTTACTCTCTTCCGGTTGTGGGCGGCGGCGATGGAGGTGCTTTTGTCACAGCAGCGGATATGCAGAAGTTATGGACAGGCTTGCTCACGCACAAGCTGCTGCAGCCCGAGACGACAGCCCTGCTGCTCACACCGCATATTCATGTGGATGAGGACACCCGTTATGGCTATGGAGTATGGATCTCGATCCGTAACGGTGAGATATTGAAATATCATATCATGGGCTACGATCCCGGCATCTCCTTCCGCTCCGCAGTCTATCCGGCAAGTGGTGCCGCCTTCACTGCTCTCAGCAACCAAAGTGGAGATGTCTATCGGATGATGCTGGCCGTGGAGGAAATTCTGCCGCTGTAAAAAGGTGTGTCCGCACGGAGCAGCACAGAGGATTATGAAATAAGTGGAATTTGTACACTTCCTTCCAGCATATGGACCACACCCCCTACAATAAATGGATAAACGTCACTTAATTTTACTGATTCCTCCTCTTAGGCGGGTATATTGAATAATCAAATGTACTTTTTCCAACTAAAAACCAATTATCGTTCATTCAAGGAAAATTAATTGCCTTTTTTCCACTTGCATCCTACGGGGTCTCCTGAATAACCCAACCAGCCCAACCACCCCAATCCAGATCAAAACAAACCAATCAAACCAACCAAACAAACCAAAACAAGCCGCACAACAGCAATTTGCTGATTGTACGGCTTGTTTGGTCATTTCTATGAAATTCAGCTATCCGGAACGACTAAACCGGAGTCCGCTCTAATACCGCGTTACCCCATCCTTGGTCACCAGCGCAAAAACCAGCGGCTGCGCCGGAACCGGCTGAGCGGAGATGCGGTAAGCCTCCAGCACTTTGGCTTCGGCCTCCTTCACCTTGCCTTCGCTGGCATCGTTCACATGCAGCACTGCCAGAATATCGCCTGCGGCAACGGCGTCGCCGACCTTCAGCGATAGCTGAATGCCGACCGCCAGATCGATCACGGACTCCTTCGTCTCGCGTCCGGCACCGAGCAGCATCGCGGCCACACCGATCTCTTCGGCCTGGATACTCTCCACATAACCTGCCGTTGCCGCCTTCACTTCGATGAACTTGCGGGCGGACGGCAGCGTGTCCGGCGATTCAATCTGTGTGACATCGCCGCCTTGGGCAGACACCATCTGCTTGAATTTATCCAGCGCACTGCCGTCTTCGATATGAGACAGCAGCATGGAGCGTGCTTCTTCTTCGTCCTTCGCCTTGCCGCCAAGTACGAGCATCTGGCTGCCCAGGATCAGGCAGACCTCCTGCAGATCCTTCGGCCCGTGGCCGTTCAAGGTCTCGATGCCCTCCTTGATCTCCAGAGCATTGCCGATGCCGAAGCCCAGCGGCTGATCCATGTCGCTGATGACAGCAACGGTGTTGCGGCCAAGGTGAGTGCCGATATCCACCATCGCCTGGGCGAGCGCAATGGAATCGTCCAGCGTCTTCATGAACGCGCCGCTGCCTGTCTTCACATCCAGCACGATAGCGTCCGCGCCTGCGGCAATTTTCTTGCTCATGACGGAGCTGGCAATAAGCGGAATGGATTCCACTGTGGCCGTCACATCACGGAGGGCATACAGCTTCTTGTCCGCCGGCGTGATGTTACCGGACTGGCCAATCACAGCCGCGCCGATCTCGCCCACCTGGGCGAAGAACCGTTCCCGGTCCATCTCCACCGAGAAGCCTGTAATGGACTCCAGCTTATCCAGTGTGCCACCGGTGTGGCCGAGGCCGCGCCCGGACATTTTGGCTACCGGAACTCCGGCCGCTGCGACCAGCGGTGCAAGCACAACCGTCGTCTTATCACCCACGCCTCCGGTAGAATGCTTGTCCACCTTGATGCCTGCAATCGGGCTAAGGTCCACCTGGTCGCCGGACATCGCCATCTCCAGGGTCAGATCGCCGGTCTCCCGCGCGTTCATTCCGCGGAAATACACGGCCATCGCCCAGGCGGAAATCTGGTAATCCGGGATCTCCCCCTTGCTGTAGCCTTGAATCAGAAAAGCGATTTCTTCACGGCTGAGCTCCCCGCCGTCTCTTTTCTTTTGAATGAGATCAACGGCACGCATCAGATCTGTACCTCACGGACGAAGGCACGCACCAGTCCGATGAATTTAGGCTTGGTCAGGTTCGCCACTTTTACCACCTGCTCATGGGTCAACGGCTCCAGCTCATCGCCAATCGCCATGTCGGTGATACAGGTAATGCCGAGCACACGCAGCTTGCTGTGGCTGGCTACGATAACCTCCGGCACGGTGGACATTCCTACGGCATCGCCGCCGAGATAAGCCAGCATTTTCAGCTCAGCCGGGGTCTCATAAGTAGGGCCGCTGATGCCGGCATATACGCCTTCCTGCAGAACAAGCGCTTCGCCGTCCACACCTGTAACTCCGCCTGCAAGCTTTTTCGCAAGTTCGATATATTCAGGGTCATAGGCACTGGACATATCAGGGAATCTTACGCCCAGCTCCGGATCATTCGGTCCGATCAGCGGGTTGTCGCCGGTCATATTGAGGTGGTCGGTAATCAGCATCAGGTCGCCTGCCTTGAACGCTCTGTTCATCCCGCCGCCAGCGTTGGTAATGACAAGGGTGCCGATGCCCAGCATAGCCATTACATAGACCGGAAGAACTACCTTGCGCATCTCATAACCTTCATAATAGTGAAAACGGCCCTGCATGATCATAACATCCTTGCCTTCCAGCTTACCAATCACGAACCGTCCGGCATGGCCTTCTACCGTTGAACGCGGGAAATGCGGAATTTCTTCATAAGGCAGATATACCGCATCTTCGATCTGATCGCCCAGGTCTCCAAGACCTGAACCCAGAATAAGGCCGATAGCCGGTGTATAACCGCCGAATTTGGATTGAATATAAGCAGCGGCTTCCTGAACCTGAGTGCCGTATGGAACTGTTGTTGGTGTTGTCATAGGTTGATCCTCCCGGATATGAATTGTGTATAGAATAAGGCGTATGTGAAGCAGTACCTACATTTTTGGAATAAAAGCAAGCACAAGCTTCAGGAACTGCTCGCGCACACGCTCAGCGGTCTCCATCACCTCTGCGTGATTCAGCGGCTGCGGAAGAATACCGGCTGCCATGTTGGTGATGCAGGAAATACCCAGCACTTCAATCCCGGCGTGACGGGCAACGATGGTCTCGGATACGGTGGACATGCCTACGGCATCTGCTCCCTGGCGGCGCAGCATCACGATCTCAGCAGGGGTCTCATAGTTCGGTCCGAGCAGACCGGCGTATACGCCTTCCTTGAACTCGAAATTCAGTGCGGCGGCAGCTTCCTTGGCAGCTGCAATCAGACGCGGGCTGTAAGCTGAAGACATATCCGGGAACCGTACACCCAGCGCATTGTCATTCGGTCCGCTCAGCGGATTGCGTCCGGTCAGGTTCAGATGGTCCGTGATCAGCATAAGATCGCCCGGTGTGTATTCGGTGTTGACGCCACCGGCAGCGTTGGTGACCAGCAGGCTGGTTACGCCCAGCTCCTTCATCACCCGTACCGGGAAGGCTGTAACCTCAGGTCCGTAGCCTTCATACATGTGGAAGCGGCCCTTCATCATGACTACGCGGCGGCCTTCGATCATGCCGATCAGCAGCTCGCCTTCATGTCCTTCTACCGTGGACACCGGGAAATGGGGGATTTCATGATAAGGAATAACAACTTCATCAGTGATCAGATCCGCCAGAACGCCGAGGCCGGAGCCCAGGATCAGCCCGATTTCGGGGGCGACGGTACATTTATCTTTGATGTATACGGCTGCTTCTTGAATTTTGCTTGAGGTTACGGTGGTCATGGTTTGGTTTCCTCCAGAATTAGATTAGTTGAGCCAAAAAGCTTGTCCCGTACTGCGGAGCCTTCGCCCCGAAGTTATCGGCGATTGTGGCGGCCACATCCGAGAAGGTATGGCGGATGCCCAGGCTGCCGGGAGTCTTAAATCTCGGGCTGTAGACCAGAAGCGGCACATATTCGCGCGTGTGGTCCGTTCCGGCATGGATCGGGTCATTGCCATGGTCTGCGGAGATGATCAGCAGATCATCCTCACCAAGCGTAGCGAGCAGCTCAGGCAGCGCCTGATCGAATACCTCCAGCGCACGGCCGTAGCCTTCCGGATCACGGCGGTGGCCGTAGAGGGAATCGAAGTCCACCAGATTGGTGAACAGGAATCCGTTAAACGGCTTGCGCAGCTCGTCGATGGTAATCTGGATGCCGTGTTCATTGCTTTTGGTCGGATAGGTTGCGGTTACCCCTTCACCGGTAAAAATATCATTGATCTTGCCGACAGCAATCACATCCTTGCCGATATCCTCCAGCGCATTCATCACCGTTGGCTCCGGCGGCTTCACCGCATAATCATGGCGGTTCGGTGTACGCACGAAATTCCCCGGCTGGCCGACATAAGGGCGGGCAATCACGCGGCCTACGGAGAACTCAGGAGCCATCGTCAGCTCACGGGCGATCCGGCAGGCGCTGTACAGCTCCTCCAGAGGGATAATATCTTCATGCGCTGCAAGCTGGAACACGCTATCCGCCGAAGTATACACAATCCATGCGCCCGTCTTCATCTGCTCCTCGCCGTATTCCACGAGAATCTCGGTGCCGGAAGCGGGCTTGTTGCCGATGACCTTGCGTCCGGTAGCCGCTTCGAATTTCTCAATCAGCTCCGCCGGGAAGCCGTCGAAGTAGGTGTTAAAAGGAACCTCGATCTTCAGCCCCATCAGCTCCCAGTGGCCGGTCATCGTGTCCTTGCCTACGGATACCTCCTGCATTTTACCGTAGTAGCCTGTAGGGGCTGTTACCGGTTCAAGCGGCGGCAGCGGGGCAATATTCGCCAGCCCGAGCTGCTGCAGATTCGGAAGCTTAAGACCCGGAACCCGTTCCAGAATATGTCCGAGCGTATGGGAGCCTGTATCTCCGAAATCAGCGGCATCCGGCGCTTCACCGATACCTACACTATCCAGAACAATAAATCCGATGCGTTTAAATGAGGACATTGCCGTCTTCACTCCTTTTATAGTTTGCATAATTCTGTCGTCTGCTCTAAGCATGAAGAAACTCCGGGAGAACCTCTCCCGGGAGCGATTTCTTCAGTATGATTCCATCATAACTTTCTTACTCACAAAAAGCATCTTTTCGGCTTAATCCAATCCGCCCGCCCGTATTACTAAGGTCCCTCACCCCAGTACAGCCGGCTATTTCGCCCGGGGATGATGATTCTCGTAGACCTCCTTCATATTCTTGCGGGCAATTCCGCTGTAAATCTGAGTGGTCGAACTATCGGAATGGCCCAGCATCTGCTGCACAGAGCGCAGGTCGGCTCCGCCTTCCAGCAAATGCGCAGCAAAGGAGTGACGCAGGGTATGCGGTGTGATGTCCTGCTCGATCTGAGCTTCACGCGCGTATTTTTTGATGATTTTCCAAAAGCCCTGACGGGTCAGCCGTCCGCCCAGACTATTCAGGAACAGCGCAGGCTCCTCCCGGCTCGCACGCAGCAGCTTGTCCCGCATCTCCGAGATATAACGGGCTACGCAATCCGCAGCAATCACGCCAATCGGGACCACACGCTCCTTGCCGGAGGCGCCGCTGCAGCGCGCGAACCGCAAGGATGTATTCACATCCTCCACATTCAGCGAGATCAGCTCCGTCACACGGATACCTGTCGCATACAGCAGCTCCAGCATAGCCTTATCGCGCATCCCCTGGGGAGCAGCTTCATCCGGAGCCGCCAGCAGACGCTCAATCTCCTCAATACTAAGAATGATCGGCGGCTTGTGACTCGGCTTGATGGCTTCCATATCCAGCGTAGGATCTTGGACAATCAGCCGTTCCTTCAGCAAAAAATGAAAATAGGCGCGCAGCGATACCGTATTCCGGTTCACCGTGGCTGCTGCCTTCCCTGCTCCGCGCAGGGCACCCAGATAGAGCATAATATGTGTTCTTCTAATCTCTTCGGCCGCGTCCAGGCCTCGCTCTTCCGTAAACTCCAGAAACTGCGAAATATCCCGTCCATAGGATTCCAGCGTACTAGGAGACAATCCTTTGTCCCCGGACAAATACTGCATAAACGGCTGTAAGTATGACTTCATCAATTCACGCTCCTGTCAGACTCAGGCTGCTTCATGCGGCTTCGCAGCGGGTTTAGGTCCAGCAGCCGGAACAGCGTTGTTCCATGACATGCTATAGATTGATTCGACATACTTCTCCCTTAATCCTGCATCCGTCCCGTTACTCCCCGTACCAGTAAAAAAGGCGCAGGCGCTCCGCCGCGCTTTGCCCCTGTTCACCGTACTGGACATCCTGAAACGCCCGGACGGCGGTGCCTTCCGGAATCTCAACATTGCGGGTCGGACTGATCCATGCGCTGACCCAGCTCAAAACATAATACAGCACACAGCTTACCGCCACAAGCATCGTCATGAAATACAGCCGGCGCACCGTGCGGGGCAGAGAAATAATCATCCAGGCAGCCTCCTCAAAATGATATAAGCGTTTGCGTCTGCATCCTGAAGTATACGTATACAGTGCACATGCTCCCCTTCTGCTGCGCCTGGGTAAGCGCATGGCCGGGCGGCAAGTAGAACTCGTCCTTCACTTTATGCGCCGGAGGGCCATGTTATGTATGTTAAGTAATATTTGGCTCCTGGCCGCTCTCACTGAGACGGCTCTGTCGAAATCAGGTGCACTAATGCTCTTCATTTGCTCATATAGCGTACTTTGGCTGGAATCAGGTGCACTAATGCTCTTCATTTACTCCACTTCAACTACCCGTCCAGCTCAATTTCAGCGAATTTAATGGAATTTATCCCTTTCATTCCCCCGTCCAGCCCATTTCCAGCGAATTCAATGGGATTTATCCCTCTCATTTCCCCGTCCAGCCCATTTCCAGCGGATTTAATGGGATTTATCCCTTTCATTCCCTCATTCAGCCCATTTTCAGCGGATTTAATGGGATTTATCCCTTTCAATACCTCATTCAGCCCATTTTCAGCGAATTTAATGGGATTTATCCCTTTCGTCCCCCCGCCGCAGCCCGCTAACCACTCTCCGGGCAATCAAAAAGCTCCCCTCCAGCCATTCAGCCGGGGGAGAGCTTGCGCGGTCATTCCTCATCCGAAGATGAACTTAGGAAATCCGCAATGAAGCATTCTTAAGTCCACATTCTATATACGCTTATTCGGGAGTATTGTCCTCTGCCGGATTCTTATCCTTGCAGCGGTGGCATATTCCGTGAAAATCAAGTCTATGATCAACCACCGTGAAGTTGTATTCCTGCTCCAGCCGCTCTTCCAGCGGTCCCAGCCAATCCTCACGAATCTCATCCATACTTCCGCACTGCACACAAATCAAATGATGGTGATGATGCTTCGCCGTATCCGTACGCAGGTCATAGCGGGCCACACCGTCTCCGAAATTGATCTTCTCCACGACATGAAGCTCGCTAAGCAGTTCCAGGGTACGATACACGGTGGCAAGACCGATCTCGGGTGCCTTCTCTTTCACAAGCATGAATACATCTTCCGCACTTAAATGATCATCCTCGTTCTCCAGGAGAACTCTTAAGGTCGCTTCCCGTTGAGGTGTAAGCTTGTATCCTTGGGATTGTAGTTGTTGCTTAATCTTGTCTATTCGGGCTTCCATTGTCTGCCTCCCCCTTGGAAAATTACCACACCGGGCTTCAAGCCACTTCTTCCATTATAGGGGGATTTCCTTTGAGAAGTCAAACGGTTTTAGCATCTCAATAGGACTAGCCCGCGCGTTCACAGATCCTCCATATTTGAAAATTCTTCCTCATGCGGCCGACACCAGCATCGGCGTAACCCAGCGCATCATCACCGGTGTCACCCAGGCCTCGAAGCCGGAGATTCCCATCACCAGCAGCGCCATCCCCAGCGAGAGCAGCGTATACATCATGAACGGATGAGTCACCTGCGTGCGGCGCTGCTGTCCCAGCACACGGCTGCGGATCATCAGCAGGGAGAACCCTAGGGCAGCCGCGCTGCATACCAGCAACACCGGAATCAGCACCAGATTATGCGGAGCGACGGAGACCAGGGCGAACAGCATGCCGTGCCAGGAATATTGGCTGACCAGAGTGCCGACGGTGAAGCCGATCAGCACGCCTTTGAGGAAATCCAGAATCAGAATTCCCGGGAGTCCGATCACAGACAAGCCCAGCACCCAGATCAGGCCGACCCACTTCAGATGAAAAGCGGCGATGCTCCAGTATGAATCCTGCGCGGCAGGCAGTCCCTGCTGATCGACCGTCACGAAGAAATTGCTTAAGTAATCGCCCAGCTCCTGCTGCTGATCCAGCGTAAGCGCAGTGACAATAAGCGCTCCGAAGACCACCCCGACCAGAAATAATACCGCGACAAAAATATAAAGAGGCGTCTGTTCCTTCACCATCAGCTTTAAACTGCGCACCCTGACATTCCCCTTTCCGGTCACATGTTACACCATATGAGGGAATGTCCTGATCTATGACTTGTCCTTAGCTTTTGAGCACCTTGCCGTAGGTGCCTCCACCTCCTGAAGAGAGAACGAGCCGCCCGCTGCGGGCCAGCACGATCAGCCCCGCCAGCTCTGCCCCCGCTACAGCGGCAAGCTCGGCTTCCGCAGCCCGGTGCAGAATGTTCATCTCTGTGCCAAAAGCCTCCAGCAGCAGGTTCAGCTTACGCTTGCCAAGGCCTGGAATGAACTCCAGCGGCACCTGGTATTGGTACGGAGGCCGGTAATCCGGAACCTGCGGCAGCGAACGGTCGGCAATCTGCAGAATACGGTCCAGCACACCCTGGACCAGCTTCGGACTGCCGCAATACGGGCAGCGCTCCGAGGTGCTGTAGGCTTCATCGATGATGCTGCCGCAGCCGCCGCAGTAGGTCCGGTGATATTTGCCCAGCCGGGGATTCAGCCCGAAGTTGGCGCTGACCCTGCGTCCTTCCGAGCGCTGGAGCGCCAGCTTCAGCTCCTCGAAGGAGGGCTCCCGCATCTCGATGACATTGTACTCGCGGCCGATTTTGCCGAGGGAATGGGCATCGGAATTGGTCAGGAAGCTGTAACGGTCAAGCTCCGAGATATACCCTGCCATCTCTGAATCCGCACTGAGACCAAGCTCCACCGCTGCGATACGTTCCAGATCGAATAACTCAGCCATCCGCTCGGCCGCACAGCCATAGAGCCCCTTGTGAGGCGTGAAAATATGGGCCGGGATCAGCAGCCCGCCCCGCCCGGTAATCTCGTCCTGAAGCACCCTTGAAGGGGCGTACAGGCGCTGGGAGCTGAGGTTCACATTGCGCATATGGGCGCTCATCCAGGTGCTGAAATCCTCCATCGTCCCGACGTCCGGCATGAAGGCCAGGACATGGCACTCCCGCCGCCCAGGCTCACGGATCTCGATCTCGGTCCCCAGGAGGATCGTTGTCCCCCTGTAGGCAATTCCGCCGCCTTCTGCTATCGTCATCTCCCCGGAATCAAGCGCAGCATGAATATCACGCAGCACGCCCGGGGAGTGGCTGTCGATAATGCCGATCAGGCCAATCCCCTTGCGCTCCGCCGCTTCCTTAGCAATTCCGGCGAAGGTGAGGTCACGGCTACCGCTGATTTTGACCGCCTGGCCCTCCGAAGTCCGTCCGATATGCACATGCAGATCGCAGTAGACGCTGCTGAGTTCCCCTGCTAGTGCCATTGGCCTGTCAGCGTATACAGATGCCAGGCATAGACCGCCATCATCGTCTTGGCATCGGCAATACGTCCGTCCGCAATGTACTGGTAGGCTTCCTCCAGCGTCAGCTCGGAGACCTCCAGGAACTCATCCTCATCCAGCGCCATCTCGCCCGGCTGGGCATCCTCGGTCACATAGAGGTGAATGATCTCGTCGGCGAAGCCGGGAGAGGTATAGAACGACTTCAGCAGCTTCAGCCCCCCGCTGTGAAATCCGGTCTCCTCCTGAAGCTCACGGCCCGCAGCCGCCAGCGGATCTTCGCCCGGGTCCAGCTTGCCTGCGGGAATCTCCACCTCGGTACGGTGCATCGGCTGACGGTACTGCTCCACGACCAGCATTTTACCCTGATTCAAGGCCAGCACGGCTACAGCTCCAGGGTGCTTCACGACTTCCCGGGTTGCGGTGTTGCCGTCCGGCAGTCTCACAGTATCCACCTGAAGCGAAATAATGTGGCCTGCAAAAATCGGCTTTGTTGACAATGTTTCTTCATCCAATGCGGGGTTGCGGTTTATTTCATCTTTTTTCATAGATTTGTGGTCTCCTTTGGCATCGTTATGCATAGGGTGTATTATAGCAAACTTAAGAAGAAAGAAGGAATGCAGGCATGAATGACATCCTTGTCCAAGCAAGCTCATCCGCAGTTACAATGGTAGGTAAACCGGAACAGATTATGGCCGTAATGGCCGGGTGGATGAAGCAATACGGGCGCGATATGCCCCTGGCTTACATCCTGCTGCTCCAGGCAGATTCGCGGATCAAAGCTTCCAAGGCTGGATAATGCCGCTTCGTTCTTCCAGTGGGCGTCCATTATATTCGAGGGTATAAGAAGGAGCTGTCTCCCGGTTCATCCCGGAAGCAGCTCCTTTAATGTTATTCATAAGCGGCAGCAGACCGCCTTAGCAAAAGCCTTGGCCTGGCCGGATTCCTGCAAAGCCTCTTATCGGCTTAGCCCTTTTGGCTCTCGGCCACAATGGCAACGACCAGGCTGGCCACCTTGACGATGTCTGCAGCCTTGATCCGCTCCTGCGTGGTGTGGATATCCTCGTAGCCAACCGCCAGATTCACAACCGGAACGTTCAGGCCGTTGAACACATTGGCATCACTGCCGCCGCCGGAGGCGAACAGCCGGGTAGTCAGGCCCAGCGAAGTGATCGCCCGGTCAGCCAATTGAACAACCGGATCATTCCCATTAAAGCTGAACGCCGGATAGATAATCTCGCTGCGGAATTCACTCTGCGCGCCGTGGTCGCGCGCGGTAGTCTCCAGCGCCTCCCGCATGGAGGCAATCTGCTTCTCTACCTTCTCCTGCACAATACTGCGGGCCTCCGCATCCAGCTGCACATGATCGCAGACCACATTCGTCGGGCCGCCGCCGGCAAACTTGCCGATATTCGCTGTGGTCTCCTTGTCGATCCGTCCAAGCTTCATGGCCGAAATCGCTTTGCTCGCTACCTGAATGGCGCTGATGCCATCCTCCGGGTTCACGCCTGCATGGGCGGATTTGCCGAAGATCTGCATCGTTACCTTTGCCTGTGCGGGTGCTGCAATAGCGATGGCTCCCACTTCACCGTTGGAATCCAGCGCGAAGCCCATATCTGCATCCAGATGTGCCGGGTCCATCGCGCGTGCGCCCATCAGCCCGGACTCTTCGCCTGCCGTAATCACGAACTGAATCTGCCCGTGCGGCAGCTTCTGCTCCTGAATAACCCGGATCGCTTCGAACAAGGCAGCCAGTCCCGCTTTGTCATCCGCTCCAAGAATCGTGCTGCCATCGCTTCGAATCCAGCCGTCTTCCCCCAGGGTAGGCTTGATCTTCTGGCCGGGCACTACGGTATCCATATGGCAGGTGAACAGCAGCTTCGGCGCGCTCACTCCGCTGTCCGCAGGCCAGGTCACGAACAGGTTGCCAGCTCCGTGTCCCGTTCTCTCCTGAGAGTCATCTTCTGTCGCGGTAAGGCCCAGGCTGCTGAACTTCTCCTTAAGCACATCGGCAATCTGCCGTTCATTCCGGGTCTCACTGTCAATCTGGACAAGTTCCATGAACTCATGGATCAATCGGTCTTGTGATATCATATGGACTTCCCTCTCTTTCTCAGATACGTTACAATGGTTGTACTGCGTTCAATTGTGGGCTTATGCTCATAACTTAAACTAATCTCAAAGGAGTCACTCATGCAACGACAAAAATGGTTTCGCATTATCATCTACATCATGCTGTTCGCTATGATCGCCTCTACGGTGCTGTTCGTCATCGAACCTTTTTTGGCCGGTTAATCACGCTTAGCACTTAAGTAACAGCGTCCGGATTCCCCGGGCGCTGTTTGGCTATACGGAAACTGCTCCAGGAAATGCGGCACCAGCTCTTCAGCAACCGTCCCGATGTCAAAAGCGCGTCCCGTGCATTCCTCAAGCGAGGTCACTCCGTATTCCGCAATACCGCAGGGGATAATCCCTGTGAAGCCGCTTTGCCCGATTCCGGCCGATACGTTGAAGGCGAAACCATGGCTGGTGACAAACCCCCTGCGGAATTTACACTTGTTGAATTTTACACCGATTGCACAGATTTTCTCATCACCGACCCACACCCCGGTATACCCCTGCTTGCGGGTTCCCGTAATTCCATAGGCCTCCAGGTACGCAATAATAACCGACTCCAGCCTGCGCAGATAGCCGTGCAGATCAACCTTGCCGTTCTCGCCCAGCTTCAAAAGCGGGTACCCGACCAGCTGGCCGGGCCCATGATATGTAATATCTCCCCCGCGGTCAATCTCAAACAGCGCAATTCCCTGCTGCCTGAGTTGTTCCCCGCTGAGGAGCAGATGCTCCGGATGATTCTGCGAACCGATGGTGTACGTGGGCGGATGCTGCAAAAGAATCAGCTGCTCGGAAGCAGTGCCCGCGTCAATCGCATGCACCGCTTCCTTTTGCAGCTCCCAGGCCGCCCCGTACTCCATCAGCGGAAGAATGGTAACTGTAAGTTTGCTTAGGTTCAAATTCTCCATGATCGTAAGTTCCCCTTTGCTTCTCATTCTCCCTGTCCTAGGGGTCCGCAGCCGCCTTACTTAGTAGAGCTTCGTCTCCGGGGTGTAGCCTTCCACATTATCCTTCACGCGCTGCAGGAACCGTCCGCTGATGACTCCGTCCAGAATCCGGTGATCCAGCGACAGGCAGATATTCGCCATCGAACGTACGGCAATCATATCATTGATGACGACAGGCTTTTTGACAATGGATTCAAAAGTCAGAATCGCCGCCTGCGGATAGTTGATGATCGGATAAGACAGAATCGAGCCGAACGAGCCGGTGTTGTTCACCGTGAACGTGCCGCCCTGCATATCGTCCAGGCGCAGCTTGCCCTCACGTGTCTTGAGTGCCAGTTCGTCGATCTCGCGGGCCAGTCCGGCGATATTTTTCTGATCGGCTTTTTTGATGACTGGCGTCATGACCGAATCCTCTGTGCCTACGGCCAGCGAGATGTTGATGTCGCGTTTGACAATGATTTTGTCAACGGCCCAGACGGAGTTCATGATCGGGTAATCCTTGATCGCACTGACCACAGCCTTCATCAGAAAAGCGAGATAGGTCAGGTTAATCCCTTCCTTGCGCTTGAATTCATCCTTCAGCTTGTTGCGCAGCACCACCAGATTGGTCACATCGACCTCGATCATCGTCCAGGCATGCGGAATCTCCGAGACGCTCTGGCGCATCCGGGTTGCAATCGTGTTGCGGATCGGCGTCACATCGATCAGATATTCCGAGCTGCTGCCCCGTCCGCCTTCGATCTCAATCGTCGGAATCTTCGGCGATTCGCTTAAGTGCAGGCCGGAGTTGCGGACCGGCTGAAATTCATCCTGAACCGGCTGGAATACAGGCGTCTGCACGGCGGGGGCCTGCGCAGCAGCAGGGACAGCGGCGGAGGCCGGAGGCTGAACGGCTGCGGCTCCGCTCTCCAGGAACGTGAGCACATCCTTGCGTGTGATACGTCCGCCCAGGCCGGTGCCCGGCACGGCCGCAAGGTTGATGCCGTGCTCGGCGGCCAGCGACTGCACAGCCGGAGAGTAACGGGCCCGCATTGGAGCTGCGGC